>JAKSDJ010000413.1 GCA_022360155.1 Chloroflexales bacterium | reverse complement strand
GGAGATGGCGCTCATGTTATCCGCTCCATCGCTGAGCAGGACAATCGCACGGATGCGGTCTTCCTCGGTTTGCGGCAGAGTTTCGAGCGACTCGCGGGCAAGGTCCAACGCATCGAAGATAGCCGTCCGTCCATCCGCCCGTATATCACCAATCGCCGTCTGGAGCTCGATACGATTCTCAGACAACAGTTGGGGCGCGACAACTTCTCTCGCCTGGCTATCGAAGGTAATCAAGCCAACGCGGTCTTCGGGAAGGATGCGCAGGAGGAAGCTTTCGAGGCCGGCCTTGGTCAACTCAATCTTATCGCCCTCCATCGACGTCGAGGTATCGACCACCAGAATAATATCGGCGCGTTTGCGATTCTGCGCCCACGAATTCTTCACAGCGACAATAACTTCCGAACTGGGTGTTTCTAGAATGTTTTGCACGCCTTGCGGCTGCACCCCATATGCGGAACTGATGGGGTCGGCTAGCGGCACATTGACATTGGCCGGGCGAAACCCAAAGCTCATCGCCTGGCGCTGACTCTCTTCAGTCAGGAGGAAATCGTAGAACTGCTGCGCGGCCTGCTGTTCAGTTTCGCTGGCGCTCGCCATAACGATAAAGGGGTTATCGTGCCAGAAGGTGCCTTCTATCGGATAGATGGCCACAAGCGGGACGGCGGGCGGATCGTTCTTGTTGAAATCGATCAGCGTGATCTCTTCCATCGGGAACGCAGAAATATAACTGATGCCGAACTTCTTCATATTCTCACTGAAGACCAGCGTGTTGTATCCGTAGTGTTTGATTCCTTCGCCAAGATCGCGGATGAACTGCTGGCTCTCCGCGCTGCGCACATCGTCAACGTTTAAGCCGCGCTGCTTCCCGGTGGCAGCATAGAACTCGGCGATCAGCGTCGATAGGGCGGTTGTACTGATCTCTGGGTCGGTATGCCCCCAAGAGAATTTGCCCCACTCGGGATGGCCAAATTTTCCCCATCCCTGGGGGTCTTGGATCAGGTCGAGCATATCGGCCCAGCCAATTGGCTTGTTGGGCCAACCCATCGCCTCAGCCATAGGTCGCCACATCCCAATCACAACCGGCGTCAGTATCAGTGGATTACTCGATACAGCGACGTTGGGGTTGCCTGATTCCTGCTTGAGCACTTCCAGCCAAGTTCCAGCCGATGGACTCCAGGCAGTGACTTGAAGGGAGCCATTTTTTAGCTCGGTGCGCGCCAAACCGCTGGATTTGTTGATGCCTTCAACGACAATCGGCTGCCCGTTGACTTCGTTACGTTGCTCATTGAAAACCTGGATCTGCTCTTGCAGCCAGCCTTCCTTTTCGGGGCTGTAAGCTAGAGTGATTTGCAGCACGTTAGCAGGAACTTGGTTGCCGCCGGCGCCGCTATCCTGGATGCAACCGGCAAGCACACTGCCCAGCAGGGTGATCAACAACACAAAACAGATACGTTGCATAGTTTGGTTACCTCTGGATTTCTGCGGTCCACACATCGATTAACTCATTCAGAACCTCAGCCGGCGGCACAACGACCTGTTGCGTAATATCTGGTGTTATCCCAGAAGCCGCGTAGCGATTAAATGGATTATTCGGGTCGTTGGTCTGGATCGAAACCTCGGGATCGACGGGCCGAAATCCCGACTGGAGCGCCAACTCCTGGATCTCACGTGAAAGCAGAAAGTCGCGAAAGCGAGCTGCTGCCGCCCGTTGCTCGGAACTGACCCAGGGCGCATTCAGGATCGCATAGGGGTGGTCGCTGATAATCGTCGCCGGCGGATAGTAGACCCGGATTGGCCCCCAGAGGCGGCTGGCTGCATCCGCATTCTGGATTGCCAGATTCTCGTAGATCATCACAAAATCATAACCGCCTGGGCCTTGCCGCACAAAGTTCTCCATAAACACCCCGGTACTCGGGGCTGGCGCTGCGACCGCCTGTTCGATTTGCTGCAACCACTCAAGGAACCGAGCATCGTTGACCTCCTGAATTGTCAAGTCGCGGGATTTGTCATAATATCCATAGGCCATCAACACCAATGTTTGCATACCGCTGTTGGAGGTTTCCGGCGATGTATGGCCGAACTTTACCGGCCCCCAACGTACATCGCCGCCGAGCCCTTCCCATCCCCGTGCATTGCGCAATGCGCTGTGGAGATCATCCCAAAAGTTTCTCGGGCCGTTGGGCCAGAGTATGTTCGCGCGTTCTTCCCATACCACCATCACCAGCGGCGTCAGCACCAGCGGGCGTGGCGCATCATCACCGCTCAGTAAAATACTTGTGCCCTTCCGTTTCTGCCACTCATGGTGCAATAACTCGATCTGGATCGAACTGGCCGGGCTAACGACCGTTGGTTGGCGCTGCTCCTGGACAATCTCGAATACGATCTCGCGCGAGCCAACACCCTGAAGCTGAACTTCGATCGGACGTCCGCCGACACGAGGGCTTGTGGCCTCGAAGCGCCGTTTGGCCTCTTCAAACCACTCACGCTTCTCTGTTCCGTAGGCAATACTCACGATCACAGGCTCGCCGGCCGGGCCAAGGCGAGGCAAGGGGAAGGAAGCGTTACCAATCGGACCGATCAGAACTGTCACTCCGGTCAGCACCAGAGCAAAAGCAAGATAGACACTAGCGATGATTTGTGCTAGCCGCACTAGCGGACTCCTACGTCGTTTCAAAATGCGGATACTACGCAAATGAGGTCGTTATGCTCATAAACCTATACGCAAAGATTGCCAGAGAGTTTCAGTTGTATTGAGACTGGCGCAAACCGAATCTACGACCCATCGACGTTTATTTTGCACCATTGAACTGAGAAACGCAAATCTGCATGTCACATTATTATTGGAGCATACAAGCCTATCCCGCACTCTGAAGGCCTTTCCCTAACTGCAAAGTCCGTTGCCACAACAACCTAAAGTATTTGCAAACTGGATCTAACCGCTTGAACCATGCCTAAAATGAACCGCTATGATACTTTTCTGATACTCTGTAGCACAGTCTGTAAATGTTCTGTAACCATTTTTTTACATTCTTCCTGCTATCATATATCCTATATGTTTTCGCCCTTATTTTGTCATTGAGGTTGTGGATGATAGAGCTTCGTCACGCTCGCCGCACCCGTCGGATGACACTTTCCGACGCTGCGCTCTGTAGTGGACTTTCCGCCCGTCGTATCGCCGAACTTGAACTTGGCCTTCGCCCACTCAGCAACACCGAACGACTGCTCCTTGCTGAGGCTTTTGATCTCCCCGCAGACGCACTGACAGCGCCACGCCCCCAACCGTTACCGACCTCCTATCTGATCTCGTTCTCGCGCCTATCGCCAATCGTGGCCCCTGCGCTTGTGGCGACGGTTTTGTTGGGTGACGCGCTCATGAGCGCCCCAAGCCGCGCTCAGTCCCCTAGCGTGCGGAACGAACCCGCCTATACCTATAGCATCGAGGTTAGCTTAGCAAAACGGAGCGACCCGAAACCCTGGCAGGACAAGCAGCCGGAAATACGCCCAGCCAACGACGCCGAGCTAGAACAGACCTTCCAAGCAGAAGCGGTTTCGCCCCAAGCGAGGATTCCAGCGCTCCAGCTTATCGCAGCGCCCGCCGCGCCATTCGCCGCTGAACCAAGCGTTGAGACAGTGATGCACGCCAATATTGCGCCTACCGAACAGGTTGACCCCAAACTTGATGTTGAGGTAACGGCGCACACCAATATCGCGCCTACCGAACCAGCCATCCCCGAAACGAGCATGGAAATGGCAGCGCCAGAAGAGATTAGTACCGCTTTGCTACCGCTTCCTGCAAGCGGTCCATTCCACCAAAATGTGGCAGCGGCGCTGAATGGCAACAACGGGGCGTTACAACTGATTGTTGTACCGCCAGGCGAAACTTGGTCTTTCAACCAAGCAGTTGGCGATCCAGAGCTCCTTAATCTTGCCTTTGTAAACGGCATCTATGGCGGGGGGTGGTGTGATCTTGCCAGCCGCTACGTTGTCGCATTACGCCCATTACTACCGCCCGAAGCGATCCAATTTATCCGGCACGTCGATATAACGGGCTTTGGGCTGTCCGGTATCGCCGATAATGATGCGGTCATCATCTGGAATGAACCGCGATCAGCCGGTGAGCAAGATCTAGAGATTCACAATACAAGCGACAAAACCTTAATCATTACATCGGTTCTGACTGACGCGGGGGTGGAGATTGCGGCAACGTTACAGTAACTCTATCGTTATGCACGACAGCTCCAAGCCCCTGCTTGCATAGCGACCTACGTTAAGGGACAGGAGCTGTCGTGTATGAGATGCCGGGTTAACGCAGTACAATCGGAACACGGACGCGGAAGACTGGTTGTTCCGCTGGAGGTGTTGTCGCCGTCGCTGTTGCCGTCGGTGGCGTTGTTGCCGTCACTGTCGCCGTCGGTGGCGTTGTTGCCGTCGCTGTCGCCGTCGGTGGTGTTGTTGCCGTCGCTGTCGCCGTTGGTGGCGTCGTAGGGATCAGCGTCGAGGTCGGTGTCGGGATTGGCTGAGGAAACCGCGGACATATGGCGTTCGCCCAGAGCAGGGCCATATTCGTGAAGCCCTCTTGATTGGGATGTAAGGTATCGTTGAACTCGTTATCCAGTAACTGCTGGTTATCGCGAAAAGAGACGTAGAAATTTGGTCCCTCATAGGTTGGATAAGCTGGGCGGTTGCGATCTTTGACCACCGCAGGCACCCGACCGCTATACTTTTCCACCAGGCTAGTTTCGTTGTGCAAACTCTCCGGGCGGTCAGGGCGCCAGGGCGCGTGCGATACCCACGTAATCAATCCCCGGTTTGCGGTTGGTTTTTGCAATTTGATAATGAGCGAAATCATTGCACTTTGCCAGGCATCCGCTGAACGACCGTCATTGGCATCATTCGTCCCCAGCATCAACAAGATATGCCTGATCCCATAGCGATCAATATGGTCGTTATACGCGGCCACTTTAGACTGGGCGCTATTGTTTCTAGTGTTTGGCCCGTATGCCCGCAGACTGCTAACCCCATCGTTGAGGATGAACACCGGTGCATTGCCGCAAGCAGTTAGGTTATCATTGAGGTCGATTTGATAGCCGCGATAGTAGTTGCCGCTGCTGACCACGCTGTTGTCATACTGATAAATATTACGCCGATCCACGCTGCTCAATGGCGAATTCTTATAACTTGTCACCGGCGTATCCGGCAAGACATAGTTGCCCCATTTGCCCGCCGTGATCGAGTCGCCAATACTCATCAGCATGTGCCCGTAGCCGAGTGGGTCGATACTATCTCTGTCCAGAACCATATTCGCCGCATCGAGCAGGCGAGCTTCGAGCCGGTATTCCCCCATCGCCGGCAATGTGAATGTCGTCTGACCTGATGTTCCGGGAACAGTCTCCACGACAATGCCATTGAGCAAGAATTGGATCTGCGATCCAGGCGGAGCGCCCTGGGCTATCGCCGTAGCAGTAACCACCGGCGACGATTGGATATAGGGCGTTGCGAAGATATCGGGGGCCGAAGGCATGCCGTCATTCGCAGGCATGTTGCCATCGATCATCAACAGACCTGCCTCATTGATATCCTTCCCGGCAATACCCAACGCTAGCGAAGCCACCGCTGGCGTAGCGCTTAGCTCGAAGCTCCGTTCCGCGCTGCTGCCTCCGGGAGAGAGAAGATGCAAATACTGGAGTAATAAGCGCTCGTTAGCCTCGTCCCAGTGGGCAAGATAGTCGGCTCCGGCCACCAAGAGAGTGTCACCGCGTCGCAGCGTTACTTCTGGGCCAGGCCAGCTGGCAATCTCAAAGCGCGGCTGGCGCAGCGCCATCCCTTCGGGAATGGTCATGTGCAGCGCCTGATCAAGTTGTGCCTGGAGCTGAATCGTCCCGTTTTGGATGTCATAGGTCATGCTATCATCGGCAAGATCGCCGGAGCTATGCAGCCGAAGATGATCGTCGCCGGTCCAGGCATCAAGAAAGAGCATTGCGGCCTGAATTGTCGTCCCCTCCGCACGCGTGAAGGCCTGCTGTTGCAAAGACGCGCCGGTCAGCGCCGCAGGGTTGCGATTCAGGCGCGTCGTCATATCGCCTGGGCCGCTCAGCGTGATGGCGATTTGTCCGCCGACCCAGATTGTGTATTCCAGGGTGAACGGCTGTGAAGGGCTGCCAACATGCCCTTGCCAAGCAACCCGAGTCCGCACCGGCGTCTGTTCATGCACGGTCAACGCGCCACTAAACCGACTTGTATCGCCGCGCAGGCGATGCTCCAAGAGGCGAGAATCTGACAGAACCAGATTGTTCTGACGCAAAGCATCGCGCCGCAAATCATACCAGGCAACAATGCCCGCCTCGTCGAGATGCAGTTCAAACCGTCCCGGCGACTGGACAATGAGCACCTGTTCCGGGCCTTGCCCGCGCAGCGCGGTGACCAGACCTGCAGAGGGAGTGGAGGCGCGGGTTGGAACTAACGCAAAACCCATTGCAAAGCTTGAACCAAGCACCAAGCACACAATAATGCGAAAAAACCAACGATTGCGTTGCCGATTAGACCGGTATCGAAGAAACCGCCAACCGAAGGAGTCGTTGAAAATGAGTCTGCGACGCATGGACATCTCCCCTAAAACCTTCAAGACAGAAACAGGAAAAGGAGCCACAGGCCCCATGTTTAGTCAGTACACCATCCAGCCATTTTTGATGGATTGAAATTGCCCAGATATGCGTGGGGCGATATGCTTCCCGTCAAATAATGATGGCGGCGCTACGAGCATGACGCGACCAGGATAGGTCTCGTTAGATAGAGCAATGCTCGGCAAGATTACGGCTTGCCGAGGCTTGCACAGCGAACGTAGCTAGCAGTAAGAAATATACAAGAGCAAATCAAATATGCAGGGTAGCTTGGAGGCCTTCGTACAGTTCAACCGTTGCCTGAAAGCCTGTTTGTTCGGCGAAACGCGACACATCAGCCCGCGAATGCCGCACCTCGCCGCTCCGCGCTGGGGCAAACCGGGGCTGCGCCGGCATATTCAACAACTTACTCAGCAATTGGGCCAATTGTAGGACGCTGTATGCTTCGCCGCGACCGATATTGAAAACCTTGCCAGCAGTCTTCGGGCTGAGCGCAGCGACCCAGAGCGCCTGCACAACATCGCCGACAAACACGAAATCTCTGGACTGCTGGCCGTCCCCATAGATTGTCGGTTGCTGACCTCGGCGCAACGCCGCAATAAAACGCGGTATAACCGCAGCATAGGACGAACCAGGATCTTGATGCGGCCCATAGACATTAAAGAAACGCAGCGCCACCGTTTCAACGCCATAGAGCTTGGTATAGAGTTGGCCAAATTGCTCCGCAGCAAGTTTGGTTGCCGCATAGGGTGAAAGTGGATCAGGCAGCTCAGTTTCAGACACGGGCAGGCATTCAGGATTACCGTATACAGCGCAAGACGACGCCTGCACAACGCGACGTATGCCTGCCTGTCGAGCAGCCTCCAGCACATGCAAGCTACCGGTGGCATTGATTGTTTGGGCTTGCAATGGTTGCTCGATCGATTGTACGACCGAAACCATGGCCGCTAAGTGAAACACGATGTCGATATCCCGTACGGCATCGCAAACCGTCGTGAAATCACAGATATCGCCCTCGATCAGAGTGATGGCCGAACACAGCGGATCGAGCAACTCACGTCGACCGGTGCTGAAGTTGTCGAGCACCCGAACCACGTGTCCCTGCTCTAGCAGCCAACGTACCAGATGCGACCCAATAAAGCCAGCTCCGCCCGTGATGAGGATATGCATACCCGTCTCCGCGAGTCAAGATATGACATTGTTTACAACATGCAGAGAGCCTGAAGAGGAATCCTGCTCTTTTTCAGGCCGCTCTTTTGTGCTTGTTCAAACACCAACAACTTTTGTTCGAATACGTTCCATCGTATCGGCGCTTGTGCCACGATCGTCGTCACCGTCTGGGGGATTGTCCCGCATTTGGGGTACCAGCAGGTGCAGCATACGTAAGATGGCCGCAGTATCATTACGCTGCGTTGCACTTTCCAACACCTTGATTGCCTCTTCCAAAGACGGCGGGACAAAGCTACTAGCATTACAGGCAATAAAGATCTTCTCGTGCAAAGTGCGGGCATAATCTTCGCCCTGCACGAATAATTCTTCATAAAGCTTTTCGCCAGGACGTATGCCCGTGAATACGACATCAATATCACGCCCGACCTCTAATCCAGACAGCTCGATCATATCGTGCGCCATATCGACAATCTTGACCGGCTCGCCCATATCAAGAGTGAACACCTCGCCGCCATTACCGATTGTCGCCGCCTGAAGAACCAGTTGAACCGCCTCTGGGATCGTCATAAAGTAACGGCGCATTTCGGGATGAGTCACGGTGACCGGACCGCCAGATGCGATTTGCTCCTTAAATGTTAACACCACGCTCCCGCGACTGCCTAATACATTCCCAAACCGCACGGTGACATAAGCCTTGCCCGATAGGGTTGCAGCTTGATGTACCAGCAATTCCGCAACCCGTTTACTCGAGCCCATAACACTGGTTGGATTCACTGCCTTGTCGGTGGAAATCATAACAAAATGCTTCACATCCGCCAACATAGCGGCATTAAGCAGATTATGCGTTCCAAGGATGTTATTTGTAACTGCTTCTGCCGGGTTGAGTTCCATTAGCGGGACATGCTTATGTGCAGCGGCATGGAACACAATATCGGGACGATATTCCTCAAAGAGCGCATTGATCCGCTCGGGGAAGCGAATGTCGGCAATAACGGCATGCAGCTCAGTCGTTGGCGGCATACATTTGAGCAGTTCGCGCTGGATCGTGAAGACGCTATTCTCACCATGCCCAACAATCGTCAACATCGCTGGCTCAAAGCGCAAGACCTGACGACACAACTCGCTGCCGATCGAGCCGCCGCCGCCCGTAATCAGCACACGCTTCCCATGGATGAGCCGGCCCACCGCCGAAATATTGGTCTGCACCGGTTGCCGGCGCAGTAAGTCCTCGATCTGGACATCCCGTAGCTGATTGACACTCACTTTGCCGTCGAGCAACTCATATATGCCAGGGATGATTTTGACCCGTACACCGACCAGTTCACAGACCTCTACGATCTCGCGGATCACTTTTCCCGGCGCGGTCGGCATTGCGATAATCACCTGATACACGTTCTGGCGACCTACAATCTGAGGGATATCGTGATGATTGCCCATGACTGACACGCCGAGAATGCGCACATTTTGCTTGGCCGGATCATCATCAAGAAACCCGATGACTTCCATTTCCAACTGCGGATTCTGGCGCAATTCACGAACCATCATAATGCCTGCGTTGCCTGCGCCTACAATCAAGACGGGCAATGCTCGCCCGTTTCCACGCCGACGATATTCATATCCGTGGGCCAAGCGAGCAATCAAACGCGGGCTGGCTGTAGCGACCAACGCCAAGAGGAAGAAGATAAACGGGATAGAACGGGGAACCACGACTGACCCAGGCAAGATCCAAGCCCCGATCAGGCTCAGGCCGCCAATGATTAAGGTCGACGCAGTAACAGCACTAGAGAGCAACAACAGCTCTTCTACAGATGCATAACGCCAATACCGTGAATAGATGCCGGCCATAGTAAAAATGAGCGGCATAACCACCACACTCACTACCGTAAAGAGAATCAGGCCTGCCCAATATTTGCTGAGATCTGGTTCTTCAAGCCGGAGCACAAAACTGGTATAGACCGCAATCGGCAGGAGGATGATGTCACTGGCAAGAAAATGACGGTTACGCAGATAACTCATCATCGAGGATGCCCTTTCAGATGAACTGTCAAGAGGATTCGTCCTAGCTTTGTTCGATGTTTCCTCATTTGTTATTGTGGGTTGAACCTACGGCTAGGCGTGCAATCAAAATGAGGAAACCGTTCAATCGAAGAAGGATTCAATCCATTCGACAATGGTACTATCGCTCCTCATCATGGTCGTATTAGTGACTGTGGCACTTTT
>JAKSDJ010000793.1 GCA_022360155.1 Chloroflexales bacterium | reverse complement strand
TGGCTGCCGCACTCCATACCCCTTTTCAGACAGCCTCTAAGATGCATACATGCTGCGTATGCGCCTACCATAGCTCCGTTATTCCTAACCCTAAGAACACAACAAGGGCCATCCGGATGATCCGCCCCAGGAAGACGGAAACGAGGAAAAGCCAGAGTGGCAGACCCAGGGCGCCCGCCAACAGACCTGCCACGTCAAACGCTGGGTTAGGCGGCGCTGAGAGTGCAAAGAGTACAAGCGCCGCGCGCCAGGGATGCTGCAACTGGGTCTGGACCCAGCGATAAAAGCGTGTTTCGGCAACCGTGCTGCGTCCTGCTCGCCCGACGAAAAACGCCACCGACTCGCCCAGGGCCGACCCAGCCGCTGCCATCAACACAACACCCCACGGATCGAATACCTGACCCAGGCGGATCAAGACGGGAAAATATGGAACCGGGACGATAACGCTGGCATTGGCAATAGCCGCTACGATGAATGCTCCTGCATAGCTCAATGCTCCCAAGCGTTCAACTAAGTTAGGCGGCAGCCAGATATAGATGAGCACGTTGAGCAAAAGAACCAAGCCACCGATCACGATCGGGCGCGCCCAACGTTGCCAGGCGGCTTGCGCAGGTGTTGCGGATGATGAGGCTGGTTTGGTCATAGAACTACACCGCTTGCTGCGACAAGACAAGCCGTATGCGTTGCCTCGCGATCAGCGAGCCGAGTTCATTATAAGAGCGTTACCGAAGTTCTGCCACTCCAACCGCAATATTCATGCATAACTTCTGCGCCAGCCGTCCATGGCGCTGATTCTAGCGTGAACCCTCAATATTTGCTACAACATAAAGAATAGCATATTGTAGAGTATAGTTTGAAATAAGACAAGTCATATAGAATGCGGGCATAGCAAGCGCCATCGCTAGGCCGCTGTCGAGGGCGAGACGCTTCGATGCGCACCTGCGGTCGAACCCTGCAAGACAGCGCCAAGCCGGAACGCCCTGTTTCGAACCTGGTAGGCTTTGGGAAAGGTTTCTTCAGGTGACTATTCGAAGACCGTCTGGTTTTATGTGAAAGGTGTTGCGCCTTAATGTCCGCTTAATCGAATGATAGTATAGCGTTCATCATCGCCCGGCATAATCTCTCACGGACACGACTGACGCGGCGCCAGTTGCGCTCGCTCTGGATGCGACCTGATTCGCCTCCGGCAGGGTGGAAGGATCTCTTTTTTGTAGCGCGGGCATGGCTCCGCCGCGCCCGCGCTACAAAATGATTGCTTGGGGGGCACGCGGCCAACGGCGGCCCTGCGTGGCATATGGATTTTCATGCGTAATGCCGCAATACGCGGGAAAACAACCGCGTAAGTCCTGTCACGGAGAGCTATAATGTGCAAGCTTACCTAATCACTCTATCGGAGGCGAGCGTCGTTTGAAGGCGGGATCACCGATACCGTCGGTGTGCGGCGCTACGTTGGTTTTGCAATTGATTGCGAATAACTATATGAGGAGGAGTAGCCATGCCGTTACGACCGCGACCCCTGTTGTTCCTCGCGCTGCTGACCTTGTTGCTCAGCATGTTGAGTGTAACGCACGCCCAACCGCTTGTAACGACCACATCAGCCATGTCTCAGTCGAGCATCGTTCGTTTTGCCCAATTCAATGCCTCGCTGAACCGCAGCAGCGCCGGTCAGTTGATTACCGACCTTTCATTGCCGGATAATCAGCAGGCGCGCAATGTCGCCGAGGTCATTCAGCGCGTCAACCCCGATATGCTGCTGATCAACGAGTTCGATTACGATGCGAGCGGCGAAGCGGTTCGCCTCTTTCAGGAAAACTACCTCGCTGTGAGCCAAAACGGCGCCGACCCGATTGAGTTTCCCTATGTCTTTGTCGCGCCGTCGAATACTGGCATCCCCGCCAACGCCGATCTTGATAACAACGGCGCGATCGGCGGGCCGGGCGATGCGTTCGGATTCGGTTTTTTTCCTGGTCAGTTTGGCATGGTCCTATTCTCGAAATACCCGATCGACAGCGCCCAGGTTCGCACCTTCCAGTTCTTTCTCTGGAAGGACATGCCTGGTGCGCTGCTGCCGGCCAACCCCGATGGAACGCCGTGGTATAGCGCTAAGGAGTTGGAAATCGTTCGGCTTTCCTCCAAGAGTCACTGGGATGTGCCGATCATCATCGGCGATGAAGTAGTGCATGCACTGGTGAGCCATCCCACGCCGCCCGTCTTCGATGGCCCCGAAGACCGCAATGGTACGCGCAACCACGACGAGATCCGCTTCTGGGCCGACTATGTGACGCCCGGCCTGGGCGATTATATCTACGACGACGCGGGGCGCAGGGGCGGGCTCGCAGCCGGCGCGCGCTTTGTGATTATGGGCGACCAGAATGCCGACCCAAATGACGGCGACAGCGCCAACAACGCCATTCTGCAACTGCTCGACAACCCGCTGATCAATACGAGTGTCACCCCGTCGAGCCTGGGCGGTCCGCAGCAAGCCGAACTCCAGGGCGGCGCCAATCTGACCCACCAAAGCGATCCCGCCTTTGACACGGCTGATTTCGCCGATAGTACGCCGGGCAACCTACGCACCGACTATGTGCTGCCGGCGCAAGGCTTGCGGATTATCGACGCTGGCGTATTCTGGCCGCTCGATAGCGACCCGCTGTTTCGACTGGTCGGCGTCTTCGATCCCGGTCTTCTGGGCGGCTTCCCCACGTCTGACCATCGCTTGGTCTGGGTCGATCTGGATGTAGCGCCGACGGTGTCATACGCTGCTGAGACGCGCTCGATTATTGCTTTAGACGAGCCGTCCGCCGGCGAACGCCAGGGTGACGCTGATGATCCGGCGATCTGGATTAATCCGCATGATCCAGCCCAGAGCCTGGTCATCGGCGTGCTCAAAGATGGCGGCCTGGATGTCTACGACCTGGAAGGTCGGGTTGTGCAGTCGATCAGCCCCGATCTGGGTGCGCGACTGCGCTACAACAATGTCGATGTGCAGTACAACTTCAACCTGGACGGCGAACTGGTCGATCTGGTCGTTGTCACGGATCGCCGGAACGATCTCATGGTCTTCTTCAAGGTCAACCCGGCAACTCTTCAACTCGAAAATATTACCGCCCCGAACCTGGCGCGGGTCTTCACCGCTGCTTCTGAAGAGGAACTAGCCGAGCAAAAGACTGCCTATGGCATTGCGCTCTATCGCAGCCCCGACAACACCCTCTATGCCTTTGTCAGCCAGCGCGAATCGAACCGGGTCGATCAGCTCGAACTCTTCGACGATGGTGCGGGACAGGTAGCCTGGTCGCGCGTGCGCATCCTGGCCTTCCCGCTGGTCGATGATGATCCCGCCGAGTCGCAGGTCGAAGGAATGGTTGTCGACCAGGAATTGGGCTTCCTCTACGCCGGTCAAGAGAATCGAGGCATCTGGAAGTTCGATGCTGCGCCCACCGGCAGCGCCAGCGGCACACTGATCGATGAGGTGTATCCCGGCGCTACAAACCTCAAGGCCGATGTCGAGGGTCTGACGATCTACTACGGGCGCGACGGCGCGGGCTATCTGCTGGCCTCCAGCCAGGGCGATAGTACGTTTGCTGTGTACGCGCGCACAGGCGACAATGCCTACCTGGGCAGCTTCCGGGTTGGCAATGTGAACAGTGATGGCGTCGAGTTCTCCGATGGCGCCGATGTGGTCAATGTGCCGCTAGGCCCGGATTTTCCCATTGGCCTGCTGATTGTCCACGACGGTTGGAACGAGCCGAGTCGACTGGTCGAAGACGATGGCGAGTTGGAGAATGCCAACACCAATTTCAAGTTTGTAGCCTGGGAAAATGTTGCCAACGCCTTCCCGCAGCCGCTCATCGTCGACACAAGCAGCTACAACCCGCGTCGTGAGCGGCTCAAGCCGGTGCAGGACGACTTCAACCGTGTTGAGGGCGGGCTGCGCTCGCTCGTTCCCTATGCGCCCTGGTATGGCCCAGAAGGATTGCGCGGCTATAGCGTAATCGATCAGCGGGTGGAAGTTGGCAGTGGCGGTCCGGTCTATTGGGCGGAGCGTTTCGGGCCGGATCAGGCGGCGTTTATAACTCTGACTAAGGTTGACATAAATGCTCAACGGCAAGGTTTGCTGCTCAAGGTACAGCGGAGCAACTGGCGCAGCGGCTCGATCCAGGTCAGCTATGCGGACGGGACTGTCGAGGTTGCGACCTTCACGCGGTTGCGCGGCGCGGAGGTGATTGGCACGTTTCCGGCCCAGATCCGCGACGGCGATCAACTCGGCGCGCAGGCGCTGGCTGATAGCACGGTACGGATCTTGGTCAACGGCATCGAGCTTGGTCGCGTCGATGCGGGGGGCGTTTTCGCTGGCACAGGCGGGCGCATCGGTCTCTGGTTCGAAGGCGCGAATGATGCTGTATTCGATGACTTCGGCGGCGGGGATCGGTAATGTCGCCCTTTTCTCGTAGGGCAAGGCGTACCTTACCCTACGAGAATGCCATTGCTATGGGCAGCTTCGCGGCGATCGCGCGCCTTGCCAAGCAAGCCGGATTGTATTATAAAGGACGAGACGCGGAGGCGACGAGGCGACGGGCTGATCAAATCATCGCTCTGTCGCGGATGGCAGGAACGTAGCCCCAGCGTGATCTGTATCGCTGGGTTAGAAACCCCGACAAGCATATGAGGGTAAAGTTCCGTTCAACACACTTTTTGCTCGGCCTTTGCGGCGTGTGTGCTATACTGGCGCTCTTGACCAGCCAGGCAGCGCCCGCCCAGGAGCACACACAGATAGAAGCTAACGGTGCGGTCAATGCCGCAACCTTCGTGCCCGCAGCGCAATTTCCATTAGTGTGGACGACGGTTACATCAACACCGGCGCCGCCAACTTTTAGCCCGCCGTCCCCGTCGCCAACCGCGCTGGCAACCCTTCCGCCGCCGACCGCGCTTGCGCGGTCGGCGACCACAGAGCCTATTGCCGCCGATGTGCCAACGGTTCCAGCCAACCAGCCCGAAGCGGCGCTGGTCTATGTGTTCCCGGTGCGCGCCGGGCAGATCGACTATGGCCCGTATCATCACGATTATCCCGCAGCCGATATCTTCTGCCCTATTGGCAGCGAGTTTGTCGCCCCGACCGGTGGCGTTGTAGATTTTGTCCGTCGTGAAGACCTTTGGACGCCAGAGACCAATCGCCCGGAACAGCGGGGCGGAATTGCAGTGGCGATCATCGGCGATGATGGCGTGCGTTACTACGGGTCGCACCTCTCGGCTGCGGCTGAGGATATCGAGCCTGGGCAGCGCGTCGTTGCCGGAAAACTGCTGGGTTTGACCGGCAAGAGCGGTAATGCGCGCAGCACGCCGCCGCACCTCCACTTCGGGATGTCTCATCCCACCACGCCCGATGACTGGCAAACGCGCCGGGGCGAGTTCGCACCGTATCCCTACCTCAATTGCTGGCGCGCCCAAACTGCCGACAATCCCTGTACGCTGTCGCCTGCCCAAGAGTTGGCGCCGTAAACGTTGGCATGTTAGAACGTTGGCATGTTGGAACATTTGTTGTCGGCTACCGGCTGAGAGCCGCCGACTGAGAATTGATGCTAAGCGCCTGTCTGCAAAGGGGCCTGGAGTGCGGCGGCCATACTGCCGCGCGCAAGTCAGACTTGCGCACTCCATAATCCAGCACGCCCGTCCCCATCTGCGCCTACCGATATGATCCCTTTCTTTGCTTGTTCAGGCGGTTTTTCAGGCAAACGCTGGGCGCTGAAAGCTGAAAACTGACGGTTGAGCGGTGATGGCTATCAGCTATTTTCATGTCGGAATTGTGATAATCTCCGATTGGTGGTCGTAGGATGTTGCAATTTATGGCATAATGAGCTTGTACACCAGAAGGCGCTTGGCTGCTAAACTGACCGGAAACTGCGCAGCAAGCAGGCGTGAAACACACGCTTGGGTTTCGAACCGGGTTGTGCATTGGGCTCCGATCAGCAACTCGGTTGGCGAGGTTGATCGCGTAGGAATTATTCCGAGAGATGGGGAGATAGAGATGGACCAGCATAGTGTATGCGTACAAGATTGGATGACAAAGGATCCTGCGACAGTCACGATGGAAACATCGGTGATTAATGCGTATGCCTTGATGGAGCGTCGGGGCATTCGCCGCTTGCCGGTAGTCGCCGAAGACGGTGTGCTGCGTGGTATTATCACCCGCAGCGATGTGCAGCAGGTTGCACCATTTTTCAAGGATGCCGAGGAGCGGGTCGATGCGATGTTTGCCTTGGCTGGCAAGGTTGTTGAAGAGATTATGACAGACAACCCAATCACGGTCGCTCCTCACGACCCGATTCAACTTGCCGCGAAGCGTATGAGTACAGCGCGGGTGAGCGGGTTGCCGGTTGTGCGCTCATCCCAGGTTGTCGGGATTATTACCGAGTCGGATATTTTTCGCTATGTGGTGAGCACATGGTCGGATCCTGAGGCGTACGATTGATAGAGCGTCGCCTCTCGTGCTGATATGTGGCGCGAATGCAATGATGTGGTGATGTGATGCGCTGAGTCGCCTTGGTACAAGAACACGCGCTGGCGGTGAAAGCATTCGCTTCCCGCCAGCGCTGTGATTCTGGGCGTTTTGCAGTTCCCTCTTGTTCAGCCGAGCCAGATCCTGCAAGAGAGATAAAAAGTCGTGGGACAAGGTTCAATTTGCCCCACGATCACACTCAACGCTTGTCCTGCGCAATACTACCTTATGGTCGCCCGCATGCTGCTGTAGGCGCAGCGTCGTGCTCAGTCATGGTCAGGGTCGCCCCTGCCTCGGAGCACGACGGATACATTGCTGCGAACCCAACCCAGTCGGTGCGGATGAGCATGTAGTACATACTGGGCGGAAGTTGCAGCCGTTCCACCATCATTTTCGCGACCCGTTGCGCCTTGATAACCGAAGAGGCGCCGGCCGATGTATTCATAACCGTGACGATGTTCTGAGAGTCGCAGTTGCTAAGGTAGATTGTTCCCAGTCCGTCGACGATGTTCACCTCCGACTCGTACGGGCACGGCGTCAATGATGGTTTCTCGATAGCGCCCTGCGTCGAGTTGGCGGAGGCGACGGGCATGGTCGCATTGGTCGCTGTGAACACGATAATCATGACCAAAACAAACGCCAGACCGGTCAGTGAAGCCACAAAAGACTGGTCGATTCGCTTCATCAAAACATTATCTCCTTGCTGTAAGAACTCCTGTGTTGCTTATGTGTCCGATCGATTGTGAGCGAATCAGAGAGCCTTTGAGTCACGACTCCCACGCTGCGGGATATAAAGAACTGTGAAGATAGAGCATGGATCTGTAGGCTCTTGCACAGAATATCTCGGAGTCGATGAATGTTAATTGGGGCGCTTCTCCTTTCACTCGTAAGACAAGGGCGGCCAGCTTTCGGCACGACTGTACAGTGTGGGACAGGAAACTTACGCGGTTCCCCTTGAAAGTCCCTGACTCAACTCGAAAGTGCTTGAAAACCTTGCCTCGACCTTCTTTGACAAACAGGACAGTGCGTTGAGGAAGGGGCCAAACGGCGTATCGTTTACCCTAGGGCTTCATACTGGGTCTGGCTACGTAGGAACAGGAGACAAGCAACCTGACCGAAAAATAAAGACCCGGATATTTCACATTATTGGTATGAGTTCTGTACCATATATTGTAAGATGAAGATAACTTTTTGGTGAATAACCGGAAAAACGTACAATCGCTCGTTCAGAGCGGTTTGTTGTCAGGCTTGAATAGGCGGGAGGCGCATGCGTGCGTCAGACTGTTGCCACAAAACGCAGTCTAGCCTCACTTTGATTCTGTGCGATGCCCGGCGCTGAAAATGAAAAACACATTACAAAAAGCCGGTAGAGAAATGAACTTCGTGATCGTAGTTCGGTCAGCCAGCGCAGGCTCTGTGTGTTTCCTGCGCACCTCTGGCGACGATCTTTTAGGATTGGATAGCAATCAGGTATCTGGAACGCAGGCTGCCGTAGCTTGGTGCGGCCTGTTCCGCCTTGCCTACAAGGAGCGAGGGGATATGGTGCATCCCAACGCCCCAAGCCATGCCTTTTTACCATCAGGGTTATCAGGGCCATGCCGCCGTCAGTCGTCGCCCTCGTCGCTGACATTGACGCGCTTGCTTGAGCGCTGTCGTGCTGTGGTTTGTGTGGCGCCGTTGCTGGCGGTTTTATTGCTCTTCTTGGTACGAGCAGTTTGGGCTGCTGTCACCGAGTCGCGCGGAATGACACTGGTTGTTGACTTGCGCTTCGGTTTATCCGTACCGGCTTTCGCATTGGACTCCGCGCGGGTGGTACGGGCAGGAGTGCGGCTGGTCTTCTTCGCCGCTGTTGGCTTCGTGTTGGCCGGAGTCGCCTTGGTGCTCGCCGCCGCACGGCGCTGCGCCACTCCGTTGGTCGGCTGTTTGCTCGCCTGATCGGTTTGCGGCGCTGTTGCTGCGTTCAGATCATTGGTTGTGTATTCGCACTTCGGGTAGCGATTGCAGCCATAGAATGGACGGCCAAATTTCCCCCGTCGTTTGAGCAGTTCGCCTTCGTGGCACTGCGGGCACGCGATACCGGTCGACTCGGGTAATGGGACGGGCTTGCCATCTTTGCCGATGCGCCGGGTATTCTTACATTCGGGGTAGCCCGAACAGCCGAGAAATGGCCCAAAGCGGCTCTTCTTGATGACCATAGGCCGTTCGCACAGGTTGCACATTACATCGCTGGTTTCGGGTGAGCTGGCCGCATCGAGCACAATCTTCCCCTCGCCGTCGCGGTGAAAATCGCTGGTGAAATCGCACGAGTCAGGTCCGCCCTCTTTGCTATAGCGTGTACAGGCCAGGAACTCGCCGTTACGTCCAAATTTGATGGCCAGCTTCCCTTTTTCGCATTTAGGACAGGTAATGTCGGTCAGGATTTCTTCCTGCTTGACATTGCGCATGCTTTGCTGAGCCTCAGCCAGGGTCTGTTCAAACGGACGATAGAAATCGCGCAGCACCGGCACCCACTGTTTTTCGCCCTCGGCGATGTCGTCGAGCTGCTGCTCCATCGCCGAGGTAAATTCGTAGTCGACGATGTTCGGAAAGTGTGCGACCAGCAAATCAGTAACAACCCGCCCAAGCGTTGTCGGGATCAGCTTTTTTTCGGTCAGTTCAACATACTCGCGGTCCTGAATCGTCGAGATAATTGTTGCATAGGTCGATGGTCGACCAATCCCCAGCCGTTCCATCTCCTTGACCAGGCTTGCCTCGGTATAACGCGGCGGCGGCTCGGTGAAGTGCTGGATCGGCAAGAGATCGAGCAGATCGAGCGGTTCACGCTCTGCGAGGGGCGGGAGACGCTTCTCGCTGTCTTCATCCTCTTCGCCCTCGTCTAGGCTCACGTTGTAGACGGCGAGGAAGCCAGGAAACTTCAGCACGCTCCCGGTGGCGCGAAACGTGTAGGGCGGCGTGTTCGGGTCGGGCTGGCGGTCCCTGGCAGGTTTCTTTTTACCTAACTCAGAAGTTGAGCCAGATGCCGGGATTTGGCCATCTTTCCAGGCGGCGATGTCTACAGTTGTGCTGTCGAAGACCGCAGCGGCCATTTGGCTGGCCAGAAAGCGCTTCCAGATCAACTCGTAGAGGCGGCGCAGGTCCGGTTCGAGCTTCGCGGCGAGCGCATCGGGCGTTCGCGCGCTGCTGGTGGGTCGAATAGCTTCATGGGCTTCTTGGGCGCCTTTGGCTTTGGTCTTGTAGAATGGCGGCTTCCCCGGAACATAGTCTGGTCCATAGACTTTGGCGATAACCTGGCGAGCCTCGTTTTGGGCTTCCTGAGCGACGTTGACACTGTCGGTGCGCATATAGGTAATCAAGCCGACCGTGCCTTCGTCGCCGCCGATGTCTATGCCCTCATAGAGCCGCTGGGCCAGCATCATCGTCCGCTTGGCGCTATAGCCGAGCTTGCGTCCCGCTTCTTGCTGGAGCGTGCTTGTTGTGAACGGCGGCTGCGGGCTACGTCGTTTGTCCCGGCGCGTCACCTTATGGACGATATACCGGGCGTCTTTGAGATCGATGACGATGGTCTCGGCCTGTTCCTGATTCGTGATGGCGAACTTATCGAGTTTGGCGCCATTGCGCTCGATCAGGGTCGCGTGGCAGGAATTGCGCCGCCGCGCCGTTTCGTCGTCGCGCCGCACGCCTTGCTTGAGCAGGTCGGCCTCGATGGTCCAGTATTCTTCGGCGCGGAATGCTTCGATATCACGCTCGCGCTCGACGATCATCCGTACCGATGCCGACTGGACCCGCCCCGCCGAAAGCCCCCGTTTAACCTTGTCCCAAAGCAGCGGACTCAGTTGATACCCAACCAGCCGATCAAGCACCCGGCGCGCCTGTTGGGCTTCGACCAGGTTGTTATTGATCTGGCGGGGGGTGGCAATCGCCGCCTGGACGGCGCTACGGGTGATTTCCTGGAATACAACGCGATACACCGGCGTTTTGCGCGGAATGCCAATCGCCTGGGTGATATGCCAGGCAATGGCTTCGCCCTCACGGTCGGGGTCAGTTGCCAGATACACCGCTTCGGCATTCCTGATCGCCTGGCGCAACTCGCCGATGACTTTCTGCTTGGTCACTTCATAGACTGGAGCGAAATCATTGTTGATATCAATCGCGAGGTCTTTTTTGGGCAAGTCGCGCACGTGACCCATACTCGATGTAACGCGAAAGCCTTTGCCAAGATATTTTTGTATCGTTTTCGCCTTTGCTGGCGACTCGACAATTACTAATTTATCGCCCATAAGGGTTTCTCTTTTCCGAGAGCGCTGCATAGCCCAAAGAGCGGTTCCCGCAGCGTCCCGCTGTACCAAGATTAACGTTGCCTAGTACACTGATTGTTGTAGGCACTATACGCAGGTGTGCAGACGTTGTCAAGCCTAAGGTCTGCGGTCATTGTTCATCGAACAGATGAATTTCAATGAGCAATTTCTGCATTGTGGGGCCGTAAAATGGCAAATTTGCCAGGAGTGTATGTGCAAGAAGATGAATGTTGGGACGGGTTGTGCTATAAAAGAGATGTGAGTAACAATTGGTGTCTCTAGAGCCGAATTTTCGGATCGGGGCTTGTAAGTCGATTATCTGTGTCAGCTTTGTACACCAGAAGCACTCGATAGGTTCAGTGCCGCCAATTGTCCATGCCTCGATGAGTTGGAGATAAGGCCGCAAATAGTCAATATGCCAATGTGGATGGGTCTTCTCACTGCGTTGATGATAGGCGAGGCGTGCAGCAAGCCCTCCCGATCCGAACGCACTTCCGACATACAAATAGTAGCCTGCTGCGAAATCAAAGACGCCCAAACGTCCGATACTCAACTGCTGGAGATTAGTCGCCAGATGCAGAACCAGGAGATATGTGCCTTTCACAATCGATGCTTTCACATCTTCAGGCCAGCGAGCGAGATGAAGCGGTATGGCTGGGTAAATTCCGATTTCGGTGACAGCGCGCAAGCTCGGACTGCTCGATGATTTCTTGGGTAAATTGGTCAAACACGGTTATTATAGAAGTGGACGGGGCGAATGTCTAGCCCCAGTTTCGTGCAATATCCAAGGATTTCTGACTGCTGGCGCAGGCGACGAGGCGATGAGGCGATGAGGCGATGAGATGAGGTGCGTCATCTGCTCAGCACGACATCAGTTCATCTGTTCGTCTGCTCATCAACTCATCCGCAACGAGTGCAACAATTGTGCGGTTGTGACGGTCTTATCGGCGGCGACTCCTCGTTGTTGGCTATATTGACGACGCCTTTCTCTGGCATAAGGTGTCGCAATGTAATAGAATAGCTATGGTTCGAACTTGGCGCCCTGCTGTTTGATAGCTGCAACAATCAAAACAAGCAGGCGATGCTACAGCAGATGATTATCAGACAAGGAAACTATGTACAACTATCTTGCATCCCTTCCCGAGCGCGCCGTGCGAGCTACGGCTGCCGGCGCGGGCGGTTTTCTCCACGAAACGACCGAATTAGTCCTTCCGCGCGTGGTTCGTCAGTCGCGATTCTACCAAAGCTCCCTCGGCAGGTTATTGCGGATTATGGTCGAACTGGTTGGCGGGGTGAAAGACGTTTTTCCGCAACAAGAGATTGATGCAAAAGAGTTAGCCGTACGGAAGCTGGCTGGCAACGCTGTGGAGGTAGCCGGTTTTATGGCGATTGGCTGGTCGCCTGTTTGGTTGCTCGCCGCCGCCGCTGACCTGACGAATGGCACCCACGCCTACCTGAACACCCTGGTAGCAGAGCTGAAACGAGTCCGGGTTTTGCCCGAGACGGCTCAGGTTAAATCCGTCGATCAGTTGCTGACGACCTTGGAGCGGACAACGGGAACGGTATCCGACACGCTGGATATTCCACCGCTCAATGTCAACGAGTTGCGCACTTCCTTGAAGGAGTTGCAACAAAATATGTCTAATTTGCCGGACGGTGAAAGTCTGGCCCGGCTCTTCACCAGCTTGCAACAGGCGGCGCAGCAAGAGAACCGCTCATTGTTGTCGCTCTCGTCAGCAGTGGCGGTCGGTGCGGTTCAGGCGGGGGGCAATCTGGGCAGCATACACGTCTTTGGCTATTACCAGGAGGCTTTGCGCACGATCATGCAGGAAGGGCTGCCGGTGTATCTGCGACGGGTCGCAAAACCCTATATCAAGGCGGCTGCTCATCATTTCAATCCGGGCCAGGCGACCCTCACCGAACGCTGGTTACGGTACCATCGCGAACGTCGTGCAGCAAGAAACGGCCAAGCGAATGAGTGACCGAGGATGTTGGCCGTTTTGGAGGTTAGCGTGTTGCCCGGTTGTCAGGTTCACATGCACTAAGGGTTCATAAAAGAATAACTTCCCTAACACGAAAATAGCCGATAGGTCGCCATTGGGCGGCTCTTTGCATGCTCGTGGGTGCGCACCGCGTATGGGATGACTAACGTTTGAACCTGCTAACGTACTAACGTTCTGCTGCGCGTTGGCGCCAGTAGCGTGCCAGGCCATGCCAGTTGAGATCCACCGGCGAGGCGTCTTTGTAGCGCGCGAAATCCGCTTCCGATTCGATGTGCAGTTCTTCATCTGCCAGCGCTTGCAAGCGCGCGATCTGTGTAGCCTCGTCTGTGCCGCTCGCCATTCCCTCGCGTACGAATTCGGCCCAGCGCACCAGCGTCTCGCGATAGTTCGTGATGTGCTCGGCAACATCTTCTATCGGCCCAAAGTGGGTCAACAGCAACAGGCGCGGTTCCAGGCCGCTCAACACATCGAGGGTGCGTAGCCAGGCTTCGATATCGACATCGGGCGGTGGCGTGGCCGGGCGCGCTCGTGCGAAGCCCGGCAGCCGCACCCCGGCGGTATCGCCAACACAGGCGGCGCCGCTGGCCTTGTCAAAGTAGATTACATGGTGCGGCGCATGGCCAGGCGCATCGTAGACAGATAAGGTTCGTTCGCCGAGACGCAGTGTTTCGCCTCCAGCCAGTGTCGTGATCACTTGCTCCGGCACGGGGCGAATCTTGCCCCAGAACCGCTCCATATCGGCTCCGTAGAGCCTGGTCGCGCTGCGGATCAGGCGGTCGGGCGCAATCATATGCGATGCGCCCCGCTCGTGAACATAAACGCGCAGGTGCGGATAGCGGGCGACAAGCGTGCCGGTTGCTCCGGCATGGTCGAGATGGATATGGGTCAGCAGGATGTGGCGGATATCGCCGAATGCGAGGCCGTGTGCGGCCAGCTCGGCTTCCAAATTCGCGACCGTGCTGGCGGGGCCAGGGTCGACCAGGGCTGGTTCGGCGCCGAAAAAGACATGGGTGGCGATGACGTGCGATTGGTCCAGGTGCATATCATCAATCACGCCAATGTGTTCAGTCCACAGTGTCTGGTTCTGCTTGGTCACGGGTTTTCCTCTGCTCTCTTCATACACAATCTTCGAACCAGGATTGCTCGATGAGATAGGCGCATAGTCACTGTAGGCTCCAGGCTTGTGGCGGCTAGACAGCGGTGTATGATCGTTCATGACTACTAGCGCCAGTATACTACAACTTTTTGGGGCTGAATCTCGAGTTGCACCATAGAGCGCGCCAGGACGCCCGTAAACCCGGCCATGCCGAGCAGCCCTGTTGGTCTTTAGAAGCTGTCTGAAAAGCCGTTTGACCTGGCAAGAACGGGATCACAAACTGGGATGGAGCGGAGCATCGGCACGTCAACATGTGGAATGCGCAAGCCGTGCTTGCGCGCGGCAGCATG
>JAKSDJ010000860.1 GCA_022360155.1 Chloroflexales bacterium | reverse complement strand
CTGCGAGATCCTCCTTCACAGCTGCCAGATCGAGGCTCTTGAACTCCTCGGCGTAGTTGAAATCCTCGCCCATCGGATTGGACTTAGCGGAATGCTGGTGCAGGATGTCCAGTCGCAGATGGTTCGGCCACCAGTCCCGATTTGACGTTCCTCCGCCGGCTGTTTGTTTGTGAGCCCCGTTCGTTATCGGACATTTGCTATCTTTATTCATCTCTGCTCTCCTTTTGTTTTGCCTTGCCCAAAAGAGTGTCAGGGGATCGAGTTTCTTCAACTGGTCGTCTCTTGCAGTCCAGACGCCTACAATGTGACCAGCTATAAATTAGGCCGACAGCTTCAAGCTAAACACCAACCGCTTAGGTTGCCATCGAACTATTAACCCTGACGGTTTACTTAGATTACTTTTCAAGCAGCATAAAAAGTATACCATACCTTCTGTAAGAACGACACGCAATCGAGAACGTAGAACGTTGCTCCCATAACGCCATCACACCTCCGTTTGCTCGATCAGGTGCGTCAGGCCCTGCGCCGCAAACGCTATTCCGAGACACCCATACCCTCAACAAAGGCGGGCGCGGGGTGCGCAGCTCGCTCGATACCTAACATTGCGACAGGCTGACAGTGTATCCTACGAACACCATCTTCCCATCGCCTCGCCACATCGCGTCTTAACCTGGGCGCTTCGCGAAGCGCCCCTACAGCGCCGGCTCCTCGCCTCCTCGTCGCCGGGCGGACACGCTGGTCCGCTCCTACCCTTCGTCGCCGGGCGGACACGCTGGTCCGCTCTTACGTCTCGCCTCCTCGTCGTATACGCGGGGACCATCCCCCGCGATGACAACTTCAACATCCCATTGCTTTATCCCATTTCGTGGAATTTCATCTGAAGACGATATAACGATGGCAGGAGTTCGTATCGTGATCGCCTGTTTCGTGAGAGTCTGCGCATATGATAAAGCCACGTGCGACCCAGCCGCTTTTTGTACAAACGCATGCTCTGGGCAGTCGCTGGGAACAGGCGGCGCTGGCCGGATTGATCATGCTGGCGCTGCTGCTTGCCTTCGTGAATTTGCCGTATGCGCCGCGCACCTGGTTCGACGAAGGCTCGCACCTCCACGTTCCCAAGACCCTGGTTCAACATGGAGTCTATGCCGACATCAGCAGCGAGGGCTTTCGCTATTTCGGCCCGACCATCGGCGTTGGGCCGACGGTGATGCTGCCGATTGCTGCAGCCTTCAAATTCACCGGCGTGGGGCTGCTCCAGGGGCGCCTGGTGATTGTCGCCTATTTGCTGCTGGCGCTCGGGGTGTTCTACCTACTGGCCCGACGGCTCTACGGGGCGTGGGTGGCGCTGCTGGCCCTGGCGTTGG
>JAKSDJ010000950.1 GCA_022360155.1 Chloroflexales bacterium | reverse complement strand
GTTGAATGCTCCAGTTAGTGATGTGGTTGGACTTGTCAATGCGGTGACAACAAATGTGGTTTATGTCTTGCAAGCACGTATTGATCAGCTGCAGTCTGCTGGTGAAGCTGCCCCAGCAGCATAGAAAAGGAGTTTAGGTAATGTCAAGCGATAAGGTTATGAACATTCTTACCTCAATTGAGGAATTGAATGTCCTGGAATTGATCGAACTCAAGAAGACGATGGAGGATAAGTGGGACGTGACGGCTGCCGCACCAATGATGCCAATGGGCGCTATGCCAATGGGAATGCCTGCTGCAGCCGGCGGCGATGGTTCTGCTGTTGCCGCTCCGGTTGTTGAGCAAACGGAGTTCGATGTTATTCTGAAGGAGATTGGCCCGAATAAGATCCAAGTGATTAAAGTGGTTCGTGAACTAACCAGCTTGGGCCTGAAAGAAGCCAAGGATTTGGTCGAGAGCGCACCTAAGTCGATTCGCGAAGCTGTCAGCAAAGAAGAAGCTGAGGCAGCCAAAGCTAAGTTGGCTGAAACCGGCGCTTCTGTTGACGTAAAATAAGATTACTAGCTGGAGCACGGATGATTATTCTTTATCCGGCTTCATTGCTGTCCGAAAACGGTATGCCCTTTCTGGCGGTACGCAGCGATATTGTTGCAACTGCTGGAAGGGGTTTTTATATGTCGACAATCTCGATTGTTGCACTGCGTGCAGATCATAGCGGGGCGGTAAATTTTTCAATCGGCGTTTGCCAACAATAGAAATGTCATATTTTTGTGACCTATTCATCAACTCAAGACAGTATATCTCAGCTATACTGCAAGAGATGCTAAGTCGATCCTTTCTCTAGCAGCTATTTATGAGACATTTTGATTGTGAAACTGGTAGATTGCAGCTCCAGAATACCTGTTTGATACAAAGTGCAAATAGTTGAAAGAATGCTCTATGGATATACCACGTCATACCAACGATACTGAAGACCTCTCTCGTCTGCGCGGCCGGCAGATTGGCATTGCCTTTATTGTTCTCGCAGGGATCTATAGTATTGGTCTCACCGTTGGCGGTGAAGTCGGCCAAATTCTGCTCGCAGGATTGCAAACACTACCGTTCGCATTGTTGGCTTTGCTCGCCTATCTCGGTAGCAAGTTCAATTGGGCCAAGACCGTAACTTTGCTCTGGTTGGGCTTGTTGGTTGCTGGTATAGGGGTCATCATTCTGGGGATGGTCGCTACACCCCTGGTCGGCGCATTGACGGCAGGCTCTGACATTGTACCGGCATTGCCAAGTAATATTGCGTTACATCTTGGGGTAATCAGCATAGGAAGTTTCCTGGCGGCTGCTCTTGGCGCCTTGGGCTTTGTTCCGATTGTACGTCAGCGCTTGAGCGCCTATATCCCAATCGAACCAAGCTCCTTTGTACAGACAATTGCGCTTGTTACGATTGTAGCGTTAACATTGCTTTGTTTTCTGCCCCTCCTTGTTATTGGTGAGCCGATACTGCTCTCAGTGATCAATGACGCGATGGATCGCGGTCTTGAGCCAACCGGTGCGCGTAGTGATGCCGGTTTGCTGCTGGATACGCTCTATGGCTTGATATGGGTGATACCGGGCGCGCTTATTGCTGTTGGCTGTGGCGTGAGCCGCAATCTGCGCGAAGCTCTGGAGCGCATCGGCCTGGTACGCCCGAGTTGGCGACAAGTGATTGCCGGACTCGGTGTTGCAGTAGCGCTTGTCCTGAGCGTGCAGATCATAGGTGTGGGCATCGATTGGCTCTGGGGGCTGATGAATTGGCCGCGCACCGATAGCGCCGCTTTCGAGGAGTTGCTCTCATTTGCATTGAATCCACTCGGCGCGGTGGTTATTGGGGTCACGGCGGGTTTGGGCGAGGAGTTAGCGATCCGTGGCGTCTTGCAGCCGCGGCTTGGCATCCTGCTTTCGAACCTTTTCTTTACGAGTCTGCATGCCTTCCAATATAATTGGGACGCTCTGCTGGTTGTCTTTCTGGTCGGCGTTATCTGTGGGTTGGTGCGGCGACGCTCCAACACCAGCACCGCAGCGATCGTTCATGGCACGTATAACTTCTTGCTGATTATTCTGGCCGTGCTGAACGTTCCCGGATTTGGTCAGTAAGACGAGATTTTACTGCGAGCTGATCACAAGCCGCTTATCAAGCCCATAAGCTTGTATTTGCGCCCGTGTTTCTCGCGTATCTCGTTGAGGTAACGTTGTCACTCCGCCTGGCGTCCGGTGATGCGGTAGGCGTCGCGTGCCCGGCGCAGACAGTTTGCAGCGTGATCATAGCTCTGGGTCTTGCCGGCGCCCATAATTCGCTCAGCCTGGAGTGTGGCTTGTTGGATCACCCAATTCCGGGCGGTGGGTGATGGCGGCGTCCATCACCCGTTCGATCTGACCGTAGCCGTCGCGCTGCGAGACAACAGTGATCGCATCATCGATCAGCCACTCGTGCAGAAAAATGTCTACGCTTGCAGAACTATAAAGCCAGGATGAACTGTTCTGACGAGTAATGCCGTCTTGAGCTTGGACCAGTTTTCGCCGGCCAGTTCATGCACCTTTTCATAAGCGTTTAGGCTGGATGTGGAGCGAAACTCTAGTTCGGCGGCGTGTAATGCCCGATCGGATCGGCCAAGACTGCGCGCCAGGTCGGAGAGCCAGGCAGCCAGCGGCCCGCGCGGTTCAGCGAGTGTTAGCCCATGTTCGGCGATCTGCACCGCTCCGTCCATATTGTTCCGATTGCGTAGCACCTGAGCCAGCCTTAGTGCGTCCTGGGCAGTTGACAGACGGGCAATCCCCTCATCGATCGCTTGCTGCTCTTGGCCCATCTTTGCCAACATCGTGACGTAACACTCGATCTGTCCCTCGACTTTGGCCAGATTAAGATCTTCTTGGTAACGTTCCTGTTGCTCCAGCAGATTGAGGCGGACCTGCGTTAAGATATCTGCATCGCCTGATATTTCATCGGTCCAGACGATTTTCTCGGTAAGTTTACCTTGGACGCCTCGACCAACTCAAGGTCGTCCCAGCCCTGTTTGGCTGTGTTCTCGGCAATAGCAACTCATCGCCCGCGCCATGATCTTCGGCTTCATGACGCCAGTTGGCCAGTTTCTGCGCCCACTCGTGACGCTCATCAAGAGTCAGGTTGGCGATTAGTAGGGCTTCGGCCCAGCACTCGGCCAGATCTATGAAAAAAGCGCCAAATTCGCCATCCGAGTCATCGAACTCATACCAACTACTGCTATACTCATCGGTAATGGCCTCGAGAATGAGCAGCGCGTTTCGACCGTCGCCGCCTGCGAGAAACCTTCCGCTTGCTGCAACAGCTCGCGAACTTGCTCGACAATGTCGCTCGCATAGCCATAGCCGTAGCTATAGCTGTATTCGTTGTAACGTGATGAGCGCAAGATCGAGCGGATCTGTCGGCGGAAGGGTTGGGTATCAACGGGATTGCAGCGCGTAGTCGTGCCAGCTGCGGGCGATTGTTCCAACTGAGGCGAAGAGCGCGTCGCGCGCAGTAGTTCAATGTGGGAATCGACCGCCTCGGCGATACTGTCGTTGTATGCTGCCAGCGGCAAGACCAGCTTCCTGAAGCTGATCACGATCCAGTTCGACCAGCGTGTCGGCTAGCGGCGGGCGTGCCTGTACGCTCGCCGGGTCATGCAAACAGGCCAATAACACAGCGATGATATGTTTGCAGGCGCCGCCCCAATCGTAGGGGCAGGTGCAGTGCATTGTTTGCAGCCCGCCTTCATCGAAGCCGATCCGTACTCGATACGGCTCGTAGCTGCTGCCTTCAACCTGGGCTTGTATTGGCGAGTCGCGGATTACCGGGTTGCTTACCGCGTCCATCCGGTAATACTGCTGATCGCGACTAAAGCTCTCCGCGCTTGCATATTGGCGAATCAGGGTCTCGCTCAGTCCGGGAGTAATCGGCATAGCTTTCTCTCTTCTCACCCTATGAACCGATGCTGAGTATCGTGAACCAAGCGCCAAATATTTGGTTGGGGTTGTCTCAGGTTATGTGCCTGGAGGCAAGATTACTCTTCATCGAGTTCATACAACAGATCTAATAACTCCTCGGCGCGCTCTTCGATAACGCCTTTGTCGCCGCTTTGTACAGCCGCTTCGAGCGCGGCAATTGCCGTCTCCAGCGCCGCAATATCGCCGGATTCTCGTTCTACGGCACGCCGCGCCCGCGCCAGCAATCCAGCCACTTCGAGGCTTGGCTCGGCGCGCGACTTTGGTTGAGCAGCCGATAACGCATCCTGATCAATGATCAACTCATCGTCACCCAACTCGAGAAATGCGCTGGCGAACAAGTCTTCCTCCAGCGCTTCCAGGTCAGCGCGGGCGCTATCGATCTCTGCCGGGCTGAGTTGGGCGCGCGCCGCCTTGACACTGATTCGCGCTTCTTTACCGCTGCCCCGGTCAGTCGCCGAAACGTGAAGGATGCCGTTAATATCGAAGTCGAATTGCACCGTGATCCGCGGCGGCTCTCCCGATACTTCAGGGCGGAGTTGATCGAACATGAATTCGCCCAGCAGACTGTTGCGTGAAGCAATGGGATGCTCGCCCTGGTAAACTTTGATTTCAATCGCGGTCTGGGTCGGATGGATGGCTGAGTAGACTTCGGAGCGCGATGTTGGGATTGTGGTGTTGCGATGGATGATAACGTTGTAGCGATCCGGTACCAATTGGCCAAACTGCCATTCGGCCACCTCGATGCCCAACGAGTGCGGCGTCACATCAACCAGGATCGCGTCGAGTGGTTCACCCGCAATGATTGCCGCTTGGGCTGCCGCGCCGAGGGCGACCGCTTCGTCGGGGTTGACGGCGATCTCCGGCTCCAAGCCGGTAAAATCACGAACCATCTGCCAGATGAGCGGGATACGGGTGCTGCCGCCAACAAACAAGACACGGTCCAACTCGTTGATGCTCATACCTGCATCGTTCAACGCCGCCTCGAAGGATTGAAGCGTCCCCTCCAGCAGGTCACTGATCAAGTCCTCGAATTCGGCGCGCGATAGTTCGATGTCGATGTGCATGGGCTGGCCATCCTCGGTCAGCAAATACTCCTCGCGCACGCGGGTGAAGGGTTGCTCAGAGAGCGCAATTTTGGCGATTTCGGCAGCGCGCATGAGCCGAGCCAGGGCGCGTCGATCCGTTCGGGGATCGCGCTCGTATTGCTGCATAAACCGTTCAGCCAGTAGATCCGCTAGGCGCTGATCGAAGTCGTCGCCGCCGAGTTGGGTGTTGCCGTGGCTGGCGCGAACTTCGACAACCCCGGCATCCAGTTCGATGATCGAAATGTCGAAGGTGCCGCCGCCCAGGTCGTAGACAGCTACTAGTTGCCGCTCGTCGCTGCGATCCAGCCCGTAGGCGAGCGCGGCTGCGGTTGGCTCGTTGATGATCCGCTCGACGGTGAACCCGGCTATCTCGCCGGCTTCGCGGGTCGCTTGCCGCGCTGCATCCGAGAAGTAGGCCGGCACGGTGATCACTGCACGTTCGATCGGTTCACCGATTTCGGCTTCGGCCCGCCGCTTCAGCTCACGGAGGATGAGCGCCGAAATTTCTTGGGGGGCATATTCACGATCACCCAGTTTGGTTAAGATGCTCTGCCCCATTTTGCGTTTGATCGAACGAACGGTGCGATCAGGGTAGAGCACATATTGGTTACGGGCCGGTGTGCCGACCAGCAAATTACCTTGTGGAGTCAACCCCGCCATCGACGGCATAATCCGCTCGTCGCCATGGGCGATAATATGCGGCGTCCCCTCGCGCACAAACGCTGTCGCTGAGAAGGTAGTGCCAAGGTCAATACCAATAATGGCGCTCATTCATTACTCCTGCTTTATAGGACACAACGTGTGGTAAGGCGAAATGTGATGAAATAAGTGCGTCAATGATGTCCACCTGCTTCGTTTGAAGCCTCACCGCTTACCGCAACCTCGGCGTGGCGCAACACCCGCTCTCCAATCCGGTACCCACGGCGGATCTCGTTTGCAACAATGCCTGGCGGCAGATCATCACACGCTGGTACGACCTCCACTGCCATGTGCAACTGCGGATCAAATGCTTCGCCCTCGGCAGCAATTGGCTGAATACCCTCGGCAGCAAGAATGTCCAGCATGCGCTGGCGTACAAAGGCAAGGCCAGTGAGCCAGGAAGATAGGGCGTCATAGAGGGCCGAGTCGTGTTGGGGCATTTGCATGCGCGCACGCATGCGCTCGAAGAGTGTTGTGAGAGCGTATGGCGAAGCGTAGCGCTGCAAAATCTGCTCTCCAGAGCGGATCGCTTCGTCAAGGCTGTCAAGGGCGGGAAACATCGAACGCGCCACCTCGATCCGCGCCATTCGTTGCGCCTGATGATTCTGCTCGTGCAGCGCGGCTATCTCTTTATCCCGTCGTTCATCGCCAGCTTGCAATGCTTCTAATGCAGACCGAAGTTGATCGAGTTGGGCTTCAGCGAGTGAGTTGGCCTTGAGTTGCTCGCGTCCAGCTCGACTAATCTGTTTCTCGATACCGCTCAGCGCTGTTGCCATAGCATCGTTGTTGGAAGCATCACGTTGTTGCGTTTGCACAGATAGTTCGGCCAGACGCTGCTCTATCGAGTCAAGACGCTCTTGTAGTGGTGCAATCAGGCGAGTTTCGTTGTCCGCTGGTTCCGCTCCGAGCAGTCGCCGAACACGATTGGTTAGTAAGGAGGAACGTTCGCTCACAATGTAACCTTCTTATAATGTTCGCGCCAATCGGTCCGCTCCAGGTCGCTTGCCGCTTGAGCTACCGCGAGAACATCTTCGTGGTGCAATGTCAGATCCAGTTTGGGCGGGCGGCGCTTCCGTGATGATTCAGGCCAGTCATTGATCAAGAGCATATCTGCCTCGGCCCGTCGCTCAGGGTCGCGTAAGCGTTCATACGCGGCGCGGATGCGCTTAAACAGCTCGGGTTCACGCTCGGGCGGATGAGCGCGCACCTGCGCAAAGTACGCCTGTTTGATCTCAGCGGGCGTTGCTGTTCGGGTTAGTCCCAAAATCGCATATGGGTCAATATATGGTTTCGCCATTGTAATGCCTCAAGTTCCGAACTGGCGTCATCGTTGATCGTGTTGTCACCAGAACAGGTCTTCATCATCGACATCGAAATCATCAAGAAGTGGACCAACCTGGAGCGCAAGGCGGAAGAACGGACTTCCAACCTGCTGTCGCATTGCTTCTATTTGTTGGGCCAGCATATTGTTCCCCTGCTTGCGGGCCAGACGACCAGCTTTGCTCAAGGTCTTTTTGGCATCTTGAACAAGGTTGTTTAGTCCTTGGATCAGACCATAGAGCATTAAAATACTGGGGTCGTCCGCCATACGCTCCGCTGCGATTTCGATATAGCGCAGGGCTAGCTCCGGCTTTATGGTCATGGTCTCGGAAGCGATATGCGCCGCCACCTTTGGATCGTCGGGGCGAGCGGCAACCGCCCGTTCGAATGATTCGATCGCCAGATCGGTCCACTCGCTCTTGGCAGCTTTGGCGCTTTTGGGTCTCTGGACGCCAAAAATGTCGAAGCCACTCGCAGGTGCGGCTTTGCGCGATAGGATGAGCATGCCCAGATCGATGAAAAACTCGACAGTTAGCTGCATTGCCTCAGTAGCGCGCTGAAGTATCGTGCGAACTTCGGCAATCTTGTCGGCCACTGTCCAGCAGTCGATCACCTCAAGATAGGCGTCTGGTCGGTCGGAGGCGAGCTCTAAGGTTTGTTCCAGCAAATCGCGCGCCCGGCTTAGTTTGCGCTGATCAATGGCAATACGGGCCAAGTTGAGTGGAAAGAGATAGTCGTCGGGGGCGAAATACTGACCCTCCTTGAAGAGCTTTTCCGCCATAGGATAGTTGCCTATATTGTGCAACTGGCTGCCGCGAGTCAGTAAGAGGCGCGCCATCTGGCGACGCGCGTCTTCGCGTTCGGGGTGGCGGGTCAAGATGCTGCGCAGCAGTTGCTCGGCGGCATACCACTCACCGCGGATGCTATGGAGGCTCGCCATTCGTATTTGCGCTTCGGTATGCTCCGCATTAATCTGTAAAACGCGGTGCAATTCGTTGAGGGTTGCTTGCTCCTGCCCATTCGCCTGTAGCGCATCAGCCAGTTGCAGCCGCAAGTCTAAATCATCCGGCTCGGCCTTGATGGCCTGACGGAAGACAACAACCGCCTCGCTGATTGCACCGGCGCGCTTGTAACACTCGATGACTCGCCCGCGAACCCAGGACCACTGAGCGTCGCTGAGATCGTTTTCATCACTCTTTGCTTTTTTACGCGGTCGGGTGCGGAGCATCGCGCGCCAAGATCCGGCTGCATCGAGCCAGCGCTCTTGGGCTTCATACGCCAGCGCGAGATTGTGGAGTAAGGTGCGAGGCGACCCCAAACTGGAGGTGTTGCTCAAAACTTGGCGCGCACCTTCCCATAGGGCAGCCGCCTGGGCCCAGTCGCCTTGTTCGGCGGCAGCGACCGCCCCGTGATGCAGCGCTCGTATAAGAAGATCGCCGAATGCTGTATTCGTCACCGGGCGGTTAACTGCACTGAGGGCTAGATTTGCGGCGCTCATTGTGTCGCCCGTATCGAGCAGCTCGTTGATTTGCTGAAAGAGGAGCGTGTTGAGATTATCGAAGAGCCAGGGTTGGGCGAAAGAGGTCTCTTTGGCCTGTTGCCAGCATTGCAGCGCGGTCTTCTGATCATTAGAGAGAGCGGCTGCAACACCTTTGTAGTACCACCATACTGTGGTGGCAGCGTGTGTCGGCAAGGCCGTTTCCTGGCTGAACACTTCCTGGGCGGCGGTATTGCCAGCCTGAAGAAGCCCCAGCCCATGCCAAAGCCGACCAAGGGTGTGGATTTTGTCCTGTTCGACACCGAATGTCTGGCGTACTTTGTGAACTATGCCAGGCGAAGTTGGTGTTTGCGACACAGGCTGTTCGCCGTGCAACAATGCCTGGATCGGGTCGAGTATAGCCTGGATCTCGGGCGTGTTACTGGGCAGTGTGCTGATATCTGCCCTAGGATCTTGCTGAAGCATAGCGAGAGCCAATACTAACCCTAGCCCTGGCCAGGCAGGATCGCATTGAAGCACAGCCTGGTATTGCTTCGTGGCTGCGGGTAAATCGCCGGCGCGATGCAACGCTAGCCCTAAATGGTATAGGTAACGCAGATCATCGGAACGCAATGCCGTTGCACGGCGCAGGTCGGCAATCTGCTGATCGTGATCGACAGAATTTGAGTGTGTCAACGCACGCCGAAAATACGCCTCAGCCAGAGCTGTCGACACAGCGGCATCTTTTTGTGAGACGTGTGACCAGTTGCTGATCGCCTGATCAAAACGCCCCGCATGAAAGGCGCGAAGTCCTTGTTGTCGCCAGTCTGCTGCGTTGGCTGAAGATAGAAATGAAAGATCGCTTCTAGATGATTGTTTTCGTTTGGACATTGGTCCCCTAATGCACCTGCTATGTCGCATCTGATCGCGGTATCAGTGCAGTCGCCAACAACCGCTATTTAGGGAAATACAGAAACGTCCCGTGCAGCCATCTGTCCTATTGTGACACTGGTATGCTGCCGGGACGCGCTCATTGCGCTACCACACGTTAGAGAGTCATCATAATGTCATCGTACGGTTGCGGTTATTATATACCAAAAGGAGTTGGAAGGGCAAATGCCTCCCAACTCCTAAACTGAAAAAACCGTATTTTTAGGCGCGGCCCCGAGCGGTTTCTTGCGGTGTTGATGAGCTGGATACCTCCTCGCCCTCACGTTTGCTCTGCCAAATGGCCCAGATCAGTATTCCAAAGCAAATCAGCATCGCAATGATCAGGCCAATGCCAAGCGGTTGACCCGGAAGCCGGACTGTGACGGCAATTGGGGCAACAATCACCGCAACCAAGTTAATCACTTTGATCAACGGATTGAGCGCTGGCCCGGCAGTATCCTTCAACGGGTCGCCAACGGTGTCGCCCACAACAGCCGCTTTATGCGGTTCAGAATGCTTCCCGCCGTAATTCCCCACTTCGATATATTTCTTGGCATTGTCCCAGGCGCCGCCGGCATTTGCTTGAAATACTGCCATCAACTGGCCGGAAAGAATGATCCCGGCTAGGAATCCACCCAAGGCTTCGACGCCTAACAAGAAGCCAACCAGAATCGGCACCAGTACTGCGATTAACCCCAGACTCACCAACTCCTTCTGGGCTGCCGTAGTAGATATTCCTACCGCGCGTGCGTAGTCGGGCAAGACTGTTCCTTCCATCACGCCAGGGATCTTGAACTGTCGCCGGACTTCATTCACAATCTGTGAGGCTGCCCGTTGGACAGCTCGGATCGTCAAAGACGAGAACAGGAATGGCACCGCGCCGCCGATCAGCAATCCAATAAACACGGCTGGCGCCGAAACGTTGATGCCCATGAGCACTTCGATCCCTTGCACCCCTTGATCTATAAGTTGTTGTTGCACCTTGCCAGTATCGGTCAAATACGCACCAAACAGCGCTACAGCAGCAATAACCGCCGAACCGATTGCAATACCCTTGGTCACAGCCTTGGTTGTGTTGCCGACTGCATCCAGATCATCCATCACGTTACGAGCGTTCTTGTCAAGCCCCGACATCTCGCCAATACCGTTTGCGTTGTCCGAGATTGGACCAAACGAGTCCATCGAGATTGTGTTCCCGGTTAGAGACAGCATTCCAATACCAGTCAGCGAAACCCCGTATAGGATAGCGGTAAATTGGGTTGCTGCCGGCTCGTTGGCGTAGATGACAATCGAGGTCAAGATCGAGCCACAGATCACCAAAATGGCCCACACGCTCGACTCCATACCGAGCGACAAACCAGAGAGGATATTAGTCGCCGATCCAGTCAGTGAAGCTCGGCTGGTATCTTTCACCGGACTAAAATGCGTCGAGGTAAAGTACTCGGTTAGCTTATCAAGCACGATGGCAAGGATAATCCCGGCGAGCGTCGCCATGAATGGTCGCCAATCAATTGCACCGCTTACCGGATCGCGCATGTAGACGACAGTCGTTACGGCGAAGCCAAGGACGGCGATCGCGGCAGCAATATAGAAGCCGCGGTTCATTGCGCGCATGGCATTGCGGGTTCGTTCGTCGGTTCGTACAAACAAGTTGCCAATGACCGAAGCAATAACGCCGATCGCACGCAGAATGAGTGGGAAAACTACAAAACGCAGATCGTAGTCACCGTCAAAAAGTACGCCGGCTGCTGCGTCGCCCAGCACAATTCCTAGAATCAGCGCCGAAACAAGGGTGACCTCAAAACTCTCGAAAACATCTGCTGCCATGCCGGCGCAGTCGCCGACATTGTCGCCAACGAGGTCAGCGATCACCGCTGCGTTACGGGGATCGTCCTCGGGGATACCAGCTTCAACCTTCCCGACCAGGTCCGCTCCTACGTCGGCGGCTTTGGTGTAGATGCCGCCGCCAACGCGCATAAACAGTGCAATAAGCGAGCCGCCGAACCCGAACCCAAGCAAGGCATCCGGCGCAGCGATACCAAAAACGATAAAGATGAGCGTCCCGCCCAACAAGCCCAAGCCAACACACAGCATTCCCGTGACTGAACCTGACTTGTAGGCAATTTGCATCGCCGGGTTGTATCCTTTACGTGACGCTGCGGCAACACGAACATTCCCCTCCACTGCAACATTCATCCCAATGTAGCCAACGACATATGAGAATATCGACCCCATCAGAAAGGCGACCCCTCGACCAATAGCTACCCACAATGTTGCATTCTCGCCAAACATCTCCTCTGCCTCGCGCGTCGGTGGAATGATCAGCACGCTAGCAGCCAATACGAAAGTCAGTACTGCAATTAGAATAGCGATAGTGCGGAACTGCCGACTCAAATACGCATTCGCGCCGGCTTTAATGAAGCCCCAGACCTCTTGCATCCGTTGCGTTCCTTTGTCTTGTGCTAGAACCTGCGCTCGTAAGACGAAGGTGTAGACGAGACTGAGGATGGAAACGGCAAGTACCGACCAGACGGCGATTACTTCAAATTGGCTTAAGTCCTGCATAGATACAACTCCTTCATTGCAGTCGCGTAAGTGCCCTGCTGCCTATTGTTTTATGCTATTCTTCTCTAAGAGATCTTCTACAGTGAGGATGTGGATTTGGCTGAGGAGGACGCAGCATATGCTTTATACCTTTCCCCAAGCTGGTCGGCTACGAATGTAATAAGTAGTATGGGCGAACGCGATCTGCAATATCAGCCTATGGCGCCGATACAATTATGACCCATAAAGCTGATTTTCGGCCTATAGCCAAGTCCGTTCTAAACCAACACGAATCTGGACGCACAAAACACAAGAGTGAGAAGCCATGGAAAATCAGCGTCGCGGCGATTCAGTGTCAATTCCAAACTCGCATCATAGTAAGAGGTGGGTGCTCTCTTCTCTGCAGCAAGATTAACAAATTTATTATATTGATGATAGTTACAATTCAAGCCAGAAGTGCCCCCCATTCTAGCAAAGAGCGTAGAGTTTGTAAAGCGAGGCACAAACATACAATTGGTCTTTCTGAGGGACTATTTATGTAATTATGTTATGGTGAATTAGTTACTTAGGTCAGACCGCAAGCTGGATGAAAATGTGGTATGATGGGCAAGAATTCGATATAACGACTAAACCCCGTGCTATTCATAAACCTCGCCTTGGTATGATGGACTTTGGACTGGCTGTTGATAGCTTGTCTTTATGTATGCCTTGGTGTAGCTTTGCCGGGGCTGTTAGGGTAAGGGGTGACGGTTTCTGTATGAAAGAGTTTTTTCGCCGGAGCAAGAAGAGCTTCACGGCATCCCCTGGCAAGAACGGCGTGCAAATCCCCGACGATATGTGGGTCAAGTGCCCTGCGTGTCGTGAGCTTATCTACACTAAAGAGCTTAATGACAACCTGAAAGTATGCCCCAAGTGTGATCAGCACATGCGCCTCAGTGCACGTGAGTGGATTGGCCTGCTCGATACAGATTCGTTTGTTGAGCATGATACTGAACTCTGGCCAGAAGATCCGCTGGAGTTCGTGTCGCCAGACGATAGTTATGCCGACAAACTTCAGCGCTATCAACAACAAACCGGCTTAGCCGATGCAGTGATTAGCGGTGTTGGTACGATTGAGGATAATCCGCTAGTGCTGGCAGTGGCAGACTTCAACTTTATGGGCGCTTCAATGGGTAGTGTTTATGGCGAAAAAATGGCCCGCGCCGCCGAGCGAGCTGCTGATTTGAGACTGCCCCTTGTTACCATCAATAGCAGCGGCGGGGCTCGCCAGCAAGAAGGGGTGATCGCCCTCATGCAGATGGCGAAGGTTACAATGGCGCTCACGCGACTTGCGAAAGTACGCCAGCCGCACATTGCGGTGATGGTCGATCCCTGTTATGGCGGCGTAACGGCTTCGTATCCTTCAGTTGCCGATATTATCATTGCTGAACCGGGAGCAAATATCGGGTTTGCGGGCAAGCGTCTTATCGAGCAGATTATGCGCCAGAAACTCCCTCCTGGCTTCCAAACGGCTGAGTTTATGCTTGAACATGGCATGGTCGATATGGTTGCCTCTCGTAGCCAACTTCGTGCGACGCTGGATCGCTTGCTTCCTCTTTATAGCTCATAAGAAACAATGGTTTGGAAGCGGGCGCGATGTTCAGTTTGTTCCTATGTGAGCTTTGCCGCTTGATTGCGGCTCTTGGGTGTTTTCCTTTTGTAATTGGTACATGGGGATTTATTCGGAGAGGTTTAGACTCTCGGAGTTTATCTATTCCATATCTCCAAAATTACATTATTTTAAGGTATAGTTTATGGTGATGTCTGAGGTACATGAAAGCTTGACTCCTTGGGATCGCGTGCAACTCGCGCGCCATCCGCAGCGTCCTCATACCCTCGATTACATCCAGGGACTTAGTGAGTCGTTTACTGAATTGCATGGCGACCGGCGTTTTGGTGATGATCCGGCAATTGTTGGCGGCCTTGCCAGTTTTGCTAATCGTACAGTTTTGGTCATGGGACATCAGAAGGGGCGTGATACTCGTGACAACGTGCGACGCAACTTTGGTATGCCGCACCCTGAGGGTTATCGTAAAGCCATGCGACTGTTGAAACATGCTGAGAAGTTTGGCTTCCCGGTGATTTGCTTTATCGATACGCCAGCCGCCAACCCCAATAAAGAATCTGAAGAGCGAGGGCAGTCGAATGCTATCGCCGAGTGTATTTTAACAATGTGCAATCTCCGTGTTCCAGTAGTCGCTACGATCATTGGCGAGGGCGGGAGTGGCGGCGCTTTAGCGATCGGCGTTGCTGATCGGCTCTTAATGCTTGAAAATGCAATTTACTCTGTCGCTTCGCCTGAAGCCTGCGCCTCTATCTTATGGCGTGATGCTGCAAAGGCGCCCGAAGCAGCTCGTGCCTTGCGAATCACCGCCCAGGATATGGCCGATCTGGCAATTGCTGACGAAATACTGTCCGAACCAGGAGATGGGGCGCATACCGACAGTATAGAAATGACAGCGCGATTGAAAGATGTGATACAAAGCCACTTTACTCATCTGTGCAATCTGGATTTGGAGACCCTTTTGGCTCAACGCTATGCAAGGTATCGCGCGATTGGGATGTACCGTGAACAAGTCGCCCGGAAACTGAATGTACACTCGGGCGTCTTGTAAAGCGCATTTGTTTGCCGAGCATAGAGAGTTCAAATAACCAAGCCGTGGGACGATTTGTTCCGGCGTTGAATGCTTTTTGGGGCGTTTGACACTTTGCAATCATGCTTTCATAGTTTGCTGATCTTGCCAGGAATACAGCACAGGAATAACGAAAACCCGCTGTCGTATTACCCTCAGTACTTCTGTACTAATGAAACCTTGACGCTTGCCATAAACATTGTTATAATACGCTTGCCCAGTTGTAACTGGGATACCCTCATTATAACTCCCTGAGATCTCAAGCTGTATATCCAACGCAGTAAGTGTGGACAAATAAATCGTCTAAAGCTCTCTGAACCTTACCTGAATAGAGAATCAGGTATCGATACTGCTACAATTTCAAGAGAATTTACCTGTACCTTAGCAAGGTTATTACTATATAGCGCACAAGCGTCAGACTGTAGGGTGAGCGCGCGGTCGGCGCGATGATCGTTTCAGTCCACTCGCATGCCGTTTTTAGGAGGCAAGTCGGGTGAAGCGCTCTCATCAGGAGGATATCAGATGACAACTCTTGTGAATGGAACTGCACTTTTGCAACTGGTTAGCGAGTTGCAGGACCGTAAGCAATTCCAACAATTGAATTGGGTCGGCGCCTTTGAGGATTACTTGGAGATTGTCTCCCAGTACCCCAAGGTGACACGCAATGCGTTCCAACGAATCTACGACATGATCATGTCGTATGGTACTGAGGAATTCATTGATGCAAAGAAGCGTCTGATCAGGTACAAATTTTTCTCTGACGACTCTTTTGATGGTGACGATGCGATCTATGGTCTAGAGATTCCTCTGATGCGCCTCGTCAATTTCTTCAAAGGCGCAGCCCAAGGCTACGGTACAGAGAAACGTGTCCTTTTGCTCCATGGTCCGGTCGGTAGTTCGAAAAGTACGATTGTTCGGCGCCTGAAGAAGGGCATGGAACATTACAGTCGGACGGAACTCGGCGCATTGTATACCTTCGATTGGTACATGGGCAATGAAACGCCGGAAGATGTTCGGCGGGTCGCTGAGAGCGAGTGGGAAAAATGCCCAATGCACGAAGATCCGTTGCACCTGGTTCCGCTTGCGCTTCGTGAACGCTTCTTGACGCGCTTCAATGAAGGGCGCCCAGCACCTGAACAGATCTACATTGAGGGCGATCTTTGTCCGGTGTGCCGTTACAACTATCGTGAACTGATGCGCCGCTATGATGGTGATTGGTCTCAGGTGATCAAGCATATTCGCGTCCGTCGTCTGATCTTTTCTGAGCAGGATCGTGTCGGTATTGGCACCTTCCAGCCCAAAGATGAAAAGAACCAAGATAGTACCGAGCTGACTGGCGATATCAACTATCGAAAGATCGCACTCTACGGTAGTGACAGTGACCCGCGCGCCTTCAACTTTGATGGCGAATTTAATATCGCAAACCGTGGCATCATCGAGTTTGTCGAGATGCTCAAACTCGATGTCGCCTTCCTGTATGACTTGCTTGGCGCTAGTCAAGAACATCGGATCAAGTCCAAAAAGTTTGCACAGACGGATATTGACGAGGTTATTATTGGTCATACTAATGAACCTGAGTATCGCCGTCTGGAGAACAACGAGTTTATGGAAGCGCTCAAGGACCGTACGGTTCGTATCGACATCCCATACATCACGCGCTTACGTGATGAAGTGAAGATTTACGAGCGTGACTTTAATAGAAGGAAGGTTCGGGTCCATATTGCGCCGCATACGCTAGAGATGGCCGCCACCAAGCACGCCCCCCTGGCGCACGGCGACCCGCGCCTGCACGAATCGACCGCGCTGGACACCAACGTCTGGGCACCGATCCAC
>JAKSDJ010000258.1 GCA_022360155.1 Chloroflexales bacterium | reverse complement strand
TGATCAGGGTCAACTCAGCCAAACGCTGATCGAGCGCATCCGATATGCGCACCCGCTCGGTCGTATCGTGCAAGACCAGCAGCGTACCGGCCAACCCTCCGTTGTCGGCCAGCAGCGGGTGAAGCCGTATCTCGATGCCGCGTGAACCATTTGTCCCAACATTAGGTTACTCGCCGCGAGGCGGTTGATGTAGTGCTAGCCAGCATATCATGCAATGCCGGCGCTAAGAGGCTGTCTGAAAAGGGGTATGGAATGCGGCAGCCATGCTGCCGCGTGCAAGCACGGTTTGCGCATTCCACATGTTGACGTGCCGATGCTCCGCTCCATCCCAGTTTGTGATCCCGTTCTTGCTGGGTCAAACGGCTTTTCAGACAGCTTCTAAGGGCGACGCGGTGATGAGATCAAGGTGCAACTTGCATGGCTCTGTCCATTCAATTTAGGCTGACAAGGGAACATCAGGCGCTTTGGAGGATAATGCTATGATCGGCAGTTATCGTCAGGCAGTAACACCTCGCTTGTCATAGATAAACGCTCGTCAAACGCATCTTGGCATGACCGTGATAGGCAGACATAATACCATCATAACGCTGATCTTGACAGGATTATTCACTCCGATTATTATTATCATTATTGATAATAAATCTCTATACTGCTTATGGGCAATTTTTAGTATTGCGAAGTCTTGTTGAATCAGTGAGTCAGCGGCATGAACGCCATCGAAACCCAAGCATTGACCCGAACATTTGGCGCACTTACCGCGGTTGATACGCTGGATCTGGCTATTCCAGCGGGGACCGTCTTTGGCTTCCTTGGACCGAATGGCGCCGGAAAAACCACAACCGTGCGCATGCTTGCCGCCCTCATCGCCCCGTCCGGTGGTACGGCAATCGTTGCCGGGCGCCGGCTTGGCTCTGAGAACACAGCAATTCGCAGTTCGGTCGGTCTGCTCACTGAAACGCCAGGGCTGTACGACCGGATGAGCGCAACCCAGAATCTGGCCTTCTTTGCCAGGTTGTACGACGTTACCGACGCACAAATCAAGAACCAAACCGAACGATATCTGCGGATGCTTGGTCTCTGGGAGCGACGCGACGAGCCGGTTGGGGGCTTCTCGAAAGGGATGCGCCAGAAATTGGCGATTGCGCGCGCCCTGTTACACGAACCGCCCGTTGTTTTTCTCGACGAACCGACGGCCGGACTTGACCCCGAAGCAGCCCGTACTGTTCGCGATTTCATCAAAGAGCTCCGCGCCGAGGGACGGACAATCTTCCTAACAACACACAATCTGACCGAAGTCGACGAGTTGTGCGATTTGATTGCTATCTTCCAAAGCCGTTTGCTGCGGCTCGACACGCCCGCCAATCTGCGAGCTGCATTGTTTGGCCAGGGAACGCAAGTGCGCGTAACAGGTGATGCCTCCCTGTTCGCCGGCGCCGTGCGCACCTTGCCATTTGTACACAACGTGACAACACACGACAGCACACTATCGATCACGCTCGATGATCCTGATGCATACAATCCGATCCTTATCCAAGCGTTGGTGCAGGCGGGCGCCGCCATTCGCTATGTCGAACCAATGCAGCACTCGTTGGAAGAGGTGTACCTGGAGTTAGTAGGCAATGAACAAGATTACCGCAATTCTGTATAAGGAGTGGCTGGAATTCAAGCAAGATCGAACACTGGTCATCAGTACGTTGTTACCACCGGTCTTGCTCACCCTCATGCCAATTGGTGTGACGTATCTGATAGGTCGATTCCCCGACGAGGATACAAGCGAACTTGGTGCGGTCCTAGCCGATCCGTCGCTGGCTGGACTGAGCGCTGAAGCATTGGGGCAAGCTGTCATCGGGAAACAGTTTGGCGTCTTGTTCATGATGATGCCACTGTTTATCCCCAGCATCATCGCGGCCTACAGCATTGTCGGCGAGAAAACACGCCGAACGCTGGAACCCATTCTGGCAACGCCGATCAGGATCTGGGAATTGCTCTTGGCCAAGAGTCTTGCAGCCCTGATCCCGGCAATTTTGATCACTTGGCTCTGCGCGGCCATTTTTACAGGCGCGATTGCAGCTGTTGCACTGGACCAGCAGGTCTTTCTGGCAATTATCAGCCCCGGCTGGATTCTGTTGATCTTGCTCTGTGCGCCGCTGCTATCTCTACTTGCAGTCGCCGCCGCCGTGATGGTCTCGTCGCGGGTCAATGACCCACGTACCGCGCAGCAATTATCAGCCATCGTGATTGTGCCAATACTCGCCCTGTTCTTAGGGCAACTGTTTGGCCTATTGGTGTTGAACCCAAGCTTTGTGTTAGGTGTTGCCGTTATACTGGCGCTGCTCACGACATTGGCGATCTGGTTCGCCATCAAAGTTTTCCAACGCGAGGTAATCCTCACACATTGGAAGTAGGTAACCGCTTTGCGGCAATCTGTAACTCTGCTGCACTGGTTTGCCTGCATTGCCCGCCAGAAAAGCATTTGCAAGAGCAGTAGGGTTAGGCACTCTTATCTTGCTATTGCACCCGCTTGACCACATCGTTATAATGCATACAATCTCTAAAAAATGTGGTAGAGCTTATGTATGAAGTTGTAACCTCGCAACCCCCCGATCTTGTTGATGCGCTGCGTGAGACGTGGCCGCGTGTATCCGAGTTGCTCACCGAGTTGGACGCCGACCAGCCGACTGAGACGCGCTTGGGTCGCCTGCGCCATATTGGCGCCATCTGGTATGCTCAGGGCGGGGCGGCGGAGGTGTTGACCGAACTGGGCTTGATCCTAGCTGAGCGCCTGCGCGTATCACAAGGATTAGTGGTCAGCGAAATGCTGCTCGCCTATGGCGCCGCTCAGGAAGAACAGCGCACCCGCGAGTGGGAGTCACACCTGCTTGCCCGCGTGGATGAACTGGACGGACTGCATCGAATCATCTCCGCTGCTAACTCGACCCTGGATCTTGACACCTCGCTCCAAACCGTGGTCGAGATCGTTGCGCGGGTGGTCAAGGTCGAGGTCTGCTCGATCTACCTCTACGACAAACACCGTGATGAATTGGTGCTCCGCGCCACGCGCGGCCTCAACCAGGAGGTCATTGGTCAGATCGTCTCTCGCCTGGGGGAAGGCGTCACTGGTTGGGCGGCGCAACTTGGGCATCCCGTCGCCGTTCGCGACGTTTGGGAAGAGCCACGGTTTAACGCCGAGCCACAACCGGGGGAAGAACCGTTCCGCTCGGTGTTGGCGGTGCCGATTGTGCTCTTCAGCGCCGAGCGTTTCCAGTTCAGCGCTGACAAGCTCCAGGGCGTCATCAATGTGCAAACCGCCGGCCCACGCGAGTTTACCCAGGAAGAGATCAATTTCGTCGAGGTTGCAGCTGGTGAACTCGCCTTTTTCATTGCTAACGCGCAGCTCTATCAGCAAACCGATGAGCGGCTGCACCGCAAGATTCGCGAATTGACAACGCTTCAGCAGGTTTCCAAGCGGATTGCCGAGCAACTGGGTCTGCGCGAAGTGCTCAACCTGATCACCGAAAAAGCTGTTGAGCTGGCCCAGGCGAATCGCGCTGACATCTTTCAGATCGGCGAGGATAACAAACCGCAACTGGTGGCAAGTTATGGCGGCAGCGGCGATGGTGTGCGCGACTTCATCGCTCAAACTGTACGCGATGGGAAGCCGCTGGCCGTTGTTAATCCTTATCAAGACTCGCGCTTTCCTGAACTCGCTCAAGTGGCTGCGCGCGAGGACTTCCATTCCCTATTCTGTATGCCCCTGCGCGCACGTGAGCGCACGATTGGCTGTATCTGCCTCTACACCCAAGAGCCGCACTACTTTGACTATGAGCAAGCCCGCCTACTCAGCACGTTTGCCGATGAAGCGGCGATTGCTATCGAGAACGCTCGTCTCTATGAGGAAAGCCAGCGCGCCTTGGCCGTCAAGTCGGTGATGTTACAGGAGATGCACCATCGGGTGCGCAATAATCTCCAGACAATCTCAGCTTTGCTGGCAATGCAACTCCGTCGCCTCGACCCGGTGAGCCGCGGCGCCAAGGCGCTGCGCGAGAGCGCCGCTCGTATCCAATCCATCGCTGCTGTTCACAACTTGCTCTGCCGCGAGGATGTGGGGAGCACTACCGTCGATGCAGTTGCGCGCCAAGTGGTCGAGAGCGCCCGCATGACCCTGGTGGCCCGCGAACGCCCGGTCCAGTTCACGATTATGGGCGACTCGGTGCGGATTGGCTCGCGTAATGCGACGGTGCTGGCGCTGGTGATCAACGAACTGATCAGCAATGCCCTGACCCACGGCCTGGCCGTCGAAGGCGGACAGCTAGAGATCGAGGCCACCCTGGAAGGCGATCAGGTTATTGTCGAAATTCGCGATGATGGCCCGTTGCATCCCCGACCTGAAGAGTCGCCTTCGAGCAGCGGCCTGGGTCTCCAGATTATCGAAACATTGGTTAGCGACGATTTGGGCGGCTCCTTTGTGCTGGTACATGAACCGGGCGAAGAGTGGATGCATGCCCAGGTGCGTTTCTCGAGTCGGATCATTGATGAAGAAGGCCACGAGAGCGGATAAGCCACACCGTTGCGCAGGTTGGCATCCTTCGGCTGCGCTCAGGACAGGGGTTGATACGTTGGAACGTTAGCACGTTCGATCTGCGGTGATTGGCGTTTATCTTCGGCATCAGCGTGCCATTGCCGGTTCGCACGTTTGAACGTTATTAGTCTATCAGCTACCGGCTATTTTCTCATCTCCTCGCTTCATCGCCTCTTTGTGTCCTCGTCTCTTCACCTCATCATCTCTTCGTATCCTCACTGGGCGTGTGGCGTACAAACGTCTTCTGTGTTATTCTATGCCGCATTGCTATGTATCGTATTATACCAGTGCAGTGATCCTCGCGTGAGGAGACCCTATGGAGTTTGGTATCTGGACGTGGGTCGGATGCAACCTTATTGTTCTTTTGCTGCTCACCCTCGATCTTGGTGTCTTGCACCGTTCTGGGGAATCATCGGCGCGCTGGTGATGCGGGGTGTCATGATTTTTGTTGGTGCGGCGCTGTTGAGCAGGTTCGAGTGGATCTTGCTCATCTTCGGGATCTTTCTTGTCTTCACAGGTGTCCGTATGGGCTTGCAAAAAGAAGAGGATGCACAGATCCAACCCGACAAGAATTTCGTCGTACGGATGGCGCAAAGTGCTGCCCGTAACGCCCGATTTCCGTGGCCAGCGTTTCTTTGTGCGCGAGCATGGCCGCCTGATGGCAACCCCGCTCTTTATCACCCTGCTGGTTGTCGAGAGCACGGAGCTGCTCTTTGCGGTTGACGCGATCCCGGCGATTTTTGCGATGACGCTGAACCCGTTTATTGTCTACACCTCTAATGTGTGTGCGATCCTAGGCCTACGCTCGCTCTACTTTCTGTTGGCAGGGGTTATGGACAAGTTTCATTAGCTGAAACATGGCTTGGTGATGTTGACCTTTGTCGGCGTCAAAATGCTTACCCCAGAGCTCAGTCACTGGTTGACGGGTGTAACCTGCAAAATTCCGATTAATGTTTTGCTTACAGTTATTGCCGGAACGCTCATAGTGGCTATTATGGCTTCACTGATGTGTGAACGCATGCTGGCGGGTCATGCAGCTCAACTCGAAGAAACCGAGGCTCTTGCTGACACTGCCCCCCAGGCCATCCCAGATTGAATGTATTTCTTGGCAAGATTGGCGCATAATATATATGTTAGCGCCATTCCGTCAATGATCTGAAGTCGCATAACGAGACAATCATCTTTGATTGACTTTGCAGGAATTACTATGATTATATGTAGTATTACAGATGAGGCCAAGATCAGGAGGTGTTCGTGGCTCAGGATTTTCCCACAACCGGCTCTCCGCCAATGATTGGCAGAAAGCTTAGCATCCCGGAATGGCAAAACTACGTCGCCAACTACGATTTCGGTCGTCTACCGCCCTCGCAGCTGGTGCTCCATCACACTTATCGCCCGGACGAGAACCAGTGGCGCGGTCTGGCTTCCATGCGCGGCATGCAGACCTTCTACCGCGGCAAGGGGTGGATCGCAGCGCCGCATATCTATGTCGCCCCTGATGGCATCTGGCTCTTCACCCCGATGAGTCAGATTGGCATCCACGCAGGAACCGGCAATGGGAGCCTGCGGACGGGCTGGTATTCGATCGGCTTGGAAATGGTGGGTTATTTCGACCAGCGCCGGCCCGCTGGCGCCGTCTGGGACTACGCAAAGGCCGTGATGGGCGGGCTCTCGCGCCGCCTGCAGATCCCGCCGCGCCAACTCATTTCGTTTCATCGCGACTACACCCATCAGAAGAGCTGCCCAGGCCGGGCTGTGACCAAGGAGTGGGTCTGGGGCGAAGTGACGGCATGGCGCCGCCTGACGGATGTGGATTATTGGCGACGTTTGTGGGGCTATACAGCGCCGTATCATCACAACTGGGCTATCCCTGGCGCGTGGCGCGCCAATGCCGAGCGCCTCGGCGCTGTACGTTCGGCGGAGTTATGGACAACGGATGGGCTGCGTTGCATGCAGTGGTTTGTCGGCGGCGCCATCGTCTTTGAGAAGCAGACCGGTGCGACGCATGTGATTGTGACGAAGGATGTCCCCTGATGCCCGAACAACTGATTGAGCCGCTGATTGCACTCACCGGGACCATCATGATGACGCTGATCGGGATCATCGGTGCGTATGGACGGCTCAAAGTATTGGAGATCGAGCGGAAAATCGACTATAACACGTGCGTGACCGACAGCGTCGCCAACGGTCAGCGTGAGGAGATCGCGCGGCTGCAAACGGAAAATGAACGGCTCGTGGCGCTCGTGGCGCGGCTTGAGTTGTTATTGGAGCAACATGAAAAAGTCCGATCTGCCGATTTGTGACCTGGCGCCGCTGTTGCTTGCCCTTGATGAGGCTATTCGTAATGCGCCGTTGGCTGTGCAGGTTACGACGCTTGAGGACGTGCGGCAACTTATTTTGTCGATGAATCGTCCGCTGGCGAGCGCGCATGCGTCGCGTCAATCGCAGGCCGCTGATCGCACATGGAGATGCCATGCCCGCACGATATGACGTTTATCTGCTTTGCCTCGCCGTCGCGCTGCTGGCGCTGTTGCTCATCTCTGCGTGCTCGGCGCTCAACGTCCAGCCCTATCCCGCACCGACCGCGGTCGTCCGGCTCGATCTGCGCGCCTTTGGCGGTGAGAGCATCGAGGCGGTCGAGGGTGGCGCGGGCGGAACGAAGCCCGGAGCGCCGACGATGGAACAGGTACAGGGTCGGGTAAGGTGCGATCTGGCTGCCGCCGACGGATAGCCTGTCCGCAGTAGTGTTTGAAGCGGGAACCGCCAATGGCTAGTATCAATCTGCGTGGTCTCCAAGCGTTTCGCAACGGCATCAAGCCAACGCTTGAGGAGGCCGTCGAGCGAACCGCCAATCAGATTGCCGATGTCGAACGTCAGCTTGTGCCCGTGGACACGGGTGCGTTGCAGGCGACGATTCGGGTCGAAGACGGCGCCACGCCGCTTGCACGGAAGGTTATTGCCGGTGACGAAGCGGCAGGTGTTGACTACGCGCCCGCTGTCGAGTACGGAACGGATCATGCCAATTATCCCGCGCAACCGTTTGTGACGCCAGCGGCGGAGGCGATCAGCCTGGAACGCAACGTGCGTGATGGATTGCGCGCACTCGCCGGAAGGAGTCGGATCTAATGTGGTTTATCGGCAAAGACTATGGGGTTGCGCTTGATTGTGTTGTCGCCTGGACATGTCCCGAGGGCCTGTGGCTTGATGTTGTTCTGCAGAATGATGAACATATGATGATCGCAGCGGAGGATAAAGAAGCGTTTCTCCGGCTTCTGCAGCAGGTCAACGCCAAAGCGCTCACAGACAAGCCGTCTGCGGCGACGAAACGGTACGTGGGCTCGTGATCCATCCCGCCGCATGTGATCTCGATACGCTCGGGGCGCGGGCCATCTCCCAGACGCTTGGGCCGGCGCTGGCTGCGTACCAGTATCATGGCGCGCCGCGGATCTACTGGCGGCGCGTGGTGCAGGGCGCGGCGATGATTATATCTTCGATGTCCGTTATGTTTCGAGCCCGCCACTGCCAGCCACCCAAACGGCCTGGCAGGTCGGGCATATTGTGAGGGTACATTATGGCTGATTTGAATGCGCAGACGATAAGCGGCGCGGGCGCCGCGTTGACGTTCAACCTATGCGCGGCGGGCGGCGATACCGCGCCGCTCGACGCCAAAACACAGATCATTTTTCGGAATGCCAATGCCGCGACGCGGACGGTGACCGCGACCTGGACCATTGACAGCGCGAGCGTCACACGGCAATACACGGTGCCGGCCAGCGCGAACGGCTTTGGCATTTTCTTCGATCCGGCGATCTACGCAGATGCGACTGGGCGGGTGAGTTTGACCTATAGCACGGAAGTGGATCTCAGCGTCGCGATTGTGCGACATAATTAGGCGGCAGCCCTGAGCGCAGTCAAAGGGCTCAGGGCCGGCTTGCCAAAGGGAGACAATGATGGCAGTAATTGACGGACCAAGCGGCATTGTGCGCGTCGGTGCGACGGAAATCGCCTTTGTGACTGAGTGGAGCGCGGATCTTTCGACCGAGATCACGCAGCGCGGACCATACATCAATAATCCGAATCTCTCGAAAAGTCGCGGCGGGCGGGATTGCACCGGCTCGATAACGGCGGACATTCCGGCGGGTCGCGACACAGGGCAAACCACGTTGGTGAATGCGCAAGCGAACGGAACCAATGTCGTGCTCGAACTGAATACGGCCGATGGCTATACGCTCGATGTGCCGTCAGCGATCATCACCAACGTCAACGTGACCCAGAGCGCCGCTGATGGTGTGACCGTCACGTTTGACTTCGAGGACGGAGCCGGAACGCATACCCTGACGGCCACAACCTAATGAGCTGGCCAATCACGGCGCTTGAATCAGGCGAACGGTATGCGACGGTGCAGGATCTGGTCGCTGCGGAACAGTTGAGCCGCATGCCGGTCAAGGTCATTGGCGCGACCTTTTCTGACGGCACGCCGTTGAAAGTGGTCGTGCGCGCACTCACCGCCAAAGAACAGGCGGCATGTTTGCGCAAAGCGCGCGATACCCATGGCGCCGTCGATGAGTGGACGTTTGCGGTTGAAGCGGTCTGGCGCGGCATGGACGAGCCGCGGCTGACCGAATCGCAGAAAGCGATCCTGTGGGATATGAACGGGGCCATCATCCATGAACTGGCAGACATTATCGAACGGCTCAGCAACCTCCCGGCGTATCACGTCCGCCAAGAGGTTGAGCGCCTTGCGCACGTCGCGATACCGGATGCGCCGCAGACCGATGCAGACCATGATCCAACACCTGGCACTGCGCGAGTCGTATCTGATGACCCTGGCGCGCCGGTGGAATCGGCCGATCGCGGAACTTGAAACGCTCTATCAGCACACAGATACCGTGGTCGCGGATCTGGCGTCGCTCGTGCTCGAACAGGCCCAGCATCGGGTCAATGAACTGATGACGGGCAAAGCCAGGGGGCGTGCGCAGAAACTGCACACGTTGCGCACCGCAACGGATTGGACGGATCGGCTGGTTGCCGCGTTGTATGACAAACGGCGCGTAGAACGGAAGAAACAATGACTACGGTTGCGGAACTGGTTGTCGATGTCAAAGCCAGCGAGAATGTCTCAAGCGTTTTGCAGCGCCTTGAGGCCGATCTCGATTCGTTCTACAACCGTTTCGGGAATCGCGCCAACCAGCCGCTTATTCCGGAAATACCGCCCAGTGTGCCGCGTGGATTGGGACAAGCCCGCGATGAGGCGCTGGCGCTCGCCCAGGCTGAGGCGCGGCTCGAACGCGCCAGCGGCAATACCGTCGGCGCGATCAATCGGCTGGAAGCTGCCCTGGCAGGTCAGGCGACGCGCACGCGCCAGGTCATTCAAGCCGAGACACAGCTTGTGACGCTCAAGCAGCAACTGGCGCGCGAGACCGGTGAGGCGACAAATGCATTTCAGCGGTTGGCCGGGGTGGCGACAGGTTTTGGCAAGGCATTCGGCGCATTGGGCATTACGTTCAGCGCACAGCAAATTGGGCAATTTGCGCTTGCCGCTGGAAGGCAAGCGAATGAACTAGAAAAGACACAGGCGCTCATGCGCGTTGCGGCGCGTGATCAAGCGACCTACAATCAGCTTGTCCAGGTCGCGACCGCCAACCAGCGCGCCTATGGCGGCACGCTTCAGGAGAATTTACAAGCGCTTGGTCGTCTCGCGCCGCTCGCGCGCAACGCCAATCTGGAATTCTCTGATCTCAATCGTGCGACGCAGCTCCTGGCGTTGGCGTCACCGGAGCAGGGCTTGGAAGGCGCGAATAGCGCCTTACGCGAACTGATCGAGGGAACTGGCGCGGAATCGATCCAGTCGCTGGTCGAGCACTTTGATTTGCCACAATCAGCGCTGCGGGCGCTTACCGACGAGTCGTTGACCGCGCGCGAGAAACTTGAAGGACTCTTCACGGTGCTGGAGCAGGAAGGCTTTGGTGCAGCGGCATTAAACGCGCAACTCGATACAACCGCAGCGACCTACGATCGATTAGGGGCGAGTATTAGCAATGTGATTGATGCTATTGGCGGCGCAGTGGCAGAGGGATTTGAACCGGCGGCGCGGGGACTTGATCGACTTCTTCAAGCAGCACTTGGGGATAAGACCGCGCAGCTTGAACTCCAAGCAATACTTAACGGGACGCCCACGCTCGATCTGAATGAAGCATTAAACGAGGCGCAACAACGGTATGCCTCGGCATTGATTGCAAACGGACAAAGCCAAGAACAGGCAATTGAGGCGGCGCTTCAAAACGCGAACAGCCTGGCATTATTGCAAGATGCTATTGACCTTGCCAACAACGCAACCTGGGCGCACAGTGATGCGTTACAAGCGCTTATTCCAGAAATGATCGCCCTTGCAGCGGCGGGGGGTGATAATGTTGTCATTCTTGATAAACTTCTTTTGCACTATCGTTCAACTGGCGATATAGATTTCCTTACAGCAGCGTTAGGCGCGGCCACATACCAGTTGGATGCCAATACGGGGGCAATGGATGACAACACCGCGGCCATCGAAGCGAACACCAGAGCACTTGTCGATGAAACACAGAGAGCGTTTGAAGCCGAACATCAAGCAGAGCGGCTGGCGAAATTCCAGGCGGAACTGATCTTCATCTCCGACCAGGTCGCCAAGGGACATGTCGCGGCGGGCGAAGCGGCGGCCAAATTAGCGACGAAATACAACATTGCTGAAGATGCGGCCTTGGCGCTTATCGGGTCGCAGGCGACGCTTGCGCGCGTTGAGGCGGCGCGTACGGAAGCGCAACGTGAGGCGGCGCGTGCGGAAGCGCAACGTCTCGAACGGGAAAGCCGTGAGCAGATCCGCACCCGTACGACACGGCGAAGCGGCGGCGGACGCAGCCGCCAACTCAGCGACGAACAGCGGCGGCAAAACCAGATTCTGAGCGAACGCGCGAAAGCCCAGCAACGTCTGGAGCAAGCCGAACAGGATCACCAGGAGCGTATCCTCGCGATCCAGCAGCGTTTTGCCGAACGCCAGCTCGACCAGGAGCGCAGCAATAATCTCTCGAAGCTCCAGAGCCGCGCCGCCTTCTACGATGCGCTGACCACTGCTGACGCCGAAGGGCAGATCAGCAGCGAACAGGCCCAGGCCTTGAGCGCCGCCTACGAAGCGGCCTTCGCGGAGTCGCAGCGTCTGGCCCAGGAAGGCAACACGCAGCTTGCCGCAGACTTTCTCGATCTGCGCCAGAAGCAAATCCAGGAAGAACTCGACTTCCAGCGCCGCCTGGCAGCAGCCAGAGCGACCGCCGCCGATCCCGAAGCCGACGCCGCCGAGCGCACCCGGGCGCAAGAAGAGGTCAGCCGTTTGCAAGCCATCGAGAACTTGCGGCGTCAGGCGCGCGACGAAGAACTCAAGCAACTGCTCGAGCAGGGCGACGAGCTTATTGCGGAACGCGATCGCCAGCTTGCAGCGGAAACCGAGCGCTTTCGCGACGCCCAGGGCGATATTATGCAAGCCAGCGATTTTGCAACCGAGCGCAAGATCCAAAACGCCTTGCGCAGCGGTCAGGCCATCGAGGCCGAAACCGCCTTGCTGCGCGAACAGGCCCGTGTGATCCAGTCGATTGGCCCGCGCACCCCAGCAGGGCCGACGCCTGCGCCCATCACGACCGGCGGCCCCGGAACCGGCGGCGGCACGAACGTGCTGACCGTCCAAGATCCGGTTGTCGCGGCGACGATTAGCGACGGCGATGCACGGCTCGAACAGATCGTCGCAACAGAGCTGGGCACGGTGCGCGCGGCGGTCGAGGCGGTGGAACGGCGCGTCGGCGCGGTCGAGGGCGCGGTCCGCGGCCTGGCCGGCAGGCTGGTGAACTAATGGCGACCCAATCAGTCACCCTGGGCGGCGTGCTGCTCGCTCCGCTGCTGCCAATCGAAACGACCGAAGAGCGGATTGGCGAGGAGCAGGAACGGCTCGACGGCAGCCGCGTCTTCTATCACCGGGCGTACAAGCAGAGCTGGACGCTCCGCCACGACAATGCCGATGAAGCGCTGCGCACCACCTGGCGCAATCGCTGGCGCACGGTCGGGACGCAGACCTATACGAATGAAAACCGCGAATCGTACACGGTCTACGTGGCGGCGTTTCGGCAGCAACTCAATCGGATGGAGGGCGCGAACGCCTACTACGAGCTTGAGATGGAGCTGCGCGAAGTATGAGCATCGTGCAGCCAACCTACCAGGTCGAATGGGCGCCCGCCGGGTCGTTTGTGGACATCAGCCAGTACATGATCAGTGCTGACATCCTGGTCAACACCTCGACCTCATCAACCGCTGTGGCCTTTGGCGAGCAAGCCACGCCCCGCACGACGATTGAGGTCAGCGACGATATTGCCGGAGCGGCATGGGAGCTGACGCCCATTCGGGTGTTCCTGGGGACCGGCGGATCGAATATCTTGCACTTCTCGGGTGTCGTGGCCAGTCGATCGCGCAATGATCGGACCATCACGCTCGAGTGCGAAGGCTTCACCCGCCTGATGGCCAATCGCCGCGGCTATTCGCCGCTCTTTCGCAACCGTCCGATTGCGACCGAGACGACGATCAGCAGCATCGAAGATCCGGCCAATCCGCTGTATCACGCCGGGCTGATCAACTGGCTGTTCTGGCAGACGGGCGGACGCCCGCTCGACCAGTCGGGAACCTACCCGAATGCCGCCTTTTATTATGCATGCGACCGGTCGTTGCTGACGCCGGCATGGACCTGGGCTAATGGCGAACGGGCGCTCGATGAACTCTATCGGCTGGCCCGGGCCGGCGGCGGGCAGATCTATCAGGACAAGAACGGCGTGATGCGCTACATCGAGCCGTTGACCCTGGCCAGCGCCGCCGCGACCGCGACCTATACCGATGCCGAGATGCATAGCATCAGCGAACGCGCCGTGGCCGAGGAGACCATCGGGACGGTGCGCTGCCCATACACGCGCCGTGTTTTGCAGCCGCTCCAGCAGATCTACGAAGATGCCACGCCGATCCAGATCGACAACGGCCAAAGTGAAACGATTGTGATCGAGACCCAATGGCCGATCTGGGCATGGGGCACGGTGACGGTCAGCGCCGTCGATGGCGGCGGCCAGGCGGTCACGCCAACCGTCGCCTTCGTGAGCCAGGCGGCGCAGCGGGCCGAAATCCGCGTCACAAACAGCACCGGCGGGCCGATTGTGCTCTACAAAATGGTGATCACGGGGCAGCCGGTCGGCGTCGTGCAATCCGGCATCGAGTCGTTTGGCAGCGGCATGCCAGAACGCGAACTCGAAGACAATCCGTATATTCAGAACCGATCCGCCGCGCAACGGCTCTGCCGACTGTCCCACGATTTCTACCGCGTCACGCGGCCGATTCGGACCCTGAATTGCGGCTTTGATAGCGCGCGGTTTGTCGGTGAAACCATTCATCTGACCTACAGCCCGTGGGGCTTGAACGCCACGCCGCATCGGATCATTTCCCGGCAAGATGGGAACGGTGCAACGATGGATTTGGACTGCGTCCCCATCGGCGGCCTGCCGGTGCGCGATGACTTCTTCATTATCGGTCAATCGTACGCCGGCGGCGATACGCGCCAATGGGGATATTAAGATGGCATCCAAAAAGGCTGAATAGCCGAACAAACGCGCTGTGGCGCACGGAAAGGTATGCTGTTTCGTGGGCGCACGATGGGCATAGGACCGCCGAAGTCAGCAACAAAGAGACACACGATGGATGATCGTTATTGGGACTATCTCTTTTCCCAAGCGCCTGATCGGCTTGAAGCTATGGCGGATCGGGCGCTTGCTGACTATGAAGCGGGAAAAACAACAATCGTAGAATACAATCATCATGCTTCAAACCTACCAGGATAGCCCGGCCTTCGCCAACAATCAGATCTTTGCGGCGGCGGACTACAATGTCCTGCGATCCAACCTGCAAACCCTGGATCGCGTCACCCTGCTGGGTCGGGTGGCGTTTTCACGCTATGCGGCGACCACCGCCGATAATCCGGCCAAGACGGACGCCGATCCGTTGTCGGTGTGGTACGGGTCGTTCGAGTACACGACCAGCGCGACGACCGCGACGGTCGTCACCTGGTCGGCCAGCGTCCTGGGGACCGAAACGTACCAGGTCTACTTCGACGGCGTACTGCGCGGATCGATTACGGCAGCGAATGGCAATCAGGCGATCACCATCAATAATATCAATACGTTTGGCTACAATGAAGGCCAGGTGGTTGATGTCGACGTGCGGTTGGTCGGCACGAACACAGCCAGTCAATATCAGGTCTGGGACGCCTATATCAGTCCGCTGGCGCTGTCCGATGCCTGGCCGGGCGTGCCGACCTTCGGCGCCATCAGCAGCGCCAATCTCAATCAACTGAGCAACGCGATTGATTGGATCGCGCGGCGGGTCAACCTGCAACGCTTTCAGCCGTTCTTTACGGTGCGCAAATTTCCTGGCCTGTTCTGGTCGCCGACGACCTGGCCGATCTGGTCCGGTACGATCACCCGTTCGACCAATGCGACCCAGCTGGTGCTGCGCACCTGGTACAGCGGCGCGGGGGGCTATACCGAGTTTCTGGAATTGCTGGTCAACGGCGCGGTGGTCCAATCGATTGGGCCGATTAGCGGCGATAGCGGGGCGACGTTTATCTACGACATGAGCGGGATTGCGGTCGGGGCGCTCGCGGCCATCCAGTTTCGCAGCACTGTGACGGCTGGAGCCGGCAATGACACCATCCGCACGCGCCATAGTATTGTGGATTGTTTTGTGCAAGACCCGGCGCCGACCTACCAGACCCAGCCGCCGGTTGAAACCGCCACGGGGAGCGACACATTTGCCACCGTCCAGTCGCAACTCAATAGCCTGGCAACCAATGCGAATGCGCTGAAGAGCCGGATCGACAGCAATACCGATCGCTGGTCGCGACGGCGTTTCTTTCGGCGGCGCTACGGCCTCGATGGGCCGGGCGGCTTCCAGCAAGAATACTACACGCCGATCATGTTCCCGCAGCGGGCACGACTGGGCGATCTGCTGATTGTCAAAGGGCAAAACATTGGCATCGGCTGGGGGAGTTTTGGCCTCAATGTCATCAATGACGAGCCAGGCGGCCATATCGGGGTCGAATGGACACAGAATGAGAACCTGATTGGCGCGGATGCCGCGGAAACGGTGCGGATCGGCTTTGATCGCTTCGCCGGGCTGTATCCGGGCAAGCTGTACGCGATTACCGGCACGGATGTGCGCTATGTGGCCGAACAATTGTTGCAGATAGGATAGAGGCATGCCAAGCGGAAAAACACGCCAACAACGCCTGATCGATGTCCCGACGCCGCAGACCGGCCAGGCGACGGCGCTGACCCAGGCGGTCGAGACGGTTGGGCCGATTGCGCGCCCGACCGCCGCGCCAAGCGGCTTGACGGTCGTTGCCACGCGCGAATTGCGCAGCGCGGTGACGCCGACGGCGGCGATTGACATCACATGGTTGCCGCCGGTCGGGACGGTCGTCACCGTCTATCTCATCCAATGGGCCACAGACAGCGGTTTCACGACCGGCCTGCGCCAGGCGGAGACGAATGCCCGCAGCGCCACGCTCGAAGCCGATACCGGCACGCCGTATTGGATTCGCGTGCTGGCGCGCAGCGGCGGCGGCGACAGCGCCTGGAGCAACGTCGTGACGACGACCACGCCGCAGGACACCAGCCCGCCGGCGGCGCCAACCGGGTTGAATGCAAACTGGAATGGGCGCACCGGCGATCTGTTGATTGCCTGGACCAACCCGACCAGCGCCAATCTACGCGATGTGCGGGTGCGCGTCTATGCCAGCAACGGCGGCGTGCTGCTGACCGAAGCGTATAGCAGCGTGGGGCGCTATACCTGGACCCTGGCCGCCAATCTTGAGGCGACTGCAAACAATCCTGACCCGGATGTCTATCTGGAACTGACCAGCCGATCCTGGTCGGCTGTGGTATCGACGACCGATCTGACCGGAACCGCGACCCTGGCCGCGCCTGCGAACGTGAGCGGCGCGAGCGTTGATTTTAGCGGCCCGGATGCGGTTTGGACCTGGAATGCGGTCAGCGGCGTGGCACACTACGCCTTGACCATTGATGGCGAGACGCGCCGTGTTGACGATAATCGCTATGTCTATGCGTTTCGGCAGAATCAGGCAGAGCATGGCGCTGTCGCCGACCCGTCGCTCGACTGGTCGCTGGTCGCAGTTGACGCACTGGGGCAGGTCAGCGCGACGGCGGCGAGCGGGACGGTAATCAATGCGCCGCCCGCCACAACGACCATTACGCTCACGGCTGGATTTCAGACGCTTGCCGTATCGCTCGGGACAGTCACCGACGCCGATTTCAGGCACTACCGCGTGCGGCTGTATCGCGACAGCGTCCTGCAGGACACAGTCCAGACCACGCAGACGCTCTTTCAGTATGAAGTCGACGCGGCGGGGGGCTGGTCGGCGGATGTGACCGTGGTCGATGTGTTTGGGCAATTGAGCGCCGTCACCACCAGCGCGACGGTTTCGGTCGCGGATTTTGTGACGATTGAGCGTTTGCGGGCGGATGTGTTTTATCGGGACAACCATAGCCGATCGAATGATCTTCTTGGCTCCATCCTCAAAAATGACGATTTTGGCGGATCGGGCATGAGCTATCCGATTAATCAGTGGAATTGGACAGCTGCCGAGAGACCAGCCACTTATCGCGTGCGCACCATTCCGATTGGTGTGTTGAATACTGGGGTCAGCATCTACGTGGGCACATCGACCGATGGCAGCACATGGACATGGCACTATGGCGGATCGGCCAGTAACGGGATCTGGGAGCCAACCAGCACGACCACAACAGAGACGACGGCGCAAGCTGGTGCGGTGACGATCCTGCAGGGGCGAACTGATATTCTTTTGTCCGGCTTTGTCGAGGCGCGCTTTGTGCGCCTGGGTCACCGCAGTACAACAAGCGGGTATAACATTACGGAATTCTACCCGCGCCGCCTGGTGCAGACCGACGACCTTGAGGCCGAGTCGGTGACGACGCTGAAGCTCGCAACAGGGGCGGTCGTCACCGATAAACTGGATGCGTTAGCGGTGACGGCGGCTAAAATAGACGCAGGGGCGGTGACAGCGGACAAAATCGATGCAGGGGCAGTCACAACAGCGAAACTGGATGCGCTTGCCGTCACGGCGGAGAAAATCGATGTCAGCCAGCTCGAGGCCATTAGCGCCGATATGGGCAATCTGACGGCAGGGACGATTACGGGGGCCACAATACGATCTGCGACAAGCGGGCGGCGTTGGGAGGGCGATAGTGCTGGTCTGCGGACGTATAACGCCAGCAATGTGCTACAGATTGAGATCGGGTCGTCTTCTGAAGCCGGACTGCAATTTGGCCAGGGTAGAGGCAGTCTCAATGCCAGTGGCATTGCGCTAAAAGGGGATACGACAGGCTTTGAAAGTAAAAGCGCCTACCGCATCTTGCAGCCAAGTACGCCAGATGATTTGGCTATCTTTTTCGCGTACGCGAATACATCCGGTAATTGGGGCTTTTTACGCACGCTTAGTCGTGCTGGATTTCC
>JAKSDJ010000648.1 GCA_022360155.1 Chloroflexales bacterium | reverse complement strand
CAACGGCCGTCCCAGCGGCTTCTCGTGCAACGCATGCGGCAACCCGCTCCGTTCGCGCACGAAGGCCCGATCCGGGCCGATGTGTTGCACCGTTCGAGGAACACCCGAACTGTTTTCCCCGGCTCAGGTTTCGGAGCCGGACCCCGCAACAGTTCCGGTTGTTCAGGTGCGCTGCCCCGAAGGCAGAACTGGCCTGCCGAAGCAGCCATTGGAACAAGTGGATCACAAATCATGCTTTATCGCAATAGAGAGCCAGAAATCGGCGCTTCCCCTGCCGCCTTTAGGCGGCAGTCCCCGCGCCGTGGCGATGCCGTACGAGCTACAAAGGAGTCGTCTTTTTATGGAATTGGGCGTGAGGACTCCCCAGAACGGCGGCACGCAGCTACCGGTCTACACCCCCAATTTCTTCAGCAAAGATTCAGCGAGCCTACAGCTTCGATTCAGCTCTGCCGCTTATCCTAAGCTTGTCGGACAACACCGGAAGCAATATCGAAACAATAAACATATAAAGAAGGAGTATACGAACATGATCCACACACGCCCGTTCACCCTGGTTTCCCGGCTTTTGCTCATCAGCGCCTTTGCATTCGGCGTCGTGTTGCTAGCCGCGCCAGCCCAAGCGCAAACGAACAACCCAACCATCGGCCAGATTCAAGCCAACCCATCCGCCTATTACGACCAGATTATGACCCTGAATGGCAACGTGGAGCGTTACATCGACGAGAACGAGTTCATGCTGAATGACGGCGCCGGCAGCATCGAGGTCGATGCCGGTCCGCCCTGGTATCAAACGGTCAGCATTCCTGTCGGCACGAATGTCACTGTCACCGGTCAGATCGACATTATGAGCAATGGTGCAGCCGACCTGGATGCCTGCCGCATCGTAACCCCCAGCGAGACGATTGAGATCCGTGACTGCAGCTTCGAAGGCCCGCCGCCCTGGGCTGGCGGCCCCAACCGCAACGCACAGAGCGATAACGCATGGACGAGCGATGACGACTTCTATGGTATCATCGAGAGCCGACCATCGGGCACTGCAGGCATCTGGGTGATTGGCGGTCGCAGCTTCACGGCGACTTCAAGCACTGTTTTATACACCGACGATGGCCCCTTGACTGTGGGCGCATGCACCTCAGTGGATTATGAAGGCAACATTGCGGAGGAGATCGAGAGCGAACCAGCCCGCGCCTGCACACGCTAGCGAAACGCCCGCTTTTTCTGCTACTCTATAAGAGAGAGAATGACATAGAGCTGCGTTGCCCATCGGCGGCGCAGCTCACGCCATAAACAGGAGTAGCTGACCAATGATGACCCAAACCATTCGCCCGCGCATTCTGCTAATCGAGGACGATCCTGCCATGGTGCAGATGATCCAGATGGGGTTGCGCTATGTCGGATTCGAGGTGTTGGTTGCGGCCAATGGCAGCGATGGCCTTGATCAGGCCTACGCACAACAACCCGATCTGGTGCTGCTCGACTGGATGTTGCCGGGTCTGGATGGACTCACCGTCTGCCGTCGCCTGCGCCAGATGTCTAGCGCCCCGATTGTGATGCTCACGGCGCGCGATGCGGTCGATGATCGGGTCCAGGGGCTCGATGCCGGCGCCGACGATTACATTGTCAAGCCGGTGCATCTCGAAGAGTTGGCCGCTCGTTTGCGCGCCCGCCTGCGCCACCTCACCCCAGCTTCCGAGCAGAACACGCTTACGTTCGCCGATCTTGCGCTCGACCTGGATTTGCGTGAAGCCGCGCGCGGCAGCGGACGGATCACCTTGACCGCCACTGAGTTTAGTCTGCTTCACTACCTGCTGCGCCATCCACGCCAAGTGCTTACCAAAGACACCCTGCTCGAAGTCGTCTGGGGTTACGATAGCGGCAACGCCAACCTGGTCGAACAATACGTACGCTCGTTGCGGCGCAAGCTCGGCGAGCCGCCGCTGATCCATACCGTGCGCGGGATGGGCTACGTGCTGCGGGAGGAAGCTTGATGCCGCGTCTCTCGCTGCGCAGACTGTTTAGCCTGCTCTATCTGGGCAGTGTGCTGCCGCTGTTGTTGCTGCTCGGCGGACTAGTTTACTACGAATATCGCACGTTTCTGATCTACGAACACACTGCTACGATGCAAAAACTGGTTCAGGCAACGGTGCTTGCGCGCGCGGTTAATAATACCGAGGGCATAGAGCTATCGCTCCCGCGGCTGGGCGCGGTGCTGGTGGAACAAATACAAGGGACCGATTTTGCGGCGGTGGTCTTGAATGCTGACGGGCAAGCGTTCGCACAGAGCGACGGGAGCGATAGCTGGCTCTCCGCAGCGCAGCAAACCGCCAGCGCTACGTCTGCATCAACCAAGACTGTTGCCACAAGCGATGGAATGCGGGTGCTCTACACCTTGCCGGTCCGCAACCCCGACGGAAACCAAATCGGCACGATCGTTGCCAGCTTTCCCATTGCTGTTGTACAAGCTGAGTTGCAACCACTCACCCTCTGGCTCTTGCTGACTGTAGGAGGCGTGGCGCTGCTGGCGCTGTTGGTCACGCCACTGCTTGCGCGGCTGGCAACTCGTCCGCTCGCGGGTCTGGTCCATACCGCGCAGCAGGTCGCTCGCGGCGATCTGACTACTCGGTCGCCCCTGCCGCCCATCACTGAACTCCAGACCTTGGCCTCCACTTTGAACACGATGCTCGATCAAGTGCAACACACAGTGGCGCTCGAACAGCAAACGGCTACCGCGCTCCGCCGCTTTGTGGCTGACGCCGCCCACGAGTTGCGTTCACCGCTTGCCGTGCTGCGGGGCAGCGTTGACGTATGGCATTTGGCGCAGCAGCACGGCGATCAAGCTGAAGCGCAGCAGGCCGCCAAGCTGGTTCAGGCCGAGATCGAAGTGATGGGACGCCTGGTCGATGACTTGCTGCTGTTGGCGCGGATGGACAACACTGCCGAACAGACCAGACTGCCCCTGAATCGCGACGAAGTAGAGCCGCTGCCGCTGCTGGAAGAAGTCGCCGAACGCGCACGAATGCTCGCAAACGGTCAAGACGTAGTGTTGGAATGGCCCGATAGCCATGTGCCATCGATCCCGGCGGACGCCGATTTATTGCGGCGAGCGCTGAATAACCTGCTCGAAAACGCGCTGCGCCACACGCCTGCTGGCAAACGGATCATTCTGACAGTGGCGCCGGAGCGCGACGGTAGTGTCTTTATCGTGCAGGATGAAGGCAACGGTATTGCTCCCGAGCACCTGCCGCACCTGTTCGAGCGTTTCTACCAGGTTGACGATGCTCGCACCAGGCAGCGCGGCAGCAGCGGTTTGGGGCTGGCGATTGTACAGGCCATTATCCAAGCCCATGGCGGCACGGTGCATGTCAACAGCACGTTGGGCCAGGGCTCCACGTTTACACTCTGGCTGCCTGGCCAAGAAGCGCTTCTCCACGTGCGTCGCTCAGCTCTGCCCGAACTGCTGGCCCGTCAGACCGCCCAGCCGCGAGAAGCGCTGCACCGTTCGCGACCCTTGCCGGAACGACGTGGCAGGCTTGCCGGAGTATGGCTGATGTCGAGCGTCATGTTATTGGCGCTGTTGATACTGGGCGGATGGCATCTGCTCCCCCAAGCCACGCTCCGTTCTTTGGGCGAGCCGTTTGCTGTCGTGGCATCGGCTGATACGCCCACAGCGCGCCCCACTGCCACAGAGCAAGCGCCCACGCCGACCGCGCCGCCGCTCCCGCCTGCGGGATTGGGCTTTGACACGGCGGCCCAGCAAGCTGCCCAACATCTAGGCGCCAGCATGCCGCTCGAAGTGAGCCATGAACTTGAAGATGGCGCTGCAGTGTATGAAGTGGTCCTCAGCGACTACACCAGGGTGGTGTTAGATATCGAGAGTGGTGCGGTGTTGAAGACCGACTCCGATTATCGCGGTAGTGAGCGTGGCGTGATCCAGCAGCGTGTTGAAGCGGCGCGCGTTGCCTCGATCGTAGCCCAGGGCGGTGTTACGCTGTCCTTTGATGAAGCCGCTGCGGCTGCACAAGCGGCTGCCCCGGAGTACGGCGACCCCTATGAGGTGGAGTTGGAATGGGACGAAGACTGGCAGCGCGTCGTATACAGCGTCGAGTTCGCCGGCGAACGAGAGCGGCTGGTTGACCCCCAGACAGGCGAGGTGATCGAGTAAGCAGGTAAGCATCCTGCGGCGGCGCACAGGCCAGGGGTTTGAACGTTGGCAACTCTGATCAAATTTGACAATCAACATGAGGTCGTCTCCGTTGTGCCGCCTTTAGGCGGTTTTACGGCAACACAACCGCCTGAAAGCGGCACGACGGATGCCTTTCCCCATGGCCAGTTTTGGTCGTCAAAATTCATTAGGCGCAATTCATCAGCGGGACGCAAGAGCTATGCAAAGCATGGCGCAGCGCAATCGAAGCGCCAGCAGCGCCACACCGATGATTGTCGCAAGGACAACACTGTTTCGTACGTATAACGTGATTGTCACAGCCGCTTTTGAAGCCAGTTCATCATTCCTTCATCGTGACACACTACAATGACCCAAGTGGAGAACAAGGGACATAACATCAAGCACAACAAGACTGGCTCTATTCCCCTTATATTTGCTGATTCTTGTTCATTGTTCGTTGTTCTGCTTAGAAAAGGTGTTGTTGAACTTTCTATCTGAGCGTGAGATTCGAAAGAGTCAATCCTCACTCTCTTCTTCGCAGCTCAGGCTGCACTGTTGAAAGCCACAGAGCGAAATTCGTTTCTTATCGTATGCAAAGCGTTCGCGCTCGATCACTATCGAGGAGAACACGATGGCCGTACAAGCTTCAACTCTCGCTGGATCGGTTCCAACCACGCGTGAACAAATACGAACGCGCAGTCGCATTCTGGCAATCGATGCACTGCGTGGTATTGCTCTAGTTTTGATGGCCTTGGACCACGCCTCGTTTTTTGTCGGGGCCGGGCTCCAGGCCGAGTCCTACGGCGGATTGCCGGTGACCCTGCAAAGCGTTGCATATTGGGGCTCGGGCTTGCTGACCAATCTGGCATCACCCATCTTCTGGCTGCTCAGCGGAATTAGTCTTGCGCTATTCGAAACCGGGCGACAGCGGAAGGGGGATTCGGAATGGTCGATCACGCGCTTTATGTTGATCCGCGCCGCTGTGGTTTTGATCCTTGACCTGACCATTTGTAATGTGTTTTGGATGGGCCAGACACCATATGTTCACGTTTTAACAACAATGGCTGTGAGTATGGCGATCCTCAGCGTGGCCCGGTTGTTGCCCACCCGGATGTTGTTCGGGCTGACCATAGTCGTGCTCCTGATCTACCAGACGTTCCTGGGATGGATCGCGCCGCAATTGGCTGCCGAGCAAGCCCAAGGTTTTGCGCAGGCTTTCTGGCTAACCTACAGCTACGATACTCGTCCGGCGATTGGTTTTCCGGTGCTGGGCTGGGGCGTTTTGATGTGGCTGGGCTTTGTCCTGGGGCGCAACCAAGCACGAGCTTGGGTACAACGCCCAATGACATGGATCGCTTTGGGCATGGGATTTTTGGCGCTGTGGCTGAGCTTACGATTGATCGGCGGTTACGGCGACCTGGGCGCCTTTATGGCAGGTAACAGCTGGTCACATTTCTTGATAATGAGCAAAGCGCCGCCCAGCCTGACCTATCTGCTGTTCAACTTGGGCTTTGCAGCACTGATCCTGGCGGCGTTCTACGCTCGACAGACCTGGCTAGAGCGCTACCCATTCCACTGGCTTGTCGTTGTTGGCCAAGTGTCGCTCTTTTTCTATGTCACCCACATTGTCGTCTATAACCTGATCGCGCGTGTGGTCAACGCACTCCCTTTGCCGGGGCCGCGCGTTGTATGGGGATATGGCACATGGTTTGCGGGCCTAGGCATATTACTGCTATTGGGGTATGCGTATCGGAAGATTCGCTTACGCTATCCACGGAGCTTGCTCCGCTACCTCTAGGTTGACTACGTGTTTCTATTCAGACTATGTCGAGCATGCATCAGAGCAGATGAGAGAAGGCGGCGAAGGGCGCGTGTCGCTGTATGCTCGCTCCCTATTTCTATGTGCTGTGTTCGAGCATCCTGGTGATCTCCTGATAGTGATAGCGCCAGTAATCAAACACGACTGAGAATAGCACTTTCATGGATACTGCTACGTCTGTCGAAGGCAAACAACCTACTACAAAGCCAACCCGCGCACTGGGCCAGATTATCCTGCGTAACGCCCTCGCCGTCTTCACAGGGGGCTTGGCTATCAGAGGGCTCAATTTTCTCTTTACCATCTTCATGATTCGCCTGCTCGGCGAGGTTGGTCTGGGGCAATTTGCAGTGGTGACGGCCTTTGTCGGGCTTTTTGGCGTCTTCTTCGAGCTTGGCCTAGCCCAATATGTCGAGCGTAGCGTGGCTCAAGATCGCGCCCGTACCCAGGCGCTCTTCTGGAACCTGGTCGCGCTGCGACTGATCTTAGCGGTGCTGGGAGTTGCGATTATCACCGGCTTGGCTGTTGTGTGGGGGCACGAACCGGAGATCGTGTTCGGGATCTCCTTATTTTCGCTGACATTTATTCTCGCCGCTGTGCTCATGCCGCTCATGACGGTGCTCTCGGCCAATGAGCGCTTCGACCTGGTGACTCTGGGGCAGGTTATCAACCAGATCGTTTCGATTGTGGTAGGGGCGATCTTCTTATTGATGGGCATGGGCTTTCTGGCATTGGTCTATGCTGGGTTTGTCGCGATGCCGCTCCAGATTATAATGTGCATCTGGGCGATACGCCGTTATCGGCTTGGGCCGCTGCCTTTCCAGGTGACACCAAGTACATGGGGCGACTTCATTCGCGCCAGTCTACCCTTTGGCCTGACCTCGCTCGCATTGACTTTTAATTTCAATGCTGACACAGTTATCCTGGAGATGTTTCGTGACGCGAGCGAAGTTGGGTGGTATAACGCCAGTTACCGTCTTGTTTTCACGCTGGTCAATGTTGCCGGGGCCTTCTTGACTGTGATGACGCCATCGATTGCACGCGAATATGTCAAAGACCCGGCGCACGTACGAGCTTGGACACGATCGAGCATTCGGGCAATGGCACTCCCTGCGCTCCCTATCGCCGTGGGCGCCTCGTTACTGAGTACGCCGATTGTCATCTTGCTCTATGGCGAGTCTTTTGCACCGGCAGGAGAGGTTTTGGCGATTATTTGCTGGGATATTCCGTTATTACTGTTTACAGCCTTTTGCGGCAACGTTGCCGCCGCAGTAGGATTAGAACGTCCAGCCTCGCGTATTTATATCGTCAGTACTGTGCTCAACATCGTTTTGAATCTGTTGTTCATTCCTTTCTTCGGTAAAATTGCAGCAGCCGTGATAACGCTAGTTACCGACGGATTGACGATGGTTCTCTTCTACCTCTTGCTGCGACATCATATGGAATTGGCTGAACTTACGCCTGTACTCTTGCGAACGGCGCTCGCAGCGATCCTGATGGGCGTGGTCGTCTGGGCAGTGCAAGCTCTGGGATTGCCAGTTCCGGTCGTTATCGCAATTGGCGCAGCGACATACGCCATATTGGCGCTTGTGCTCCGTCTTGTTGATATATCGGTTGTTCTCCAAGCCCTACGCCGGTTCCGCCCACATTCTAGAGAGGCATAAGATGAGCGGTATTTTTGGCTATCTTAGTGCGAGTTCGCGCATTTCTGCATTGCCTGTCGTTGAACAGATGGGCGCACGTATGCAGCATCATCCCTATTTCGTCGTTGAGACCGATGCGCCTGTAGAGCAGACAGCGTTGGGACGGATCGGGATCGGGATCTTTAATCAGCCCCCCCAACCCGTACGCAGCGCCGATGGGAAGGTATGGCTCTGGCTTTGTGGCGAATTCTATCACCAGGAACAACGCCGCGCCGCCTTAGTATCAGCAGGCGCGCTTGAGCTCGCCGCCAATGACGCCACTCTCGCACTTCAAGTCTATCTGCGCGAGGGCGCCGCAGGACTGACACGACTGGAAGGGGCTTTTGCCCTGGCTGTCTGGGATAAACGAAGCGCCGAACTGGTGTTGGTCAACGACCGTTACGGCCTCTACCCGCACTACTATGCTCATACTCATAGCGGGCTGGCCTTCGCGCCAGAGATCAAAGGGGTGCTTTGCGCACCAGGCCTGATTCGTCAGCTCAATCTGACGGCGCTTGCCGAATACGTCCGCTTCCAGCAACTCTTGGGTGACAAAACTTGGTTCGAGGGGGTGCAACTCCTGCCGCCCGCTTCGCTCCTTCGCTATCGTCCGGGCGAAGATCAGTTGACACTGTCTCGCTATTGGGACTGGGATGCTATTGGCAGTCAACCAAGGATCAGCTTCGACGAAGCCGTCGAGGAGAGTATCCGGCTCTTCCAGCGTGCAATCAACGCGATGATCAAACCGCCGCATCGGATTGGCGTCTATCTGAGCGGCGGGCTGGACGGGCGAACGATCCTGGGATTTATCGACCAGCAAGTTCCCGTGACTACCATAACATTTGGCGCGCCGGATTGCCGCGATGTGCTCTATGCTGAAAAGCTGGCCCGTCGCGCAAAGAGCCGGCATCATTGGTTCCCGCTTATGGACGGACGTTGGGTGCTCAATCACGCATCTTTGCACCTGGCGCTGACTGAGGGGATGCATAGTTGGATGCACGCGCATGGCATTAGCACACTCCAAAAAGCGCGCCAACTCATCGATGTCAACCTCAGCGGTTGGGATGGCGGCACCATTCTTGGCGGTCGTATGGATGAGTATGACCGCGATCCTTTTTATCGTCATGCGCCAAGCGAGATAGACTTACTGCAACGCATCTATGACGCCTTTTGCCAAAACTTCACCTGGCCAGGACTCACCGAAGCAGAAGAAGCATCGCTCTTCAGCAATGGCGGCGACTCGCGCCTGCGTGGGCTGGCCTTTGAATCGCTGCGCGCCGAACTAGCTGCTACCCTGCATTACCCGCCTGATCGACGCATAGACTATTTCTATCTCCAGCAAGTTGATCGACGACAATTCCAGAATCAGATAATCACAGCTCGTTCGGCCATAGAAGTGCGATGTCCATTCTTTGATTACGATTTTGTCTCGTTTATCTACTCATTACCGGAGCATATTCACAACAACGCGGCTTTCCGCTCCGCTGTAATCACCCAACGCATGCCGCACCTTGCTATCATACCCTGCGATAAAGACAACCGTCTGCCCAATAGCAACAAGTTCATCGCTCAACCGTACGCCACATGGCAACGAGCGCAGAACTGGATCAACCGCCGTGTTGCACCTATCTTCCCACAACGTCCGCGTCTGTACGCCGACTATGAATATTACCTACGAACCGATCTGCGCGAGTGGGGACAAAACATCCTATTCGACAAGCACACTCTGGATCGAGGCCTCTTTGACCCAGAAACGGTTCACGCGCTCTGGGAACGCCATCTAACCGGAAAAGAGCTGTGGACGATTGGCAAGATCGCCCCGCTGATCACGCTGGAATTGGTGCTGCGGAACTTGTACGATCACGTTCTACACGAAGAGGCTGAAGCTTCGTGGTCTGTTATCTAAATGTGTCGTGGACTGTAATAGCAGCCCCTCGCTTATGAGAATGGAGCAAACCGAATACAGTGTTGATGTCGCTCGTGCCTAATTCGGTTCCCTGAAACGGATCAGCCATCGATCACAGCACGTATAGAGAAAATCCTCTACACCCAGCAATCCTCCTTGCACAACCTTATGGATAAGACCACATGTTGACGATATACATTTTCCTCTCTTACCGCCAGGCGGCGGGATTGATGCGTTCTTGGCATTTGTCTTCTGGTATTTCTTTGTTTCACCGCCTACCGTCAATCAAAAGTTAGTGTTTAATTAGTGTAGAGGGGTATCGTTTTCACACAGTTGTCATTTCCTTCGATTACGGTACATCTATCTCGATCAGGAGAGGCGGCTATACCTCTCTCCTGAAAAGTCGGTATTTGCAGCAAGCGTCACTGCAGGGCATACATACGGAGAGCATGCGATGAATGAAGGAATCTATGGCTTGCATCTCACCATGCGAATTGCCAATATTTCCCACCGAGATGCACTCGATGATTTGGCAGTCGTCAACAACTTTCTCGCCACCCTCGTTCAGCACATCGGTATGCGCATTCTGGCCGGTCCATTGACTGGTCGCGAAGACGGATCACCGGAGCGAAAGGGTTGCTCGGGGGGTGATTCTGTGTAACGTCCCGCGTGCCTGAAGGCAGCGGCTTTGCGCTGGCGCTACCCGACCGTGGTCGAGCATCCGAGCAGTACGGCTGCGTTACGACAGCCCTGCACGGCGAACCGTGCAGCGATTGGAGACCAGATGCATAACGCATACGACCTTGACGAT
>JAKSDJ010000687.1 GCA_022360155.1 Chloroflexales bacterium | reverse complement strand
TCCGGTCTGGTATACGCCCGACGGCAAAATGATCGTGCCCCATCCCGACGAGCCTGTTCCGGCTGAGGCGACCCAAGATCCCGACGTGCTCGACACCTGGTTTAGCAGCGGTCTCTGGCCTTTCTCGACCTTGGGCTGGCCCGAGGATACGCCTGATCTCCGCACCTATTATCCGACCAGCGTGATGGAAACCGGCTATGACATCCTCTTCTTTTGGGTGGCGCGGATGATGATGATGGGCTGCTACCTGACTGGCACAGAACCCTTCCACACCATCTACCTGCATGGGCTGGTGCGCGATGAACACGGTCGCAAGATGAGCAAGAGCTATGGCAACGTGGTCAACCCGCTCGAAGTGATGGAGCAGCACGGCACCGACGCACTGCGCTTCACTCTGGCGACGAGCGGCACGCCAGGTCAGGATCTCAACCTCAACCCGCAGCGGATCGAAGCGGCGCGCAACTTTGCCAATAAGATCTGGAATATTACGCGCTTCGTGCTCTCGAAATTAGCCGGTTGGCAGGCGAGCCGCTTCGCACCTGAAGGCGAAGCGCGATCTGCCGACGGGCTGTCGTTCCCGCGCGCCAACCTGACCCTGGCCGACCGCTGGATCATCTCGCGCTACCAACGTCTGCTTGCCGAGGTCAACCGGCTGATGGAAGGCTACAACTATGGCGAGGCGGGGCGGCAGATCCAAGACTTTCTCTGGAACGAGTTCGCCGACTGGTATGTCGAGATCGCCAAGGTCCAACTCGAGGGCGACGCCGCGGCCCAGGAGACGACGCAAGCGATCCTCTTTGAAGTGCTGGAAGGCTCGCTGCGCCTACTCCACCCGTTTATTCCGTTTGTGACCGAGGAAGCCTGGCAGTATTTGACGCGAGACCAGGCGCCGGCGACGCATGCCGCGCAGCGCTCGATTATGATCGCCCCGTACCCAAGCGCCGATCTGGCGCTGCGCGACGAGCAGGCCGAAACGGATTTCGCCCTGGTGCAAGAGCTGATCGTTGGCGTCCGCAATGTGCGCAACGAGTACAAGGTCGAGCCGGCGCGCTGGGTCACCGCGACCGTGTCGGCTGGCGCACACGCAACGATGCTTCAAGAACAAGCCACGCTGATGAGCCGCCTGGCGCGTGTCGATGCTGAGCATCTGTCCATCGTCGAGCATCTGCCCGAGAAGCCGCAAAAGGTCGCCACCGTCGTGATCGGCGCCGTTGAGGTGTTTCTGCCCTTGGCCGGAATGGTCGATCTGGAGGCGGAGCGGGTGCGCCTGGCCAAGGATCTCCAGGAGGCCGAGACCGATGTGAGCCGTCGCGAGGCCCGTTTGTCCAATGCCAACTTCGTCGCGAAGGCTCCGGCCAACGTGGTCCAGCGCGAGCGCGACGGTTTGGCCGCAGCTCAAGCTGCGCTAGAACGGTTGCGCGAACGCCTCGCCGCCCTGTAACGTTCTAACGTTCTAACGTTCTCAGAAGCTGTCTGAAAAGCTATTTGATCAGGCAAGCACAGGATCAAAAACTGGAATGGAGCGGAGTACAGGTGCGTCGGCATGTGGAGTGCGCAAGCCATGCTTGCGCGCGGCAGCATGGCTGCCGCACTCCATACCCCTTTTCAGACAGCCTCTCACAGAGTGATCAGCCCCTGGCGCGCGCCTAGGCTAACGGCTTCGGTGCGGCTGGTTGCGCCGAGCTTGGTGAAGATGGACGAGACGTGAAACTTGACCGTGTGCTCGCTGATCTGGAGGCGGTTGGCGATCAGCTTGTTCGAGAGCCCCTGGCTGATCAGATCGAGCACCTCGCGTTCGCGTGCAGTGAGCGCCTCAACGATAGGCTCGACCTCGATCGTGGGGGGCGAGTTGAATAGACGCTCGGCCATAACTGGCGGCAGCACAACCAAACCTTGCGCCACAGCGCCGATCGTCGCCTGGAGTTCGGCGCTGTCCGCCTCCGGCGAGACGATCCCCCAGCCAGGCAGCGCCAGCGACCGCAATGTTGCCGCCACGCGGTCTTCGTCGGTCAGGACAACTAGCGCTGGAACACCCTCGCCGCCGAAGATCCGCGTTGCATCGGCCAGTTGCGTGTCGTCACCGAGCAGCAAGACATCAACTCCGGCCTGGTCCATCGCCTGGCCGGGGAGCGCAACCGCTTCGCCTACGATATCAATAGCGGGAGTCGTCGCCATAGCGCGCAGCCCGGCACGCAGCGCCAGCGCTGATGCGACGATGAACACCCTGATCATGCCGCCTGCTCCAATTTCCCCGCCTTGATTGCAATGGTCTGTATCACTCCGGCACGGACGACGCGGAGTTGGATCGTATCGCCCGGCGCATGCTTGCCCAGCACGCCAAGCAGGGCGTTGGGATGCTCTAGCGGCGTCTCGTCAGCCTCGATGAGCAGATCGCCGAGCAGAACCGATTGCAGAGCCGGACCGCCTGGTACGACTGCGACGACCAACAAGCCGGCGCGGCGTTCGGCCCGCTCGCCCTGACGGAGCGTCACCGGAAATTCGGCGGGCTGCACGCTCACCCCAAGATAAGCTTGGCTCTGCTGGAGGCTGGCCTCCCAGCGCTGGGCCACGTGGCTAGGAATCGCCACGCCCATGTCGCCGCCAAAGACCATTACATTGATCCCGATCAGTTCGCCGCGCGCGTTCACCAATGGCCCGCCCGAGTTCCCCGGCGCCAGCCGAACATCCGAGCGGATGACCGGGGCCTGATCGCCGTTGGGGGTCGTCACTGCGCCTAGCCCGCTGACAATCCCTGCGGTGACAATATCACGCTGGCCCCAGGGATGGCCAACCGCAAAGACCAACTCGCCCACCCGCAACTGCGTCGAGTCCCCAGCCGGCACTGCGGGCAAATCACGCGCGTCGACCCGGAGCAGGGCCAGATCGAACATTTCGTTGCTGGCGACGATCTGTGTGGGAAGGGTGCGTCCGTCGGCCAGCAGCACCTTGGTTCCGCCGCCGTTGCCAGTAATGACGTGGTGGTTGGTGATTATCATCCCGTCTGTATGCCAGATGATGCCGGCTGCCCCGCCGCGCCCACGCCCACGTATCTGGACGACGCCCTGGCGCGTGCGCTTGACCATAGCGACAAACTCGGCTGACGCTTGGTCGGAAGCCATGATAGCCGATTCTACTTCTGTCATTATTGTATCCTCTTTGATGCCTCAGTGATGAGACGTTGGCCCCCGCGTACGCGGGGATGAACTGACGAGGCGATTATCGTCTCCGCAACTCCTTGTCTCTTCGCCTCTTCTGACTCAGTTTCGTTGTCCAACCGTCACCGACACGGTTTGTAGCGTACCGCCGCGGATAATGGTCACCGGCACGGCTTTCCCGACTCGATCGCCGGTCAGCAGCGCCTGGAGGTCATCGGTGTCGTCGACCGGTTGGTTGTCAAGGGCGACCAGGATGTCGCCGACCAGGAGTCCGCCCTGCGCCGCCGAACTGCCCGTGTGGACCTGGACGATCAGCAGACCTTGCTCCTGGGACTGCCCGGCGCGCTGGCCCTCAGGGAGTTGCACCGGCTGACTGCTGATGCCGAGGAACCCGCGCTTGACTTGGCCGTGCTGGGCCAGGGTGTCGGCAATGCGCCAGGCAATAGTTGTGGGAATCGCCAGGGCTGCGGCATTCCACAGCCCGGTGGTCAGAACGCCAAGGACGTTCCCCTGGGTGTCGATCAGCGGCCCGCCGGAAAAACCAGGATAGGGGACGGCGTCGGTACGAATGAATTGCTCCAGCAGGGCGCCGCGCCTGGCGCGAATGAATTGCTCCAGCAGGGCGCCGCGCCTGGCGCGCAGCGGCCCGCCAATGGCGCTCACGATGCCAATGCTCGCCATTGGCCCGCTGCTCGTCGGCCTGCCGACGGCCAGCACAAACTGTCCAACCCGCGCCGCGCTGGGGGCCGCGTGCGCCGGTTCGAGCTTGAGTTCGTTCACACGCAGTAATGCCAGATCGGTCGTGGGGTCGCGCCCGATGAACTGTGCCGCCAGCGTGCGCCCATCGTGGGTCTCAATCGACAATTCTTCCTCGCGTTCGAGCACGTGGTCCGCCGTCACAACCAGGTCCGGCTTATAGACAATGCCGCTGGCGGGGTAGCGTTGCCGTCCGTTGACTAGCACCAGCGCCACGCCTGCGCGCTCGACGGCATCGGCCATCTGATTCGATAGCGTGCTCAGCACGTTTGTGGTTGGGTCTGTCATTGTTTGCTCCTTGTTGATTGCAGGTATCGTATCGCGCCTAGCGCCTATGGGTGTGTATGTTATCGGTAAGCGTTGTCAGCAATCTCCGCTGGGGAAGATGCTCCTACTATACGTTACCTGCCGCGAGTCCGTATCCCTCGCACGACTAGCCCGCAACCTAGAAGAACGATGAGGTCTGTTGCTGCGCAATGGCGAATGGCGAATGGCGAATGGCGAGCAATCTATTGCGGGGAGAGACGTGACGTACGGCTACTAAGCGCGTTAGCAGATTGGCCTCCTTACTTCCTGCAACACTCCGGTTGTGGGAACAGGCAGTATGGTTGTGTGGGTTGGGATTAAAAACGCCTGATGCGTTGCACGCCGCAACAGCTCTCGCAAACCAGTGTGACCTCTTTGGTTACAAACGACCCCGTTTTTCGCCGCGTTCCAAACCTTCCTGTTGCTGTTCTTGCAGAAGTGTTGAGCAGCTAAAAACACAGAGAAGCCATCCCACACAGAACCCTGAGCGATGCAGAGGGAAGCTGTGGTCTTTACACCGCTCAGGGGTGCGAGTTTTTGGCAGGATTTGTTCTGTAGTACCCGCCTGGGATATTGCGACGGATGAAACATACAGCGGTGCGCGGCAACCCGCCACGCACCGCTGTACAATTACCGTACGCGCGTTAGGTCTAGCGCGTGATCTTCACATCGTCGACGGCGGCCTCCACCAAGCTGGCCGAGCCCGCGTCTGCGGCCTCGATCAGGATGGTGATGGTCTGCCCGGCGTAGCTGTTCAGGTTCACGCTGGCGCTCTGCCACGCCGCGTCCACATTCGTGCTCGACCCCAGCCGCTCGAATACTGTATTCGTCGTGTTCCCCTGGATCTTGACCCGCAAGAAATCGGCGCTCGATGCATTCGAGAGATGCGCCAGGTAGTAGTTGAAGGTCAAGACCAGATTGCCGCTCGACGGCAAGGTGATCTGCGGTGAGCGGATGCTGGTCACGCCGCCATCGATGTCGTGTGAGCCAACCGAGGAACCGGCCAGTCGTCCGGTAACTAGGTCATTCTGACCGCTGGTGGTTGTGCCGAGCTGTTTGGGACCGCTGGAGTTGGTGTCTTCGGGGTTGCCGCGCTCCCACTGGCCGGTGGTGGCGGTGTCGCTGCCATTCGGGTTGGCGGTCCAACCCTTGTTGGTTTCGAAGTCGTCCGCGAAGACGGTATTGCCGCCCGGCGGCGGTGTGGGGGTGGGCGTCGGGTTGCCGCCGCCACTGCACGCGGCATAGCTAAACGAGCTGATATAGGCGCCCCAACGTCCTTGCGTTGTCCCTGTGTTTTTGCTGTACTCGCCCAGATACCAGAAGGTCTGGCCATCCGGGTCGATCGTCATCCCGGTGTAGTCGCCCCAGCGCCGGGGCGACCCGGACTCGAAGGAGGTATAGTTGATTTCCCCCGCCTTCACGCGGGTTTCGGACTCGAGGGTATTTGGCGGAGTGGTGTTTTGCCGCCCGGTGACATACACGCTGGGGAAGCTGCTGCTGCTCGACTGGGTGTAACCCACCGCCATATCTGCACAGGCATTCACGGCCAGGTCAGGGTGATAGCGGTGTCCGCCGCTGCTGGACAAGACCCCAGCCTGGCGCACGGTGGCGGATGCCGGGTCGATCTCGGCCCAGCGCACACAGTTGACCGTGCCGCCGCCCGGGTTACAGCCAATTGTCATGGTTGTCCAGGCCGACCCATTCCGATACACGAAGTCGAGTGGGCGTACGTCGCCGGTATCCAGTGTGCCGCCGCCCGACTGGGGTGCGTCGACGGGGAAGCCCGCGGTGACCCCGGTCGCCGCCTGCAGGTCGACCACGCCGACTTGACTTAAAGTGTTGGCGCCAAACGGGTCGTTCCAGGATAGCACGCCATAGGTGACGCCGTTGTAGTTGTAGTTGCCAATGAAATAGTGCGGCCCGCTGCTTGGCCAGGTACCCTGGTTCCAGCCGTGTAATTCCAGCGGCTGAGGCGTATCGTAGCTCGAATTCAGCCCGCGTTCGACGACCTGTACGTTGTTGCCCGCGTACAACTGGCTTTTGTTGAATGCCCAGACCCGCGCTTCAACGAAGCTGTTCGACGAGGAGAACATATTCCCGCCCATGTAGATGGCATCGCGCCCAACTCCGGCGTGCGGGTAGTCCATCCAGTTGTTCGAGTTGGAGAGGTTCATATCGAAAACGTAGAGGTTCCAGGCGCCGGTGGGGTCGCTGGTCTGCGAGGCCGCCACGCAGTAGTTTGACTCGCGACTGGACTGGTTGCGCTGGTCGATGGCCATGAAGAAGCGGTCGGCAGACTCATCGTACAATACGTTCGGGTCGAAGACGCCCGACGGACAGGTCGAGCCGAAGAAGCTCGAAAAGGTCGTGGGGGCGCGCAAGGTCGTGCCGTTCTTGTCATAAATTTCGAAGGCGACGTTGACCACGGCGATGATATGGTTCGGACCGACCGCAAGTTCCGGGTCGGGCGGAACATTCCCGCTGCCGCCGCAGCACTCGGTGAAATCAAGACTGTCGAAGCCAATGCCTAAGCTCGGGGCGGAAGGACTAGGCTGATCGTCCGTATCCTCGGCGATCTGCACCTCGGGATCGGGCGGGAGTTGGCGGGCTGCCTCTTTGCGCGCCTGCAACTCTATTGCGCTGATGATCCCGTCGTGTTCGTCCAGATCGATCTCGCCGCGTTGCCAGCGATCGAGTTGGCTGTTGGGGTCGCGTTGCCCGGGGCGAATCGTGCGCAGATCGACCACGGTGGGTGGGACCGAAGTTTGGGTAATGGGGTCGCTGAGCGTGTCGGCCTGTGCGGCGGTTTGCGCCGCTACATCCACGTCTGCCGGAGCGAGCGCACGCAGACGCGCTTGTGCGCCTGACGTGGACTCAGGAGCGGGCGCGACCGGGCGGGCCAGCACCCAGGTTCCTGTACCGAGCAGCACAAGCAACATTCCCAGACCGACAAATCGTCCGAACCGCATATTCTTCCTCCTTATTCAATACAGGGTGTGAATGCGCAAATCGCATCACACACGGGCTGACGTGTTTGTCCCCCAACGCTGGCGTATGGCGTAGCAAGCAGCGTCACACACGGTCGCGTATGCAACGATGGCAGGTGGCGAACGTTATTGCGCATCTTGCGTCATGGCGGGGGTTAGGTTCTCATTCTGTCCTCATAGATCTAGCCTTGTTGCGCTCTCTCAATAGGCGTTATCAAGGCCGGTGCAGCGGCAGCGTGCGGCTATTAACTGGTGTCGTGCTCCCGCAGCGGATGGCGCGTTGAAGCTGCAGGCTACGCACCCCTCAGCCAATCAATCGGGTTTCAATTTCCAGATTGTCGTTGGCCAGTTCATGCCCTCGCCTAGCGCGTGATCTTCACATCGTCAACGGCGGCTTCCACCAGGCTGGCCGATCCCGCATCGGCGGCTTCGATCAGGATGGTGATGGTCTCCGGCGTAGCTGTTTAGGTTCACACTGGCGCTCTGCCAGGCCGCGTCTACATCCGTTCCCGACCCTAGTCGCTCGAAAACAGTGCTGGTCGAGCGGCCTTCAATCTTGACCCGGAAATAGTCGCTGCTCGATGCATTGTTGAGGTGGGCCAGGTAGTAGTTGAAGGTCAAGACCAAGTTGCCGCTCGATGGCAGGCTGATCCGCGGCGAGCGGATGCTGGTTACGCCGCTGTCGATATCATACGAACCGACTGAGGAACCGGCCAAGCGTCCGGTGACTAGGTCGTTCTGGCCGCTGGCGGTCGTGCCAAGCTGTTTGGGGCCGCTCGAGTTGGTCTCCTCAGGATTCCGCGTTCCCATTGGTCGGTGGTCGCAGTGTCGTTGCCATTCGGGTTGGTAGTCCAGCCTTTATTGGTTTCGAAGTCGTCTGAAAAGACGGCGCCGCCGCCTGGCGCGGGGGGCGCGGTGGCCCGTGGCTGGGTCGGGGTCGGCGCAGTACTGCCGCCTACGCATGTTCCTTTCCCCGAGTGACGGAAGCTCTGGCCCGAAATGGGAACAAACTCCCAATCATAGCTGCTTGAGTACAGGCTCAGCTTCAACACGCCCCAAGTGCTATTGTTGCACACGGCGCTATTGGGCCTGGTGCTGCCCATGCTGTAGAGTCCGCGTCCGCCGGCGTCTACGACAAACTCGCGGATACCCTTGTCAGGGTCAGCGTTCCCGTTGGGATCTTGCGGATTAAACACTTCGTAGTGATGGTCTTGCCCGTTCAGGGCGACATCGGCGCCATATTCATACAGTGCTTCCCACAGTGGTTTCATCGAGGAGTTGTTGCCATGCCGGCCTGAACTGAACAGCGGGCGGCGCCAGTAAGCCAGGGTACAAACATTGGAGTTGGCGGCGAGATCGGAGCGGAGCCACTGCTCTTGCTCGGAGCCCTTCCTGACCGAAATCTCGCTGTTGAGAACGATGATGTGCCATGCGCCCAGGTTGTATGAATAGTAACCTTTGCAGCCGCTGGTGCAGTTATTGTCCAAAGACGAAGCTCTTGAGCCAAAATAGCTATAGTACCCTGATGCCCCCGATGTATAGTAGTCGTGATTACCTAGCGATGGTTAGGTGCGCGACTTGTGTCGCCCCCATATCGAGTCGTAACAGTTGTTAAAGTCCGAATTCGTGCCGTCGTTATAGGCATTGTCACCGGCGGTATAAACCGTGCCAGAAATCTTATCGAGGAGATTGGCCGTGTCAGAGTCACGGGTTGTGTTACATTCGGCAATATCACCGGCGCCAACAAACACCGGATCGGCGTTTATGTCTTGACGCATGGGCGCTGCTGCCGTCGTCGTTGTCGTGATTATATTGGAAAAGCCTGACATACTGCCAAGCATGAGCCCGAAAAGCATGAATAAGAGCACAGCGGTGTGCTGCTTCATAATATCCTCCTACGGTGTTGGAATGCATGCCTTCGTGCCCACCGGAACAGAACCTGCCGTACAGGGGCGAGATTTCTCTTCTTCGCATTTGAACAACATTGAGGTCAAAACACCTCGAGTCACGGGGTGAATGTACGGGAGGCAAGTCATAGCCTGGCGCACGCGGTATTTCTACCTTTCGCGCCTATCCTCCTTCCGCAGAAACTCTGCCAATCTCTTCCTGATGAGAGTACATATGATGCATTCGCTGCGCATATTGCAAAACGGGGTTTGCTGTGCTTGCGCGATCAACCTTTGCAAGGCATACGCAACTACAGTCAGGCGACTTGTGCGATATCAAGCCTGACATGGCTATACGCCAGGTATGGAGGTGAATCTCCCTATACCATGTCCGTCCACAACGACAAAACTCCAAACACGGTCATTATAGAAGCTCTAGCGGTGTTTGAAGAGGCAACGCCTGATCAACTTGATTTTTACTATTGAGGATGCCTTATCTTACACCATCGGCGCCCTAATGCGCATCGTTACATATAGGTAATTATGAGAAAAATATGAGAACGAGCGGGCTGTCAAGGCGTGGTTATCTAGTTCAAACTGCCTAGGCATAAGATACGTGATGGGAACAACAAGAGGGCTAGTGGCAAGATGTGGAGGGCGGCAAGCCATGCTTGCACGCGGCAGCTATGCTGCTGCACTCCATACCCCTTGTCAAACAGGCTCTAAGACCGATACTGTTCAAATAACAGGACTTACGCGGTCACCAGTCGGCAGGGAGATTTGGAGGGTGCAAGCCCTCCAAGAATCCTTTTTCTTGCCGTGGCAGCGCCGCCGCTGCCACGGCAAGAAGGAGTTTTCGGGGAAGCTTCGCCTCCCCGACACCCACCACTGCGTAAGTCCTGTCACATAAGACCTTTAAGGTCTTGGGAAAGGTTTCCGAAAGCATCTATTCAAGACCTTAAAGGTCTTCCATCGCGCTTATCTGAAAAGCATTGGTCCTAGACCTATCTCCTGTCATGCTTCCATGTATTTGCCGCATCCTGATGCGACGTAATACCGGTCATGCGTTGTAATGTTATTCATTGAAGAATATGGTCGCCAATTGAAACCGTTCCAAAATCACCCCTGGTTTTTCCAACCTATAAACGGCGTCGTTGGCGTTGGTCATTCTACTTTATAGCGCGCTGCATTGAAATCTAAAGTGGTGTGGTATCATTGCCAGCATGAGTACAACACCACAACCAACCGACTGGCGTGAAGGTCGCCGCCGTCGTGCCTG
>JAKSDJ010000909.1 GCA_022360155.1 Chloroflexales bacterium | reverse complement strand
TCCCATGCCCATAATCATAATCACTGCCGCCCAGGTAGGTGCTATACACGAGAGCGCTGCCGGTCTGGTTGAACTTGGTGACAAAGACATCAGCGTAACCTGCTAGCTCGGTCATATAGGCATTCACCCTCGGAAAGTCGTCAGAGTAAGTATAGCCGGTGACATAGGCGTATCCATCAGCATCGACGGCAATGCCGTAGCCGTAATCATTAGAATCACCACCCAGGTAGCTGCTGTAGACCAGCGCGCCGGCCGGCGCTAGCTTGGTCACAAATGCATCCCGCGAGGGGAGATCGGTGAAGGCGGCGCCAGGGGTGGTTGGAAAGTCATCCGAGTCGGTATAGCCGGTCAGGTAGGCGCTGCCCGCCGTGTCAACAGCAATACTCGCACCATGATCGTCATCGTTCTTGCCGCCCAGATAGGTGCTATAGATCAGCTTGGCGCCGCTAGCATCGAACTTGCTGACGAATACATCGCGTTTTCCCTGCCTGGGCTGTACTTCATTCTCCAGCGGGAAGGTGGAGGAATAGGTTTCTCCGGTCAGATAGGTATTGCCCTCGGGATCAGCGGCGATGCCATAACCCTCATCCATGCCGTTCCCTCCTAGATAACTGCTGTATTCCAGCAATGGATCGAGTGTGAGCGGATAGGCGGGATCATAGGCGCCGAGATCAAAGCGGACGGTATTATCTGCCGCAAGCGCATAGCTGACCGTAATATCGACCTGCTGACCGTCGATGGTCTGCCAGGCATACGGCGCGGCTTCGGTCATCGTGATCTCCACGCCGGCTCCTGCTGCTGGCGGCGCCGGAACGGTGATCTTGAGATCGCCGGTCGCCGGATCGATCCGCACGTCGCTGGCGCCGTCATAGCGCCAGCGAATCTGGCGGGGATCGGCGCCGGGGGCGACCAAGTACGTTCCCTTCATCCGTTTGCCGGCGCCATCGTAACGCAGATCGATCCCAGGGTAAAGCTCCTGATAGATAATCCCAGCGTAGGTCGGCAACCCTGTATACCAGCCTGCGGGGTCGTTGCCGCGAATGAAGTTGGCTACGCCGGACAACCGCTCGACCCCGGCGATCGGCGGGTTACGCTGGGCGCCATCAAAGCGCAGGCGCAAGACGCTCGGCGGCGGTGGCGCCGGCGCTGGTTCGTCGCGGCGCGGATCGAAGTCTTCGTGCGCTGCGGACAGGTTGGGGTTGGGGCTAGGAAGCGCCAGGACAACTTCATCTGGGGTAAAGAAGATGGCTGCTCCGAGCGCATCGACGCGAAACGACACTTCGGAGTCGAACTGACCATCATTAGGAATAAAAACGAGTCGCGAGCGCGCCACATCCGGTGGCGCTGCCGGGTCTTCGGATCGACGCAGCGATGCTGATCCAGCGGGTGATTCCTCATCAGGAAGCGATCCAGATACTCGGGAAGGGTATAACTGATCGATTGCCGGCGCTGGCATAACAACGGTCGGAAAAACCAGGGCAGGTGCGAGCAACAGAACCAACAGCGAACAAACCCGACGAAAGAATGGCGTCACGTGCGGCATCAGGCTTTCTCCTCCTTGGCAGCGAGTGTCGCTCCACGACACAAATCGAGCGCACACCAAAACACGAATCGAAAGACAAGAATGTTCGCGGACAGAGCGATGGGCGGGAAGATGGATAAGAATGGTAGAAATACGGAAGTCGCGTATTGTATACAATAAGGAACGCCGAATGTCAATAGTTATGATCGAACCGGATTTTTGCCGCATCCTTATCCTTTTCCCGCAAGAGATCCTATATGCAATGCCCTGGATCGCAAAGCCTGGATCACCGCCTTCGAAGGAAGCAAAGATCCCTTCACCGACGCAGTGCTCGAAACGCTTCGCAACGATATAGGCGACCTGGTTCCCGCATTCGGATGGCCTCGTGTCAGTGCCTGGAGGCATGCGCTGCTGCGTCCGCGCGCCCGGCGCTCAAGTGCGGGCTCAGTGCGAAAGGTGGCTTCAGCCGACTCGTTTGCAGTGCGTTTCAGCGTAGTTGCGTTCTCAGAGCCTGTCTGAAAAGTGACAGTCGGCTGGTCTGTTGTGGTACATTGGGGATATGCACACACAAACATACCCAACAGACATGACCGACCGCCAGTGGGATTGTATCAAAGATCTGATCCCGGCCGCAAAACCGGGCGGACGACCACGCAGTTTGGAGCTGCGCCAGGTCATCAATGCCATCCGGTCTATCCTGGTCAGTGGGATTCAGTGGCGCATGCTGCCGAAGGACTATCCGAAGCGGCAAAGCGTGTATCATTATGTCCGTCAGTGGCGGGATGATGGAACCTGGCAGCGCATCCACGACACGTCGCGGGCCGCGGTTCGCCGGCAAGCTGGGCGGCACAAGCACCCGACGGCCGGGGCATTGGACAGCCAGAGCGTCACAACGACCCCGGTTCCAGGGGAACGGGGGGACGACAGTGGCAAACGGATCAAGGGCCGCAAACGCCATAGCTTGGGGGATACGCGGGGCTGGCTGCTCGTCGTGGTGGTCCCTACCGCTGCGGTGTCCGAGAACGCGGGGGCGCGTCTGGTCCTGACCCGCCTGGGCGGGAGCGGCAAAAAGCGGCGGCGGATCTGGGTGGATGGGGGGTATCGGGGCGCCCTGCTGGATTGGGCCGGGGAACAGTACCATCGCATCCGGGAGCGGGTGCGGCGTCCGGCGGAGCAGAAAGGCTTTGGCGTGCTGGCCCGCCGCTGGGTGGTCGAGCGCACCTTTGCCTGGCTGACCCGCTGTCGGCGCTTGAGTATGGATGATGAGGGGCTGCCGACGAGCAGCGCAGCGTGGATCTCCCTTGCGATGATTCGGGTGATGATCCGCCGCATGGCGCATGATTGACCCGTTTCAGCCAGGCTCTCAGGACTTTTCAGCCAGGTTCTCAGCCTGAACCACAGTTCACGGCTGTGCAGCCGCCAGCCCCCAAATCCCCCCGCATGCGGGGGGATTTAGGGGGCTGGCGCGAGGCCATATCAATAGCTCGTTCGTGCATACGCGGGCGCCGCGCCGGTCGAGCCGGGCGCCGCGCCGGTCGAGCCGCGACTGACCCAGCCGCAGGTGACGTGGTCGGCGGTTTGTACGGCTGCAGCGGAAGCCTCCGTTGCGCGGGTTGGGTGGCGGCATACACGCACGGGCCGTTGGCAGCGCCTGGCCGTGTAAGGAAGAGACGAAGAGCTGAAGAGGCGCGGAGGCGACGATACGACAATGCACAACAAACCGCTATGCATCAAATGACGCGCGTGCGCTGCGCCGGAAGGCATGCGCCACGATGCGCCCGAACCGCCACTGGCCGCACATGCGGGGGTTCACGGGGGCGCAGCGCCCCGTGCGGGGTGGCGGGGCTGGCCCCGCCCGCGGGTGCGGGGTGCGCAGCCCCGCCACGGCGTCGAAACGCCACAGCCGTGGCTACAATGGCGGCAGACGCGCGAGCACACAGCCCCGCCAATCGGATTGACGCCCCTATCGAGCTATGCTACAATGCTCCGCACGATTGAATATATGTCAAGATAGAGACTATAAATCCTGGATCGCTAGGATCTCAACAAAAAGCAACGGGTTTTATTGGGGGAAGTTCGGTCGAAAGCCGACGCAGTCCACGCTACTGTAGGCTAGCGCCTTATGCGACACGTGACAACCTTGTCACGTTGAGTGTGCTACCGTAACGACGCTGGCGAGCCAGAATGCCCACCCTTGCTGCCATGATTGGAAAGGGGTGAGGCATCCGCAGCGAACGCTGCCTCAGATGAACCTCAACATACCTTCTCCAGACCGGAGAGGGTTT
>JAKSDJ010000502.1 GCA_022360155.1 Chloroflexales bacterium | reverse complement strand
CGCAAATATTTCCCCATCGACGAGGCTTCCGGTTGCGATACGTTTTCCGTTCGCCTCCGCAACCAGAACGGTTCCGGTCTGACCTCGTTCGAGGATCTTCTGTTCGGCATGAAATTCCCTGAAGAACTCCACGGCACGCGGCGGATACACGCTGGAATAGCTGACATCGATTGTTTCGCAAATCAGTTGCCGAAGGGAGCCAACGTCAGAAGGTCGGAAATGGCGAATTCTGGTCTGTGTAGGAATACTCATGGTTATAGCCCATTAACGAATCGGCAAAAAGACGATATCTGCGGCGGCAGTTCATGGCCGATTGCTGTCGAACTAGTAAATCTCCGGCGGCTATCTTAGAACATCCCCGCGTCCGTTGCATTCCCGCACGATTATACACGATACTGGTATGATCTGCGATTGGGTTGTGGAACGGTGCTGCGACGCGGCAAAGCGGAGCTAAGGCAAACAGCGCACGAGAATGCTGCAGTGGGAAGTCAAAGTCGTACCCTGGTGCGGCTTCATGTTGCGTTTCGCTCGTCAAACTATCCCAATATGTCATCGATCTGAAGGGCTAAACTGGTCAATCTGCGACTTGTGATAGCTTGTCCGTGAAGCCACGTTTGTTTTGTTTGGTATAACCCGTTTGCGGGGAGATAATATTGCTCAACGCGCCGATTGTCGATATCAACAATCCAGACTTCCGCAATGCCTGATTCGGCATAACGAGGAAGTTTGCTCTCACGGTCATATTCGAGCGATGGGTCTGAAACTTCAATCAGGAGCAAGATATCCGCCGGTTGCGGGTGTGATGATTCCGTAATAATCAGCACGGTACTGTAAAATCGCAATATCCGGTTGCGGTTCGCTCAAGTCCGAAAGTTGAATAGGATCTTGAACGCTTACAATGTAGCGGCTTGATACGCCTTGGCCTAACAATGTATTGAGACGTTTGACAATTGCAGCATGAAGCGGGCCAATGGGCCTCATAAGCAAGACCTCTCCATCAAGAAGTTCGACGCGATCATCTTCTGTGAAAATACCGGCATCACGCATACGGTGATAATCATCAACAGTGAACTGGCGTCGCGCTACGGCCATGACCGCGCTCCTTCCTCGTGCAAATACCTCTCGCAGCGTCTCTCGTCATTGGCGTTATCCTAGTTGCCATTCGAACTTCACAGACGTTAGGACACCGTTCTTTGGATGCGCTTTACTGCTTGCCTCATACTGACCTCTTATACCAATTCAACTTGAACACGACGCATGTCATGCTGAGCCCTTCGGCTGCGCTCAGGATGAACTCCGCGAAGCATCTCGGCTTGCTGCTGCTGAGACCCTTCGCTTCGCTCAGGGTGACAGGATGCGGAAGAGCTACGTCGAATTGGTATAACAGAACTTACGCGGTTGCTTTCCAGCGCACTGCAGATGCATGCATGAAATCACGCATGACATATCGAGACGCCTATGGCAGCGTGGCTCCCAACAATCAATGTTGTAGCGCGGGCGCGGCGGAGCCGCGCCCGCGAAAAAAGAGACCTTTACGCCCTGCTGAAGGCGTGTCAGGTCTCATCTAGAGAGAGCAACTGGTACCGCGTACATCCTGTCATTTATAGATCGCCGACTCACCTCCAAACTGCGTTTCGTATAATGCCGTGTAAAGACCGTTGTGTGCAAGCAACTCTGTGTGCGTCCCGCGCTCGACCACCCGCCCCTGGTCCATCACCAAAATCATATCGGCGGCCAAAATAGTCGATAGACGGTGAGCAATCACCAAACTCGTCCGGCCCTGGAGCACGCGATGTAATGCTTCCTGGATGAGCGTTTCTGAGAGCGAGTCCAAATGTGAGGTGGCTTCGTCTAGTGCAACAATCCGCGGATTCTTGAGAATGATCCGAGCAAGTGCAATCCGCTGCCGTTCTCCGCCGCTTAAACGATAGCCTCGTTCGCCTACAAACGTATCATATCCATCCGGTAAACGGATAATGAAATCGTGGATATTCGCCGCCGTCGCGGCTTCGACTACTTCCGATTCGGTTGCATCAGGACGAGCGTACAATAAATTCGCCCGGATCATCTGGTTTTTGCGAGATCTGATAAAGTTATTCACGCTGCATATGCTGAAGATTTATTCGTTAACTTCCTTACTCAAAGCTTCTTCCAGCGTTCTATTGCAACCTATGTGTTCGCACTCAGATGACGCCGCGCCTGCTTGTATTGGCTTAATATACCCAACACAGTGCTCGGCATAGGAAATTCGCATCCACCAGAAAATCGTTAGTAGAGACAAAATGATTAGTATGGCGGCAATCGTGATAATCTTAGTTCGTGGGTGAAGAGTGAGTTAAACATAATGTGTTCCTTTCATAGGGTCTATGCTATGGCTGACTCTTGGCGCATATATCGAGCTAGGAGTTGTTGGTACGCCAACCCAGAACAGTTAGCTGAACACGCTGCACCTTCGATCGAGAAAATCGTGTCGATTGAGTACTACAACCCTGTGGATGCGTTCGTTCCAATCATCCTGATCCTTTCGACTTCAAATGACTGTCAATGGAATGGCAGTAACAACTGCAAAAGCAATCGGTGCAATTCTCATACCATCCTACTTGAACGAGGCGGTGCAATCGGTCTCTCCAACAGGGGAAGCGGGGATCAAAGAACATCCCCGCCCGCCCTTCACCCCTCTATGAAATCTCAGCATGGGGCAATGGTTTAGTTTGTGAAAGACCGCGGGAACAAGTAGGCGATCAGCGATATGGGATTCAGATACTAAAATGTACGCCAGACGTGTGGGGCACACCATGGGGCACAGCATATAAAAATCCCTCATGTCCTTCACATATAGGTATCAGCCAGACGTAACCTCCCGCAACGAATTTACTACGAACATCTCATCAGCTTGACATGCTGGGTCAGGTGGTGACACAAAGGAAAAGTCTCCCGTTATTGTCGAACCACCTGGTGTGATTTGATCACCGCTCTGTAACTCTACCTGTTCACCCTGGACACCAACAAATCTAATTGTTTGCGAAGATGTGTCCCAAGAAGTTGGCTCAGGCCAGACCAGGAGAATGCTTGTCTGATTATCCAATAGAAGACGGACACAGTTCTCATCGATGTTGAGCGTTCCTGTACCAGCACTTGAATTGGTAAACGTATCTGATTGACTAGGATCCCAAGTAGCAAGCGGCGACGCATCAATTGAAGTCACGGTTGTGCATCCTACTACCATAAGAGACACGATTAGAGCAGCAACTACATAGGACAAAATACGCATCAACTTCACCCCATCACTGTGTTTTTATTATCACACCGACTGATTCAGCAATGGGACGCGTCACATAATTTTATTGTCACACCAAGTGCATTCTGTGCCTCTTCTACGGGTGTAAAATAACCGTTAGAACTGGCATCTATACCATGATGAACGCCCCAAGCTGAATTGTACATAGACCAGCCACCTCCACTATCCCCTCCTATGGCCGAAGAGTTAGATGCACGTGCCAAGTTTCCTACTAGTACCTCGTTATTGGCTTTGACCGTAACTCCTACATCTTCAACTACGTGATTACATGTACGGGTATTCGATGAACGACCATAGAAACACACACTGTTCCCTACCATCGAATTTGTCGTTTTTATGTCTACTACAAGTCGCATCGCTGACTCTTCGATAAAAAACTCAGGAACTTCCTCCTCTGCTGTGGTATGATACTCAACATCACCACCCAGACCGTATTCTTGATACTGATAGTTCATACTAAATATATTGCCCCTGCCTTCTTCAAATTGGTTGAGTCCAGTACAATGACCAGCAGTGATGATTCCATCACCAGCCGGGCCACTTACCGACCAACCGCTGGTACACTCCCTAACCCCATCATCATGAAGCCAATTACCTCCCCGCGCACAACCAATTTCGCTCATACACTGTTTTTCGACAATAGGACCAGATCCTGTAAGCATAGTCAGTTTGAGATCTCTCGTCTCTATGATGGCGGCACGGCCTTGAAGTTGCGATACCACACCCTGATTTTGTTCAGCTTGTAATCGGGTTTGCACTGCTTCCACGAGACCTGCCATTTCAGGTTGTGGGGATCCCTCGGGCATCTGAAGTTCAATCTGGATTACTTCGTTAGAAACATCGAAAAAAGTTATGAAGTTCTGATAACCTAAATCTTCCAACGCATATGCCGTTAACTCAGCGCGACGTTGGTGATCTGCCATCGATATCATGCCTTGTCCAATCAAAATAACATTGTCGAGATTAAGAAGATCTGCTGATTCTGACTGTATCTCTGTGATAGCTTCTGACGTCACCTGATCAACAAAACGCACAAATCCTCTGGCATTTGGCACAGAATTCAGTCCAAATACCCGAAATTTGATCTTCGTGATGAACAAATAATTTGTTCACATATGCGCTGAAGGCTCGTTGAAATAAGATAGACTGCCTCACTTGTTCTCGCAGATGTCCTGTCTGATCAGCAATAAGGCCAATGTCTGTTTCTATCGCCTCCTGTTCGGTCTGATATGTTACAGCAAAATCGTCATCAGGTTCAAACACATGAAACTCTTGTGCCTCCGTATTCTCTGTAAACAGTGCAGGTATCGATACAAGACCACCCAGTACGATACCACACAGGAACAATCGAGCTATTCTGAAACGAACACGCATAACATTCCTCTCATCAAACTAAGAAAACACGATAAAGTCCAACATCAATGAACAAACATGTGAACCATTGAGCGAAGCGTTGCGCTTTATGCTTGGCTGCTTGTTGCTTGTGCGGAGGTGTTTGGCTGGATGTAGGTCCAGTATACGTTCGTGGCGGGAAACTGTCATGAGGTCAAAGTCAGGTTATGCACCGTGACTTTGGGTCTAGCGATAAGCCGATCAGCTTGGCTCGTCGGGCGGCGGAGTGGTAGGCATATGCTTCCAAAACCAGGAAACCGCCTCGGCGCGGGAATGCACGCCCAGCTTCGCGTAAATATTGGTGATGTGGTTCTTGACTGTGCCCTCGGCCAAGCTCAGTGCGGCCGCAATCTGCGGATTGTCCTGACCCTGAGCCACCAGGTGCAACACCTCCCGCTCGCGATCACTCAGGCGTTCCACCGATGGCGCCGCTGGTCGCGCCGCGGCCTGCTGCCGCTG
>JAKSDJ010000498.1 GCA_022360155.1 Chloroflexales bacterium | reverse complement strand
TGACGCAAATGGCCGCACGATTGCCGCAGATCTGTAGCTATCCGCGGCAATCGTGCGGTTGATCTACGACTGATATTCCGCTTTGACGTAGCCTTACTCTCAGCTCTCAGCTTTAAGGCATGGTTCAACTCAACTTGACCTATGAACAACGACACCGTGTTACGCAAGAACCGCCCAATCTGAACCATGCATAAGCGGTCAGACGTCAGCAAAGGCAATGGACAAGCGACCAGCAGGTCGCCCCTACAGACAACAACCTCACACCAGCAGACTATTTTCATGCCTGCGGTGTGCGTGCCGCAACGTTCCAACGTTCCAACCTCTGTCCTGAGCGCCGCCGAAGGATGCTAACCCGCCGACTCCTCCAGCAGGAAGGCGCGCACCTCGCGATGGTAGGTTGTCGGGTTCTCAGCCATTGGGAGTCGTCCACACTGTTCGAGCACGACTAGGCGACTTCCTGGCGCCAAATCGACGGTAGCAGCCAGGTCGGACATCGATATCAGCGGATCGTCGCGCCCACTGACCAGCAGGACCGGCATGGTCAGCCCTTTCAGCGCCTCGGCCAAGTCACGCGGTTCGATACCCGTCGCTGATTTGCCAAATTCGGTTTGGGCATTGACCAGCGCAGTGGCCCAGGATTGCCACAAATCGAACCAGGGTTGCCACAAATCGAACCAGGGCTGAATCAGGCTCGACCCGCGCTCCTTGGACTGCCGGGTCAGCGTGAATAGGGCCTGATTCGGCGTCGTGCGCGCAACACCAAACCCGGTGAGCACCAGACGGCGCACCCGCTCTGGCCAGCGCGCTGCCAGGTAAGCAGCTACACCAGCACCGAAACCATGGCCGTTCAAGTCGAACTGATTGAGTTCGAGCGCATCAGCAAAGGCAAGCACCATCACCGCCAGTTGCACGACGCTGGCCCACGGGTCGCGCGGCGGAGCGGACGCAGGGCCAGGCAGGTCGGGAGTGTAGACCGTGCGGGTGTCTGCCAGAGCTTCCAGCGTGTTCTGCCAGGTCTGCGCCGACTCGCCCCAGCCGTGGATGAGCAGCAGCGGCGGACCGCTCCCCGCCTGTCGATACCGGATCAGCTTTTGCTCAAAAGGCATCCGCATCGGCGGAACGGCGACCTGCTTGACTTCGACAGTACGATCTTGTGGTTTTGGTTGATCTTGGCGCGGCGCGTCGATCTTAGGAGGCGGCGCGGATGGCGCCGTTGTAGGTGTCTCTGCTGGCGCTGCGTCATCTGCTGCGGCGCTGGTGGAGAGGCGCAATCCCTGTCCACGCCGGATCGGCGCAGATTTTGCTTTACCAGCGGCTGTGGACTCATCCTTTGCGGCTTGTGGCTCCGGTGTTGGCTGATCAGAAGCAGCCGGCGCCGCTTTCTTCTTCCTCGTACTCATGGAGAGTAGCCTCGTTTCCTGTCGGGCGTGACCATATGCGACGGATCGTTCCGCGGGCATGAGCGACAAAATTACTTGTAGGATGTGGCAAGCAAGCGCCCACACTTCCTCGTTTCTCTCTCATACGCACAACCTGATCACACCCACGTCATGGTGAACCGCGCTGGCTACACCGAATCCAAACGGCTAGCCTTTGCGTTGGTTGCGGTTCAAAAATGAGCATCTGCTTCTACCCGGCGTGGCGAGCTTCGACTTCCTCGGCGAGAGCGGCATAGGCTTGAGCCCCAGCGCTGCTCGGGGCGTAGCGGCTGATCGGCGTGCCCAGCGTCGGCGCTTCAGCCAGCTTCACGTTCACCGGGATCACTGTCGTATAGACCAGCTCGCCGTAGTGCTGGCGGACTTCCACCTCAACAATCTGGCTCAGGTTGGTGCGGCGGTCAGCCTGAGTGCAAACGACGCCGCCAATCGCTAGACCCGGGTTGATCTCTCGCACCAACTCGATGGTCTTTTCGAGTTGCGGCATAGCTTTTAGAGCGTAGGCATGCAGTTGGAGCGGAACCAGCACGAACTCGGCGGCGGCCAAGGCGTTGAGCGAAAAGATCCCCAGGCTGGGCGGCGGGTCGATCAAAATGTAGTCGTAGGCGGCGCGACTCGTACGCAAAGCTTTGCGCAGAAGCAATTCACGCCCGACCTTGCCGGCCAGCTCCAATTCGGCCCCGGCCAGTTCCAACGCCGATGGGATGACATCGACGTCAACGCCAGTCGTACGGGTGGCAAAGGCGCTACCCTGCTCGGGGTTGAGCAACACCTCGTAGACGCTATACGCCAGCTCTGAGGGATCAATCCCCAGCCCCTGGGTCAGATTGGCTTGGGGGTCAATATCGATCAAGAGGACTTTGCGTCCGCGTTCGGCCAGAGCAACGCCAAGGCTCAGGGTCGTAGTGGTCTTACCGACGCCGCCTTTTTGCATTGCCAGCGCGATAACCTTCCCCATCTCGGTCTCTTCTCTGCTAGATACGGGCACTGTAGCCCGATTATAGCACCAATAGGAACAGCGGGGTTCAGCATCGCCCGCCGAGACGAGGAGGCGGGTGATACGTTGGCATCCTTCGGCGG
>JAKSDJ010000415.1 GCA_022360155.1 Chloroflexales bacterium | reverse complement strand
GAAAAATGGGCTCTTAATTATAGCAAGCAGGTACAGGATAGTCAAAGCCTTTTCCCATACCTGCTCGATCTGCTCGCTTTATATCATTGTTTTCATTCCTGCATTATCTCGCTCGAACCAACCTTAACCGCTCGCGAGAGCGGCGTCGAAAAGATGCTGTGAGCGAGGCCGTCTTGGGTATTTGAACTGTACGGCGAGCAGGCGTGGTGGCTGGAAATTCAATCGGCTCAGCGATACGCTGCGGTCGATAGCCCAAGAGTCGCATGATTGCAGCCTGATCCTGCTGCGGTATGCTTTGGCTGCGAAGTTGACCAGCGTTCTCACTGATCACAACCCGACGCGGCTCGGGGCTAAGGCAATGATGCGCTCCACCACGCCCTGAAATCATTTGCTGGTAAGCTCCGATGCCAAAAACAGCAATGACGAGACCAACACCACTATCCGGTAAAACAAGCGGTTCCTGCGCTGGGCGCGGGTAGACATCATCCGAGTCGCATGTGCGCCGTCCAGCCAAGCGTATTGGTCTTGCTGTCGCTTCCCAATGATCGAGCGGCAAAATGATAAACTGCTGATTGTCTACCAGCAGACTGTCAGGCAAGCTGACCATCAAACTGCCATTGATCAAATACCAATCGGGTCCGCCGGATTGTCCGGCTTTGACCTGACCAACCTCGAAGAGATACAAACTGTGCGATGCAACAGTATAACGCCCAAACTCGCCTATCAGGTCAGGCATCGGCACATGATAGGCAGCGCAGAGGTCGCGAATCTCTGTCATGAGCGCAGTTAGAAAACCAGCATAGTCGAAGTCGAAATCAAGCTTGTAGGCGGATGTTGGCATACCTCCGCCAAAATTGAAGTAATGCAGAGTCGGAACACGTTGCCGAAGACGACAGTAGGCTATAACTGAGTCGCGCAACATAGCGAGAAAATGTTCGCGATCTTCAACCTGACTGCCAATCATGGCGTGATAGAGGGTCAGTTGGTGCTCTGTCCCTGCAACATAATCCACTACCTGATCAATCTCATCAGCAGTCAGCCCGAAGCGATCGTTACCAGGATGGCGACCATCACGATTGCCCGCCATACGTTCGCGAACGCCAAATTGAAATGGCGCTGCAGAGGACTGAAAAGCCATGACCTCATCGAGATCATCACAAATAGGAATAATATTCGTACATCCTTCAAGACGTAGATTCTGAATGGCTTTTAAATACGCGGGTTCCTTCGAGCCATTACAGAGGATGAGCCGATCATTAGGGAGCATGCCTTGACGCCAAAGGTAATGCGCGATTTGCACGTCAATAGCAGCAGAGGTCTCGTAATGGGCGCCAGCGGCGAGAGCCGTTTGCACAGCCTCAGTGGCGAAATTCGCTTTGGTAGCGTATGCATACAGAAATGCCCCACAATAATCGGCATTATGACGAGCTTGCGTGGTCCATGCTTGCATTTGCTGAATCTGTTTGGTGATTAAGGGCAAGTAGACCACTTCGAGTGGCGTCCCATAGCGACGAGCTAGTTCATTGAGGTTTACTTGGCCATCGAGATACAGATGACCATTCTGGCGACTGATAAAATCCGTCAGCGATCCTTCGCTCTCACGGTCATAACGTTCGGTGATGTAGCTGGCGTAGGTCTGCTGCTTCAACTGTACCAATACCCTCCTTGTAAAACAAATACGATCAACTTAGGATAGCTTGCTAATGCAACACACAACATACCGACCCCTCATACCGAAATCATGCGGTGCGGGTCATAGGTGGCGGACGAAAAGGAAACTCAACAAATACGGACGAGGTGCAAAACAAACGCTGCTTGCTTCAGACATGCGAGGCGCAAAAGAGGTTTAGACAAATACACAAAATGGACAGAAAAACACCTCCGCACCATTCTCTGCGGAGGCTAGCATTGGGGCCTAGCTGAGTTTAATTCAAACACACATCTAGGTAGAAACGAAGCGGATAATCCCCTTCGTCAAAGCTCCTGCAAGAGCATGGTCTGGATGGCGCAGCATAATGGCTCGCCGCGAGAACATATTGTATGTACCGTTCATACCGCCTCACATAAGCTCATCTGGAAGGTCGTCGCATTGCCGGAAGAACAATGCTGATAACCAAAAACCAAATCAGACCATTCACCTGCTTCGCCACGTTGAGCGGGCTGCTATTGGCGCCAGATGAGCGCGGGAACCATGGCTGATGACTCAACCAGTTTACGATTATACACCTGAGTAGGGGGTACGTCAAGATCCTAATAGGCATTTTCCTGCTTGCCGGTGAGGAAATCAACAATAGTACCCAAGATGATTTTGACATCGAAAAGCAACGACCAGTTCTCAATATAGTAAAGATCGTAGCGGGTTCGTTCCTCGATACTTGTATCGCCGCGCAGACCATTGATCTGAGCCCAGCCAGTAATACCGGCTTTTTCTTTGTGACGACGCATATATCGAGGAATCTTCTGGCTAAATTGCTTGACCCAAAGCGGCTGCTCCGGTCGTGGGCCAACAACGCTCATTTCACCCAACATGACGTTGATGAACTGCGGAAGTTCGTCAATCGAGGTACGGCGCAGAAACCGTCCCAAACGAGTCACACGCGAGTCGTTGGCAGTTGTCCAGCCTGGCCCCCGCGACTCGGCATCGGAGCGCATCGTCCGAAACTTGATAACCCAGAATGGGTTGTTATCCATACCCACCCGTTCTTGTAGAAAGAAGACCGGCCCTCGCGATTCTATCTTGATCAGCAAGGCGATCAGAAACATCAACGGTGCACAGATAAGCAACACAACAATAGATGTAATGAGATCTAGTCCACGTTTGAGCGCCCGGTTCAAAGGGTAGTCCAGAGCAGCATTCTTGACGCTGACCAGGGGTAAACCGCTGAGGTCGCCGATCGAAATATCGTTGTTGGTTATCAATTGGAAGGTATCAGGATAGATTTTAATCGAGACCGATTCGTCTTCGACAAGAGCGACAACGTCGAGAAGGTCACTCGACGAACGTCCCGACAGCGCAATGACGATTTCGTCAGCCTGAGTAGCGCGGGCCACACGACCAACTTGACTCGTAAGACCCAAAACCGGCACATCCTCGATCATTGCACCCACAGCGACGGAGTCCGACAAAAAGCCTTGTACGGTATAGCCGAGTTCCGGAAGGCGGCGGATTGTTCGCAAGACCGCTTGTCCGGGATCACGCGCACCAACAATCAACACCCGCCGTGTATCGATACCGCGACTACGTAACCAGAAAACTAACTTGCGGTGGAAAAAGCGGAGTGTTACCACACTTAGAATGGCAGTAATCCAACTCGATACAACAATGGTAGTGGGCCAAGGCAAGCTTTCGTATGCAGAGTTTAACTCCGGCAACGACGTATTGATCACCATTGCCAGTACAGTGGTCAATGAGATGGCGGTAAACGCCTTAAAGGCCTCATCTACGCGCGAGGCGCCACGCCGAAGATCATAGAGGCTATTGAAAGCAAAGACGCCGATAGAGATCAGATTGAACAGAACTATAGCCATAACAATCGGGGTTATCCCGTCTGGCACCACAGCATTACGCCGGATCTCATCGAGGTAAGCGACGTAGATGCCAATAAACGCACCATTAATAGCGACTGTGTCACCGGCAATCAAGCCTGCCTTTAATGCAACAGACCAAGTATTGCTATATGATTGAGCGCGTTTAAGCGCCGCGACGCGCGGTTGAGGGGCGGATGAAATTGCGGCCAAGAGCCAGTATCTCCTTAACAGTAATACCAAACTCGATGAGCGCGTTGAATAACGCGGGCATGGTTGCAGCGAAATGTTTACGATGAAAGATACGCATGGCGTCATAGAACGCGCGTATCGAGGGAATGGCGCGACGCGTGCTCGCCGCTCGTTTGTAATGCAACACTTGTACAGCCGGATAATAGACAATTCGCCAACCATACAGTTTGATACGATATGACCAATCCAAGTCTTCGCCGTACATAAAGAATTGTTCGTCGAGTAGACCGACTTCGCGTATCACACTGGTGCGGAGCAACATACAGGCTCCAACCACAGAGTCGACATCGGTTTGCAGAGCAGGATCGAGATATGAGAGATTATAGCGACCAAAGCGGCGGTTATTGGGAAAGAGTCGGGAGAGGCCAGTCATACGGTAAAATGCCACTTCCGGCGTTGGGAAACTCCGCCGACATGCTAAATCAAGCGAGCCATCCGGCAAAAGCAGCATTGGCCCCACCACACCGACATCGTTGTGGGTCTCAAGAAAGTCTACCATGCCATCGAGCGACCCAGGCGGTACAACGGTGTCGTTATTGAGCAACAACGTATAATCGGGCAAAAGAATTGGGTTTTTGGAAGCCAAGAAGAACCGCGCTTGCGGCTTTTCTTCAGCTAATGTCTCATCTTCTAGACCCAATATGGCTCGCAACGCAAGATTGTTGCCATAAGCAAACCCCCCATTGTGCATACTAGCAATTACATGGGTCTGCGGAAACCGTTCACGCACCATTGCAACGCTATCATCGCTTGAAGCATTATCTACAACCCATACCTCCAATATGCAACGACTAGGGGCGGCATAGATCGACTCCAGGCATTCAGCGAGGAGATCGGCCCGATTATAATTGAGAATGACAATTGCGAGACTGGGCATAGCTCTCTTTCATACAATAGCCCAAGCATATAGCGCTCATGACCATGACGAATAACAGACACCTGATGTTCCAGCCCAATGGCATCGCCTATTATACTACAGGTAAAAGTTTACTCTCTGACTCTCTGACTGATCGTTATTGACCACAATGCTGCTATACTGTACATTACCCGTGAGTAATGCATCGGCGCATTACGCAACACAACGAGGTGATTGAATGGAAGAGCGACAATATTCATCAACGGAACCGATGACAACACAGACTTTTGATGCCAATAGCGCGATCGCAACCGCTGAATGGATGGGAGATTGGACCGAGGTCGCTCGCACGCTACTAACTTCGCGAGTTCTCGATGATGTAGAGGAGCAAGAACTTGTTCCTGCCGGAAAGGTGCGCTACCAGTTTTCGGCGCGCGGGCACGAACTAGCGCAGATCCTATTGGGTCTACGGCTAAACTATGCCCATGATGCGGCGACTGTTTACTACCGCTCGCGACCTTTTATGCTCGCCTCGGGGCTGACTGTGCAGGAAGCCCTATGCGGATCGATGGCCCGCACAGGGGGACCATCCGAAGGGCGCGACATCGGCGTCGTCTTCAACATGCCCGCACGAGGGCGAGCAGCGGTGTTGCCAATGAGCGGAGATGTTGGCACGCAATACACTCCAGCAGCGGGATGGGCTCAAGCGATTCGCTACTGGGGAGAAACACTCGGTAAAGAAGAGTGGCGTGGCGCAGCGGCTGTTGTGCTAGGCGGTGATGGCTCGGTCGTTACTCCAGGCTTCTGGGCAGCGCTGAACCTAGCAACGACCCAGACACTGCCATTGCTGTTCTTGATCGAAGACAACGGTTATGCAATCTCAGTCCCCAGCACCTTCCAGGTGCCAGGCGGCAATATCAGCGCCAATCTTCGTTCCTACCAGGGTCTGCTCCTGATCGATGGCGACGGCACCGACCCGCTCGATGCCGCCCCAAAAATCGAGCAAGCCCTGGGGCATGTCCGTGCTGGGAATGGACCGGCTTTGTTGCACCTGCGCGTACCACGCTTGAATGGCCACTCGATTGCCGACAACCAAGCCTATAAAGACGATGAGCAGAAAGCCGCCGAGTGGCGACGCGATCCGCTTCCACGCCTCCGTCAGTTTTTGCTGGAGCATGGTTGGACCGAACAGCAGTGGGATGTTTTGGCAAGGGATGCAACCGAGATGGTACGCACCAAAGTGCAACGCGCCCTAAACGCTCCTGAACCAAACCCAGCAACAGGAACGCATTATCTCTTCGCTGAGACGCAAAAGCAAATCGGCAGTAATGGCTCCAAAAGCGCTACCGAGGCATTGCCGCCTCACGTGGAGCCTCAAACTGATGGCGCGCGCATTAACATGATTGATGCTATCCGCCAAACACTTGAGCATGAATTGCATCACAACCCGAGGATGCAGATCTTTGGCGAGGACGTGGGGCAGAAAGGCGGCGTTCATGGCGCTACCCGCGATCTCCAGCGTCATTTTGGGGCAGAGCGCGTCTTCGACACATCACTCTCGGAGGAAGGGATCATTGGGCGCGCAATCGGTATGGCACTGGCGGGACTACTGCCGGTGCCTGAGATCCAGTTTCGTAAGTATGCCGACCCAGCAATGGAACAACTGACTGATTGCGGTACAATTCGCTGGCGCACTCACAATCGCTTTGCCGCACCAATGGTTGTGCGTATCCCCGTTGGCTTCAGCAAGCACACAGGTGATCCCTGGCATAGCGTTTCGGGCGAGGCGATTTTTGCACACCTGACCGGTTGGAAAGTGGTTATGCCAGCCCACGCCGCCGATGCGACAGGCCTATTGCGCACAGCATTACGCAGCAACGATCCGGTCTTTTTCCTCGAACACCGCGCGCTGCTCGACTCAACTGAAGGGCGGCGTCCCTATCCCGGTGATAACTACAGCATACCGTTTGGGAAGGCGGCAGTGCGCCAGCCGGGAGAGACACTCACCGTTGTGACTTGGGGAGCAATGGTTCCGCGTTGTCTTGAGGCCGCTCGCGGCTTCAAGGATGCAGTGGAAATTGTGGATTTGCGCACAATTACTCCGTGGGATCGCGAAACTGTGCTGGCATCGGTGCGTAAGACGGGGCGCTGTCTCATTGTTCATGAAGACAGTTGGACGGCAGGATTCGGCGCGGAGATCGCTGCGACTGTGGTTCAGAAAGCGTTCGAGTGGTTGGATGCACCGGTGTCGCGCCTTACAACACCAGATTGTCCTATTCCATACAACGTCGGACTAATGAATGCGCTCATCCCATCGGTAGCAGCCATCCGCCAACGGCTCGAAGAGTTGCTGCGCTACTGATCGCAGACGGCTCAGACAATGCTGAATGGAGCAAAGCAACTGATCAGCGATGCTAATGAGTTGCTTTGCTCCATTTACAGAAGCAAGCAGTACAACTTCCCAAAGTCTCGCCGTGGCGCGCATCTCGGTGTTGAAACCGTATCAAGCCCAACCTAGATTGTCGGCCTTTTGGGTGCTACTGCTACTGCCTTCTTCCTCTTCGCCTTGTCCGCTCATCTCTTCTTCGAGCATCTGGTCGACCATTTCATCCCAGTCTTCGCCAGCGTCTTCGCCTAACTCCTTGCCTAGTTTCTTGGCCCAACGGGCAATCGAGCGCGGATCGTTTTCGTCCAAGCCGGCGAAAGTGGCCGGATCAGCTAATGCGTCAATCCGAGCCTCTTCAGATTTGAGCGTGGCAAAACGGGAGATAGCACGTTGCACTTGCTCGTTACCGCAGCGCGGGCAGGTTAGGCCCGTCGGATCGTTGAAACCCTGGACGAGTTTCTGAAAGCGACCATTACAATCAGAGCAATGATATTCATAAATTGGCATAGGTGTCTCCAGATCTGAAATCGAGCAATACTTCTAGTCAGCTTTTTTGATTATGTCAAAAATAAGCGGCGGCGGTGTAACGGGTTCATTGTCTACTGTGTACGCGGCAAGCAAGCGAGACGTAACCCGCTCTGCGTCTTCGATGCTGGCAGCGTGGATATCAAGCAATAGACTGCCTGGCTCAAGCCTATCGCCCAGTCGAGCATGCATAACTAAACCGACCGACGAATCAATTGGATCGCCTTTACGTTTGCGGCCACCACCAAGCTCATTGAGGATCAAGCCAAGGATATACGTATTGATCGCAGTGACATAGCCTGTTTGCTGGGCATTGAGTGGAACGACGATTGGGGCGCGAGGCAGACCAAAACTGCTATCTTGCCCATCCAGGCTGTCCAGCACCGCTAAGTCGCCGCCCTGGTTGGCAATCATTTGGCGAAACTTGTTCCATGCAGCCCCATTGGTCAGCGCCTGCTCTAACAACGAGCGCGCTTCGGCATCATCATGGATGCTTTGCACCGGCGACAAAGGATTATCTCTCGCCATGAGCGCCAATTGTACGCCAAGGGTCAGACAAAGTTCGACCAGATCAGGCGGACCTTTTCCCTGAAGAGTGGCGACCACTTCACGAACTTCTAGGGCATTGCCAACCGCCCGACCCAGTGGCTGCCCCATCGAACTGATCACAGCCGAACAGCGGCGCCCAGCGCGTTGTCCAATACTGACCATTGTTTGCGCTAACTGGCGTGCCTGTTCCAGCGTATGCATAAACGCGCCACTGCCGCACTTTACGTCAAGCACAATGCAATCGGCGCCGGCTGCAAGTTTTTTACTCATGACACTCGCAGCGATCAGCGGGATTGACTCGACTGTCGCAGTAACGTCACGCAGGGCATAGAGTTGCTTATCCGCCGGGGCTAATTCGGTGGTTTGTGCAGCTACAACTAGACCAATCTCGCGCACTGCGCGGCGAAATTCCTCTGTTGACAGCTCGGTGCGCAGGCCGGGGATGCTCTCGAGCTTGTCAATTGTACCGCCGCTAAAGCCCAAACCCCGCCCGCTCATTTTAGCAATTGGCAACCCGACTGCGGCAAGCAACGGTGCGAGTACAAGCGTTGTTTTATCGCCCACGCCGCCAGTCGAATGTTTGTCAACGGTAATAGGCGCAATGTCATGCAGATCGAGCATCGCGCCGCTACGCGCCATCGCCAAAGCAAGATCCGTAGTTTCACGCCGATCCATCCCGCGCAGCACAACAGCCATGGCCCAGGCAGCCATCTGATAATCGGGGATTTCAGCGCTGGTATAACCTGCGATCAAGAAGTCTATCTCTTCGGTCGTCAGGGTCGTTCCGTCCCGCTTCTTACTGATTATATCTACAGCGCGCATAATTGTGCCGCCAGGTGTTGCGTATGTCCTGAACCCTTTATCCCACGCTTCATGATTAGTGTTTCAATTCCTTGATCGCCCGCGGCAAGCGGATGAGGAGGTCACTGGCTAGCGGTCCTGCATCACCAAGCTCTTCACGGACCAACACACCAGCGGCGGCATGGAGGTACACACCCAAAGCAGCAGCGCCGAAAAGATCGACTCCTTGGGCCAGCAAGCCAGCGATTGCCCCAGACAGAACATCGCCTGTACCTGCTGTGGCCAGAGCCGCATTTCCCCCAGCGTGAACGAGACTGCGACCGTCGGGGGCGGCAACGATGGTTGTTGCACCCTTGAGAACGACGATCTGGCCCCATCGTGCTGCAGCATCCGTTGCGACCTGCACCAGATCAGCATTCAACTCCTCGACTTTGAGCAGTCGCTTCATTTCGCCTGGATGCGGCGTGAAGATAAAGCGCTCTTTTGGCAAATGCTCGGGCCAATCTTCGATCTGAGCCAACAAATTCAAGCCATCGGCATCGAGGACAATAGGCGGTAACGTTGGCGCCGGGCGTTGCTCGCCTTCTGTTTTAGCTCCGGTATTATGGGTTAGAAACCCAACTCGCGAACGGATACGCGGCTGTTCCAGTCCCAGGAGGCGCTGGAGAAAGAGGCGGGTTGGTTCCTCATGGCCTAACCCAGGACCAATCAGTAATGCCTGATAGCCTTCGATCTGTTTGAAGATCTCTTCGGCAGCTTCGGGACCAATTGTACCCCAATCGGCTTCCGGCAACGGCAGCAGCGTTACTTCCGGCCCACGACCGCTGGCGCCCAGGATATTTCTCCCGGTTGCGAGCGTCACTAGACCGGCGCCAACCCGTCCTGCTCCGGCTGTCGCCAAAGCGGCTGCGCCAGGGTAATGCAAGGAGCCGGCGATGACTAACACCTTGCCAAAGGTTCCCTTGTGCGAGTCCGCAGGACGCGCAGGGAGAAACGCACGTACGCGCTCTGCTTGTAATGTTTCACTCATAATTGCCTCCAGATCGCGGGACGGAAGACCAATATCAGCAAGGGCGATTGCGCCCGCAAAAAACTTACCAGGATAGCACAACAAGCCGCGCTTGACCAAACCAGTCGCCACAGTAAGATCGGCTTGCACCGCCACACTCATGACGGCCCCAGTATCAGAATGGATTCCGGTAGGGACATCAATCGAAAGGACTGAGAAACGCGCTTGCGGTTCGCACAGACTATTCACGCTATGCACAATGTCGGCGAGTTCGCCGGTGACTGGGCGACTTATTCCCATACCCAGCAATGCATCTATCACCAAGTCAGCATCAAGCAGCAGACGATGTAGCGATTGACGGTCAGGATCATCGGACGCAAGAGTTTCGGGCAAATCGCGTTGGCGACAGCGCTGCCAATTCGCGTCCTGCTCCGGATTAGAGCGCTTCCAGATATAGAGGCCCGCTTGCACGCGAGCATCGGCCAGATGTCTCGCAGCGACCAGACCGTCTCCGCCGTTATTGCCTGGTCCGACAAGCACCAGCACTCGCCAGGTTTGCGCAGCCCCTTGGCGACGCAAAGCCTCTTGCGCGACACCCCAACCTGCCTGCTCCATCAAACTAGACCAAGTTGCACCGGCATCCACGGCGGCTTGCTCAAGATCACGCATCTGTTCAGTGCTTACTAAGAGCATCTGTGTTTCCTCAGTTATACGCTGAGTATTCTACACCATTGAATGGCCAACGACAATACGCTAGGTGATGCACCGAACGTCATTCGAAGTTTGTTTGCTCCAGAATACTAACCCTGAAGAAGTTTCGGTCGGCGAATACGAGATATTGATTACCCAAAGTCATAGAGCAAAGCGGCAAGGTATCAGGAGCCAGGTACGACACCAATGCCTACTACACTTGCCACAGCATAATCGCGTGAATGAGACAGACTTACCGCACATTCACGCAAACTCAGAACCATAGCCGCTTGTTCAGCTGCTCCATAGAGCCGCAAGAAAGGTCGACCCAAGACACCTCGCGCAACCTCGATCTCCGTCCATCCTACGCCGGTTTTCGCAACCGAGGCAAGCTTTGGCTGTTTCAGAAAGGTCTTTGCCGCTTCATTGCCAGCCCAGTTCCAATCCTCACCTTCTGCTTTCGAGCCGCCTAGGCCCCGCAATCCAACACCCAACATCTTAGCGGCGGCTTCCTTAGCGGCCCAGCGCGCCGCTAGCGAGGCATAATTACGGTGTTCCGATTGCGCAAAGCCGCTGTCGAGCAGTTCGCCGTGCGTAAAGACCCGATGCAAGAAACGTTCATTCCAACGTTCAACTGCATGCTGGATGCGGGAAATCTCGATAATATCAATACCGGTGTACAGCATAAAGTCCCAAGCAGAGACTGGTCAAGATTCGTCTCTACAAAACCTTAACGACCAACGCCGCGATACGTAAATCCCTTCGCTTGCATCTCCATCGGATCATAGATATTGCGTCCATCAAGAACGATTGGCTGGCGCATGTATTGCTTGATCTTATCGAAGGCGAGTTGCTTGAACTCATTCCATTCAGTAACAACAAGCAGTGCATCGGCTTCCTTGGCAACATCGTATGCGGTAGCGCAGTAGGTCACTGTAGGCAAGATCTCACTCGCCGCCTCCATTGCCACTGGATCATAGGCTTTGACCCGCGCTCCTTCAGCTTGCAACTCATTGATGATCGCTACCGATGAAGCCTCACGCATATCGTCGGTGTTTGGCTTGAATGAAAGTCCAAGCACCCCGATCAGGGTTCCATCGAGCGTTCCCAGAATGTCACGCAATTTCTGCACGAAGCGGCAGCGAGCATCGCGGTTGATATCCATCACCGCCTGGAGCAATTGCGGATGGCAACCAGCACTAGCGGCCATGTAATACAACGCCAACACATCCTTGGGGAAACACGAGCCGCCATAACCCACCCCCGCATCGAGAAAGTGCGGACCAATGCGCCGGTCCGCCCCCATCCCCCGCGCAACTTCTTTTACGTCAGCTCCCAGCTTTTCACAGATCTGGGCAATCTCATTGATAAATGAAATTCGCGTTGCCAGGAAGGCGTTCGAGGCGTATTTGATCATCTCTGCGGTGCGCAGATCGGTAATAATCGCTTCAGCGCCAAGAGGCGCATGCAAGTCGGCGACTCGTTGCGCGGCTTCACGATCATCTGCGCCAAGGACGATGCGGTCGGGATTGAAGAAGTCGCTGATGGCGCTGCCCTCACGCAGGAATTCGGGATTCGAAACAATGCTAAAGGAGATATTCGGGCGCAAATTCGCGGCGATGATTTTGTTGACCATATCGCCCGTCCCAACCGGCACAGTGCTTTTGTCGATAATGATCGCATCGTGGGTCAGGTTTAGCCCAATGCTATGCGCTGACGCCTCGACCTGGCTCAAGTCCGCCGCGCCATTGCCGCTCATTGGCGTACCCACAGTGATAAAAACAAACGAGGTATCGACAAGCGCACTCACATAGTCATCAGTAAAGACAATACGACCAGCTCGCAGATTACGCTCCAACAACTCCTGCAAGCCTGGTTCATAGATTGGCGTGCGCCCGCTGCGCAAGGTGTCAAGCTTATGGATATCAATCTCAATACAAGTGACACGATTACCAAGATCGGCGAAGCACACGCCAGTAGTCAAACCAACATAACCTGTCCCAACCACGCAGATGTTTTGCATATCTGTACTCCTCGTTTGCTAATCTGCTCAGTATCGCTGCTGATTATCGTCAATTGGCGGGTGGATATTGCGAGCCAATGAGCGAGATATCGGCCACCCGTGAGTCATAATCGTGGCCGTTGGCGTAAATTTCGATATCAGTTAAACAATAGTAGTCCGGGAACCACTCAGGATCGCGAAGTTCAATGGTCAAACGATGCCACTTGTAGTGTTCCACAGGGATATACTGGACCACATCGGGCCATGTGACAAGCTGTTCCGTCTGATCCGGTTTGGCAGTATATATGCAGAGTACACGTTCGTGCTCAGGGTCGACGAGGTTATTGCGCTTGGCTCGGAAGCGAACCATCAACGGACACTGTGTGCCTTGTTCACCTGCTAACGGCAGCGACTGATCCAGCACACGCACCCAGGCCGAAAATGTCAGTGAACGGTACTCTGAAACATCAACGCCTTTTTGATCACTACCCAGCTCTTGCCTGATACCGGTTGTAAAACTCGTTTGGCTGCCACTCCGAACAAATCCAGCGATATTCCGCCGCTCTTTCGGGTCGCAATTCGTATTGACATCCAGCGGCCAGCAAGTCGGAAAGAGCTTAAAAAACCCAGAAGCGTCCGGGTTGAGCGGCGCACCATACACTTGCCATGTGTCTGCGCGGAGCAAGGCCGGCTGGATCGAGGGCGGTATTGTCGTATTGTTGTACGCTTGCTCATCGTGCTCGTCAAAATTACCGTCTTTGATCAGTTCCCAGCGGGCGGGAACGGCCAAACCTGGGCCCCCTGTCGGATCGATTGTGACCCGAGACCCTTCAAGCAAACTGACAATGCGTCCATCTTTTCCGTGAACATAAGCCAAACCACTCCGCACGGCAACATCGCTAATCACCGGCTCCGGCGCAGATGGATCAGAGAAAAGAACACGGCGTTGGGGCGTCATGACTTCAATGCTGTAACTCCCGCCCGCCTCCAATTCCACCGCCGCCTCACCCAGTAAAACTATGAAAGACTTGTTCTGATATGGTTGGTTGGTATTCAGTAAGTCATAGCGTACGTAGCCGCCATGTTGGCGCAGCACAATCGTTTGTTCATTGTTGTTCCAACGGCTCACTTGCATCTGATCAAGCGATACATCGGCCCCCGCCCATAGATCCAAGTTTGTCTGATCGAAAAGCTGAATTGTCGCCACTTGACCGTATCCTGCGGTTGACGAAATAAGCACCTCATCACCCGCATTCAAGGCTTCTTGACCCTCGGCGCGTTGAAAGCGAGCCCGACCTTTTGAACGTAACAATACCCATTCCTGGGCAACGTCCAATTCGGGCGCTCGGTTGATGAGAACCGAGCCATTCGGTTCAACCGTTGCATAATTTACATAGCGCCAGACGATTAGTGTAAATGTAATCAAGAGGGCGCAAGAGAGGATAAAGGCTATGATGAGAACAAACCAGGCCAGGCGCATGGTGCGCTGCCTGCTCATATGCCGGAACGGCGATTGTTCGACTCGTTGCATCTATTTGGAAAGGGTCGCCTTAATGACACGTTGGTGAGCGTCAACTGTCACCCGCGCGATACGAGGCATGATATAGCCTTCTGGCGTACGCTCTTGCGCAGCAAATGTAAAGGTATACGATGCATCGTCAACTCGTTTCAACACCTCTTCGGACTCTTCCAGGCCAAGTTGGCGCAACGCGGCACGACTTGGCCGTACTCCATGACGAAAGGTCACAGTTGGTTCAACGCAAGCAAGTTGTGGCCACTGTTCGGCCACAACTCGACGCGCGATTGTGCATGCATTTTCCACTGTCGTCTCAACGTCATGTATAGCCGAATCCGAAAGCGCCTCCTCAGTACTATTGGCGAGCCTCTCTGGTTCATGATCTTGCTGTAACATACCATTACTCCTGGACTGTGATAAGCGCCGACAGTGTTGGATCGCCATACAAAACAAATGTTTGCAAGGTCTTAATATCATCTTCATCCAAAAAGCCTTGATCTTGCAATAATGTGCGCACAACATCTATCCGCGCTATGTGAAATGCGGCGCCAATACTTTTCGCATTTGTGCGAAGCGCCCGCAAAAAATACAATGCCAACAAGTCCGACTCGCTCTCAGGCGGGACCAAAGCCCCATACGAAATCGCGGTCGGGCCAAGAAATGCACGAACTCCTCGATCAAGAAACATCAACGCCAGCGAACTATTCGGCTGAGCGTCTTCAATCATAGCGCCATAACAGGCTTGGCTAAAAACCACCGCACCGCGCAAATCCCGATCGATCAGGTCATCGGGACGAAGCGCAACCAGCAACTCCAATTCGTTACTGGCTTGCCCATACCAGAATGGGCCATGACGTACGCCGTGCAAATTACAATAGATAACCTGCACCTTCACGAACTGGTCTTGATCGAGATTTGTTGCCAGAACTGGCGGCGAAACCAGCAATGTTGAAGCGTCGCCAATTTCGGCATAGACTCGCTGGGAAATATGTTGCCATATCGCTGCGCTATACCCCAGCGCTTTGTTCTCGGCTGGACCAGCATCATGCTGGTGCTGTTCCGCCGCACTAGCTAAAAGGCCCAGCAAGAGACGAGGCGTCGACTCCACTGCATCAGGCAAACGACCAACCGGCCATTCCAGGATACACGTTTCAGCACTTTCCAGACCATACACGCAATCGGACGCCAAAGCGTCATCCTGGTCAGGCAGCGGGTTAACAACACGCCCGAAAGGGAAAATCCGCGGGCCTCCGACAATCAACAAACTTTCAATCTTATCGCCACGCGCTTGAAACGCTTGCTGGATCAAATACAACTGGCGCACAAGCTCAGGCGTCTCAAGCGATACCGAAGACACGCCGAGATCGGGCAATCCATTTTCAGGCGCATACCAGAGCGAAGCAATACCCCGTGACAAGCGCGCATGCACAAGATTGTCGAGAGCTGTAAGCACTTGCGTCTGGCCGGTTATGCCATAATACGCTGCAAGTTTCCGGGTTGAAGTCACAACAAGATGCATGCTTACGCTTGATCATGATAAAGGGCAAGTGCAATGGTCTCCAATAGACTAAACTCGGTTACCCAAATTTCTGATCCCAATCAGCCTGCTGCGTTAGAGCGCAGCAATAATACATTTCTACAAAACCTGCCGCACATGTATGGAAGAGGCTTCATTGAAATATCACTTCCGCCAAACAGCATAATCTGCAGGCGAAAAATATAACCCAAGCCGATTCCGAGCAATTCGGCCTTGTGTTGCATCAAATTCTGGGTCAGAGTCTGACTACATATTGCAGTTTTGCACTAGCCTCGCTAGTAACAATGGGTCAAGTCAATTCTTAATGCAAGATCAATTATAGCATGCAACGAAAAGACTCTTGACAGCACAAGTGTTTGCTTGCTATAATAAATGCCACATAAGTTCTATATTAGGTATATTGTACATTATTTTTTGCACGACGATCAGTCTTGCCAACAAGAAGATCGTCACCGCTGGCCGTTTCGGCTGCGGTCAACGAAAGGACAAAACCTATGCGATCAGCCGACGGTCTCTCGCGACGACAAGAAGAAATTTTGACATACGTCGAGAATTTCGTTCGGAAAAATGGCTACCCGCCCGCCATCCGCGATATCCAGCGTGATCTGGAGATTTCGTCAACTTCGGTTGTCGCCTACAATCTTAAGGCATTGCAGGAGAAAGGCAAGCTCAACCGCGAGGAAAAGGTCTCACGAGCGATAACGCTGCCAGAACAGCCGCAAGCGCCGGGCTTCGAGGTGCCACTGCTAGGGGTGATTACCGCTGGTCAACCGCTTCCTGATCCGGAAGATACCAGCAGCGGCGAGCGCGATACAGTCGAAGTCCCGCCCGAAGTCGCTCCAGTCGATAAGCTCAAGGATGTCTATGCCCTGCGTGTGCGCGGGCAGTCGATGATCGATGCGCTCATCGATGATGGCGATATTGTTCTGCTTCGCTTCCAAGAAACAGCCGAGAATGGGCAAATGGTCGCCGCTATGCTGGTTGACGAGAATGCGGTTACGCTGAAGAAGTTCTACCACGAAGGCCACCGTGTTCGGCTTCAACCCGCCAACAAAACGATGGATCCCATCTTTACCGCCCCAGATAATGTTCGCATTCAAGGTCGAGTTGTCGGCGTGCTGCGTTCACTCATCTAAGGCTAGGTTGTTTTGTATCACAGTCGCAATGCCGATAACGATAACCTCAGACAAGGGGTGCTTTTTCGCACCCCTTGTTGATTTCCCAGTACAGTTTAACCCAGCGCTGGCCTAAATTTGTAGCCGTACACCAATACCCCATCCTCACCTGTGTCTTTGAGCCGCCGCGTAACCATTTCCACCCTTTGGCCAATCGAAAGATCCGCCTCAACACAATCGGTAAGTTGAGCGGTGATCAACGGCCCCTCATCAAGGCGAATCAGCGCTACGGGATATGGCGCAACATGCTCAAAGCCAGTTGGCGCCTGACGAATGACGCTGAAGCTATAGATCTCCCCTTTGCCACTCAAAGCATAGGTCTCCCAGGTGTCCGCGCTTTCACCCAGCGCTGCCGGCTGCGGCGGAAACCGCACTTCGCCCGTCGCCCGATGGCGCTGTCCTTCGAGGCGATAACGTGTCGCACGCTGCCGCCAATGCTTTGCGATATCCATAGAATAGACTCCCCTTATACCAATCACCAGTTGCCACTCTAACACTACTAGAGGGTTTTTACCTGTAACTGAGATTGTTCACATTTACCGGATTTGGTATGGATTATTATTGTGATGCCCCCAAGAGTGCAAGAAATGCAGCGCCAAATATAACTCCAACGCATAGGGCAAAGAGTATAACTATAGCGACAATAATGAGCACCACATACAATGCTTTATTGCCAGGTAAGTTCATCCCTGACTGAATACCGAGATAGGTCAAATAGATATTGTAGAAAAGCAGAACAAATCCAGCAATTGCTCCAACAAATGGGATGAAACTTAGAATGCTGGAAACCACACCTAAGGGCGCCGCGAAGAGCGATATATCGTAAGTCAGTTCGCCAAACTGCCCTGTTCCACCGAAGGCTCGACCCAACAAATAAACCAGTCCATAATAGATGAAGAACCCAATGGTCGCAAAGATGAGTGCCCCAACAACGGCGCCGCCAATTCCACCAGGTTGGGCGCTCAAAGTTGCTGGATCCATGCCAAGCTGCTCAAGCTGTGCAGCTTGCTCTGGGTCAATCTCGCTTGAGAAGATGGCTGAATTGATCGCTGCCAGGATCGAGCTGATTACTGCGCCAATCAAGGTGTAGATCAAGGCCCAGCTCAAGTTATTCTTCTCATGCTCTTCGAATGTAGATACCGATGGGCGGCTGATGACTGCAATGCTACCGTTGATCATCTCCTGGAACATCTGGATCTCCTTTTGTCATCTGGGGAGGATACGCAACTCTATTGTACGCGAAAATCGCTCACCCGCCACTACTTTTGGTCGATTTCGATGAGAAAATCCAGAAGTTGATGATACTTTACGACTCGGCTACTAGAATATGGGTCGCTGCCGTCGCTCCTACGCCACCCAAACACTGGGCGAGGGCGATCCGCG
>JAKSDJ010000938.1 GCA_022360155.1 Chloroflexales bacterium | reverse complement strand
TGCCACGCCCAGCGGCGGGACTGTCGCCCCATGGCCCCCATTTCCTTGGGCGGCCCCGGGGGGGCGGCCCCCACATGCCACGCCCAGCGGCGGGACTGTCGCCCCATGGCCCCCATTTCCTTGGGCGGCCACAGGGGGCGGCCCCCACATGAGCACTTACAGCAGAAGCAGCCGCCCGTGTCCCCCCCATTTCCTTGGGCGGCCACGGGGGGCGGCCCCCACATGCCACGCCCAGCGGCGGGACTGTCGCCCCATGGCAGCCCACCCGCACGTGCGGCGGCGCGGGGCCGGTGGCGTCCCGATGGCGGGCGGCGGCCGCGAGGGGCAGCGCCATACCCATGCGTTTGGCTAAAGATATGCTACAATCCCACTGCTACGCGAAACAAGAGTCAAGGAAGAGGACTACTGATGAACACGGTCGGCAAACGATGGCTCTGAAGAAATCCCAACTCTACAGCTCGCTCTGGAGCAGTTGCGACGAATTGCGCGGCGGCATGGACGCCTCGCAATACAAGGACTACGTCCTCACGCTGTTGTTCATGAAATACGTCTCCGATAAATATGCCGGCAAACCCGACGCGATCATCGAGGCGCCCGCAGGCGGCAGCTTCGCCGACATGGTCAAGCTCAGGGGCGACAAGGAGATCGGTGACAAGATCAACAAGATCATCAGCAATCTCGCCGAGGCCAACGACCTCAAAGGCGTGATCGACCAGGCCGATTTCAACGACGAAGCTAAACTCGGACGCGGCAAGGAGATGCAGGACCGCCTCTCCAAGCTCGTGGCAATCTTCGACGGCCTGGACTTCCGCGCCAATCGCGTTGAAGGCGACGATCTGCTCGGCGACGCCTACGAGTACCTGATGCGCAACTTCGCCACCGAGTCGGGCAAGAGCAAGGGCCAGTTCTACACCCCCGCCGAGGTCTCCCGCGTGATGGCTAAGGTGGTTGGCATTGGCCCCGACACTCGTCCAGACCAGACGATCTACGACCCGACCTGCGGCTCCGGCTCGTTGCTGTTGAAGGCCGCCGACGAAGCCCCACGCGGGATCTCGATCTACGGCCAGGAGATGGACAATGCCACTTGGGCGCTGGCCCGGATGAATATGATTCTGCACGGCTATCCGACTGCTGTACTCTGGCGCGGCAATACATTAGCCGACCCCTATTTCAAGAACCCTGACGGCAGCCTCAGAACCTTCGATTTCGCCGTCGCTAACCCGCCGTTCTCGGCCAAGGCGTGGTCGAATGGATTAAATCCGTATGAAGACCAGTTCAAGCGCTTCGAATACGGCGTCCCGCCGGATAAGAATGGCGACTACGCTTTCCTGCTCCACCTGATCGCATCGCTCAAGAGCAAGGGCAAGGGCGCGATCATTCTGCCGCACGGCGTGTTATTCCGCGGCAACAAGGAGGCCGACATCCGCCGCAACCTCGTCCGGCGCGGCCTGATCAAGGGCATCATCGGCTTGCCCGCCAACCTCTTCTACGGCACGGGCATCCCGGCTTGCATTGTCGTTATCGATAAGGAGAACGCCCACGTTCGCACCGGCATCTTCATGATCGACGCCTCCAAGGGCTTTATGAAGGACGGCAACAAGAACCGCCTGCGCGCCCAGGACATCCACAAAATCGTGGACGTGTTCAACCGCCAGATCGAACTGCCGGGCTACTCGCGGATGGCGCCGGTGGCCGAGATCGCTAGCCCCGCCAACGACTACAACCTGAACATCCCGCGCTACATCGACTCATCCGAACCCGAGGATCTGCACGACCTCGTCGCTCACCTCAACGGTGGCATCCCCAACCGCGATATCGACGCGCTCGACGCCTACTGGGCGGTCTTTCCCGCGCTACGGGACGAGCTGTTTCAAAGCAATGGGCGACCTGGTTATTCAGAGCCGAAAGTCGAGAGCCAGCAGATCAAGGCGACCATTCTCAACCACCCCGAGTTTTATGCTTACAAACAGCGCGTCGCCGGGGTGTTCGATGCGTGGCGGCAGGCGCACGAGCCGCAACTCAAAGGGATCACGATCAACGCCATCCCGAAAGAGATCATTCAAGCGCTGTCGGAAGACTTGCTGGAGCGCTTCGCCAACCTGCCGCTGCTCAATCGCTACGATGTATACCAGCGGCTGATGGACTATTGGGCCGATGTGATGCAGGACGATGTCTACTTGATCGCCGCCGACGGCTGGGCCGAAGCTGCCAGGCCGCGCGGGATTATCGAGGACAATGCGAAGAAGATCAAGGAGGCGCCTGACCTCGTGATTGGCGGCAAAAAGTACAAGCTGGATCTGATACCGCCCTACTTGATCGTTGCACGTTACTTTGCCGACAGACAGGCCAATATCGATGCTTTGCAGGCCAAACAGGAAGCTGCCGCCCGAGCATTGGAAGAGTTCATCGACGAATATACCGGCGAAGAAGGGCTGCTGGAAGACGCAATCAACGAGAAGGGGAAAGTCACCAAGGGCAGCGTGAAGGCGCGGCTGAAGCAACTGAAAACCGATAACGGACAGTTGACAATCGAGGCGGACGACGCGGACGAGATCGCGGTATTGGAGCAATGCCTGGCGCTGATCGACGCCGAAGCCGGCGCTGCTAAAGCGGTGAAAGACGCCCAAGCCAAACTGGATGCCGAGGTGCTGGAGAAGTACGCAACCCTCAGCACGGCGGAAGGTGAGATCAAGACGCTGGTGATTGACGACAAGTGGCTGACCGCCATTCAGACCGCCATTGTCGACCGCTACTTCACTACCGAGCTCGCTGCGATCACGAGTGAGGTGCAGCGCCTGACCCAGGGGCTTGCCAACCGGGTCAAAGAACTCGAAGAGCGCTACGCCCGCCCGCTGTCGGAACTGGAGCAAGAGGTGGACGCGCTAACGGCCAAAGTGGAAGCGCACCTGAAGAAGATGGGGCTGGTGTGGGGGAGCGAATGGAGAATGGAGAGTTGAGAATGGAGAAGACTTCCACACTCGCTAGCCCCCCCTCGCTAGAAGACGTGCCGCCGGGCTACAAGCGCACCGAGGCGGGGGTGATTCCGGAGGAGTGGGAGACACGAACTTTGAGAGAGATTGGTCATTGCCTAATTGGACTGACCTACGACCCAAGCAATGTCACCTCTGATGGTCTCCTGGTACTGCGGTCGTCGAACATCGGTAATGGAATTCTTGAATTCCAAGATAACGTCTTCGTTAACGTGAAAGTTCCTGAGCGAATCATTGTTCGTGATGGCGACTTGCTTATTTGCGTACGTAATGGAAGCCGACAGTTGATTGGCAAGTGTGCTCTTATAGACAAGCGAGCTGAGGACATGACTTTTGGTGCATTCATGTCAGTATTCAGATCACCTCATAACCGCTTTGTTTTTTACTGCTTCCAG
>JAKSDJ010000394.1 GCA_022360155.1 Chloroflexales bacterium | reverse complement strand
TTTGCTTATTTGTCAAGCGGGCGATACGGGTTGCGCAGACCGTCTACGCCTATCGCTTGGTGTGTCCGGGGCGGTCAACGAGCGCGTAGCGCGTTTTGGGATGCCGGCGTGCGTCGCCCGAACAGGCGAAGCCTGACGGCGACATAGACGGCGCTGGGTCGAACGGCCACAACGGCAGCGAAGCCTCGCAAGGTTTTGAAAACCTTGCGAGGCTCAAAAGCGCGCGATCGCTCGTCAGCTGCGCGCTCTTGCAGGACACAAGCCTGTCTGAAAAGCCTCGGCAGGATCTGTCAGGTGCGGCATATAGCGTTTGGGGACGTGATTGAACCGTTTCAGACCGCTTCTTATGAGGTTAGCACAGATAGGCACAGTGAAGGTATGACACATCCGAGCGGCCTTGCACAACAAAGCTGCTCGAAACATTGACAAAGCCTGTGCATTCTGTTATGATTGGTAATGGTTGGGGAGTAGCCACCCGCTTGGCGGGCCGATTAGTCGTCATTTCGAGGAATTCCTCCGGCTAATCGTACGTGCATCACATCACTACTGGCAAGACCGCCACGACATCTACTGCCGTGGTGGTCTTGCTATTTTTGTCGCCAGAATCAGATCCAACCCTGCCTAACATCAAGCCCGGCGAACAAGCAAAGGTTGTCAGTCTTTTTGGTGTGTGTTGTGGTAAGGAGTAACAGATGTGCAGACATTGTCACATGCTGGTCGTCAGGCGTCAGGTATGGATGGAGTATCCGTCAAAGGACCGCAGGACGCTATGGGGAAGGCTCCTTTTCATTGGAGGGTTTTGCTAATTTGGAGTTGAGAAAAGATGCTTACTGCTATTCTTTCCGGTTTTAGTCTTTCACTGGTCGTGCCGTGGATCTACCGTGTCGGGCGCGGATCAACGGGCTGGATCATCGCCCTGCTCCCGCTGACGCTGTTGATCTACTTTCTCCAGTTTCTCCCCATTATCGGCAGTGGGCAAGTGTTAACTTTCAGCTATCCATGGATACCGAGCCTGGACATCAGCCTGTCGTTTCGCCTCGATGGCTTGAGCCTGCTCTTCGCATTGCTGATCTGTGGCATTGGCGCGCTGGTGCTAGTCTACGCCGGCGGCTATATGGGCGCCGATGCGCAACTCGGGCGCTTGTACGCCTTTCTCTTGCTGTTTATGGCCGCAATGGTTGGTCTGGTAACCAGCGATAACTTGATCAGCCTTTTTGTCTTCTGGGAATTAACCACGATCAGTTCGTACTTGCTGATCGGATACAAGCACAACTATGAGCAGGCGCGCAAAGCCGCCCTGCAGGGTCTGCTGGTGACGGGCGCCGGCGGGCTGGCCTTGCTGGCCGGGATGGTGTTGCTGGCTATCGCCGGCGGCACAACCGAAATCAGTGCGCTGCTGGCGCAGGGCAGCCTGGCGGCGCATCCGCTCTATCTGCCGATCCTGGTCCTGATCCTTATCGGGGCGTTTACCAAATCGGCCCAGGTTCCCTTTCATTTCTGGCTACCGGGAGCGATGGAAGCGCCAACCCCGATCAGCGCCTATCTGCATTCGGCGACGATGGTGAAAGCCGGCGTTTATCTGCTGGCGCGGCTCAACCCGGTGTTGGGCAGCACGGAAGTCTGGCAGATTACGCTCACCAGCGTCGGGTCGGCGACGATGCTGCTGGGCGGCTTTCTGGCGATACAACAGACCGACCTCAAACGCATTTTGGCCTATACCACAGTCAGCGCCCTTGGCGCCCTTGTCTCGTTGATCGGCATCGGCACAACTGACGCACTCAAGGCCGCCGTGGTCTTTCTGATCGGGCACGCGCTGTACAAAGGCGCGCTGTTCATGGTTGCCGGCTCGATCGACCAGGCGACAGGCTCCCGCGATATCAGCCAGCTTGGCGGGCTGCGCCACAGTATGCCGATTACGATGGCGGCGGGCGGGTTGGCGGCCTTCTCGATGGCGGGCTTACCGCCGCTCTTTGGCTTCATCGCGAAAGAAGCGCTCTACAAAGCCAAGCTCGAAGAGCCCATCCTGATCAGCGCGGCTGTGCTGGGAAATGTGTTTGTCGTCGCAGCGGCCGGCCTGGTCTTCGTGCGCGTCTTCCTGGGCAAGGAGGGCAACCCGCCGCAGCGAGCCTACGAGGCCCCGCTGAGCATGTGGCTAGGCCCGCTGATCCTCGCTGTGATAGGACTGCTTGTCGCCCTGTTTTCGGTGCAGATCGGGAATTGGATCGTCGGGCCGGCCACAAGCGCGGTTATTGGCGAAACCAAGACCGTCGAGCTTTTGCTGTGGGCCGGTATCGAAGGTGCAGCCGGGCAGGCGCTGGCGCTCAGCGTGGTGACGATTGCGCTCGGCGTCGGCTTGTATCTGGGCCGCAGCGTACTCAGCCGCTTCAGCGCCATGCGGGCGCCGCTGGCCGCCTTGGGGCCAACCCGCCTCTACCAAGTGGCGCTCGACGGAATGCTCAATCTGGCCCGCCTCCAGACGCGGATCATCCAGAATGGCTCGTTGCAGCGCTATTTGCTGATGAGCATCGGGAGCGCCGTGCTGCTGGTCAGTTTTGCGCTGCTCCGCTCCACCCCATTGCGCATTCCTACGAATTGGATCGACATTCGCTTCTATGAAGCCTTGGTCGCCGTGATGATGTTGGCGGCGATTGCCGTCATTGTGAGCACGCGGTCGCGGCTGACCGCCGTCGTCGCCATCGGCGCGGTCGGCTATGGGATAGCGCTGGTCTTTCTGTTCTATGGCGGCGCCGACCTGGCGATGACCCAGTTCGCAATCGAGTCGCTGACCGTCATTCTCTTTGTGCTAGTCATCTATCGCCTGCCGACGTTTAACCGGCTCTCGGGAATGGCGTCGCGCATCCGTGATGCCATCGTGGCGCTCTCCGTCGGCACGCTCATGACCACGCTGACCCTGGCGGTCGTCTCCCAGAACAGCGAGTCACGCTTGAGCGAATATTTCGCCGAGAATAGCTGGCCGCTAGCATCGGGGCGCAATGTCGTCAACGTGATATTGGTCGATTTCCGCGCCCTGGACACCCTCGGCGAGATTACGGTCTTGGCGCTGGCGGCCGTGGGCATCTATGCGCTGATCCGGCTGCGCCTTGACAAGGAGCAATCGTAATGGGAACGCTGATTTTTAATACGAACGCGCGGCTGTTGCCCCCGCTGCTCTTGATTTTCTCGGTTTTTCTGCTTATCCGCGGCCACAACGTGCCCGGCGGCGGCTTCGTGGGCGGCCTGGTGGCCGCTACGGCGTTTACGCTGTATGGAATGGCTTATGGCGTCACCGAAGCGATGCAAACGATGCGAATCAATCCACGTACACTGATTGCGCTCGGTCTGCTGGTGGCAGTGATCAGCGGTCTCCCCGCCATATTTCTGGGCGATGCGTTTATGACTGGGCTGTGGTACCCACAACCCCTGCCGGTCATCGGCAAAGTCGGAACGCCGCTGCTCTTCGACGTTGGCGTGTATCTCCTGGTCATGGGCATTAGCCTGACCATCATCTTTACGTTGATGGAGGAATAAGAATGGAACTGTTATGGGCGCTTGTTATTGGCGCACTCTATGCCGCCGGGATCTACATGATTCTGCGCTTGAGCCTCGTGAAGGTGATTATCGGGTTGATGCTGCTTGGACACGGCACGAACCTCTTGATCTTTACCAGCGCTCGCTTGACCCGTGGGGCGCCGCCCCTGATCGCACCCGATGCAAACGCGCTGGTCGCGCCGTACGCCGATCCGCTGCCGCAAGCGCTGGTCCTGACGGCGATCGTGATTGGCTTCGGGGTGCAGGCGTTCGCCCTAGTACTCTTCAAGCGAGCCTACCAGTCGGTCGGCGCCGATGATCTGAATCAGCTACGTGACACGGATAAAGAAACATGAATAGTATGCTCGCACTCCCAATTTTGATTCCGCTGACGACGGCGATTGTGCTGCTGCTGCTCTGGGGCCGCGTGGCCGCGCAGCGCACAGTAAATATCGTAGGAGCGGCGACGCTCTGTGTAGCGGCGCTGGCGCTGCTGTTCCAGGTCGTGCAGTCGGATATTCTGGTCATCCAACTTGGCAATTGGCCAGCGCCCTTCGGGATCACCTTTGTGGCCGATCTGTTCAGCGCGATTATGGTCGCCGTAACCGGCCTGATGGGGCTGGTTGTCGCGGTCGCGTCGTTGGGCAGCATCGACGCCAAGCGTGAGCAGTACGGCTACTATCCGCTCCTGCATACACTGCTGATGGGGGTGAGCGGCGCGTTTTTGACCGGCGATCTCTTTAACCTCTTCGTTTGGTATGAAGTGATGCTCATGGCCTCGTTCGTCATGATGGCGCTCGGCGGCGCCCGCGCACAGCTCGAAGGCGCGATCAAGTATGTCACGCTGAACCTAATGGCTTCGGCCATGTTCCTGACCGCGGTCGGCGTTCTCTACGGCTCGCTCGGCGCCTTGAACATGGCCGATATCGCCCAAGTGGTGCGCACACCCGAAGGCGCGGCGAACGCTTTGCTGCCGCCCCTGTCGATGCTCTTCCTGGTTGCGTTCGGCATCAAGGCGGCGATATTTCCGCTGTTTAGCTGGCTGCCTTCCTCGTATCATACGCCGCCGTTTATTGTCACGGTGCTACTCTCGGCGCTGCTGACCAAAGTCGGCGTCTACTCGCTGATGCGGGTCTTCACGCTGATCTTCGTGCAAGACACCGCCTTTACCCACACCCTGCTGATCGTCGTTGCCGGGCTGACAATGGTGACCGGCGTGCTCGGGGCTGTGGCGCAGATGGAGACGCGCCGCCTTCTGGCCTTCCACATCGTCAGCCAGATCGGGTATCTGCTGATGGGCCTGGGCCTGTTCACGACGCTCTCGTTGGCGGCGGCGATCTTCTTTATGGTCCACGTCATCCTGGCGAAGTCGGCGCTATTCCTGATCGGCGGCGCCGCCGAACGGGTGCTAGGCACGTCGGACCTGCGGCGTTCCGGCGGGCTCTATGAGCATGCCCCCGTCCTGGCGATACTGTTCTTCGTGCCGGCAATGGCCCTGGCCGGTATTCCGCCGCTCTCCGGGTTTTTCGCCAAGTTTGCCCTGGTGCAGGCTGGTCTCGAGGTCGGCCAACCCGTCATTGTCGCCGTCGCGCTGGGCGTAAGCGTGCTGACCCTCTTCTCGATGACCAAGATCTGGGCCGAGGTCTTCTGGAAGCCGCTTCCCGCCGGAGCAGGACGCGCGTCCGAGATCAGCGCGGCCGCCAAGCCGGGGGCAAACTGGACCACGCTGCTTGTCCCGACCGCGACGCTCGGCGTGCTGACGGTGGTGATGGGTGTCGCCGCCGAGCCGTTCTTTGCGCTGTCGTTGCGCGCCGCCGAACAGCTTGTGGACCCGACGACCTATGTCCAGGCGGTGCTGCGCTAGGGTAGCGCGACGCCGCATCTGAGAGGAAGCGAGGAAAGCATGTTTCTCTTGAATCTGTTATTCGCCCTGACCTGGGTCGCACTCACCGGGCAGTTTGGCCCGCTTGATCTGGCTTTCGGTTTTGCGCTTGGCTTCGGCTTGCTCTGGCTAGCGCGCGGGCAGATCGGCGGTGAGCGCTATTTCGAGAAGGGGCCGGTGGTTGTGCGCTTTGTGCTCTATATCCTCTGGGAGATCATCGTCGCCAACTTGAATGTCGCGCGCACCGTGCTGTTTACGCCGCGGGCCAAGTTGCGCCCAGGGATTATCGCCGTACCGCTTGATGTCACGAGTGATGTCGAGATTACGATGCTTGCCAATATTATTACGCTGACGCCAGGCACGCTGAGTCTGGATGTCTCCGATGATCGGAAGGTATTGTATGTTCACGCCATCGATGTCGACGACCCGGATACCTTTCGCCAGTCGATCAAGGGCGGCCTGGAGCGCGCCGTACGCGGGGTGTTCGCATGATCATAAACTTGGCTCAGTTTGTTGTTTTGCCGCTATTGAGTATTGTGCTTGTGTTAGCGAT
>JAKSDJ010000993.1 GCA_022360155.1 Chloroflexales bacterium | reverse complement strand
TGATCAGATCGCCGACCTGTTCTCCTAATGGCGCAAGATCGATGGTTAGCCCTGTTCCCAGGTCAATAGTCCGATTTCCTTCGAGTTCCTTCGTGATGTCAGTAATGAGCGTGGGGATCCACGAGGCCAGTTCTTGGTATTGGGCGGTAATCCGAGGCCACACCAGCGTTCCCACACTATAGATCAGCGAGAATGCCAGAATGTAGAGAATGGTAATCCAGATCCCGCGCCCGATGTTGGTCTGTCGTTGCAAAATGCTGATCAGCGGATTGAACAAATAGGCGGTGATAATGGCAGCGATAAATGGTGCGAGAATATGCTGAACCAAATAGATCAACAGGATGGCCAATCCAACGATCAGCCCAACCGTGATCAGCTTGGCTTGTATCGAGAAACGAACTGGTTGTGACTCTTCTTGCATTGCTGTACTAATCGTCGAGTTTGGAGCGGCGAATTGGTACGTCAGCTTTCAGGTAATCGTTCGCCTCGCCGCGCAAGAGTGTAACCTCGATCTCGCCGGGCTCAGCTGCTGGCATATAGCGGCTAATCACGGCTGCAAGTTCAGCCTTGAGCTGTTCAAGCGCCTCGGGGGTCAGCTTGACGCGATCATGCACCAGCACAGTAAGCAAGCGCTCTTTGGCAACAGCAGCGCTACGCTCACGTCGACCACGAAACAGGTTATCAAAAAAACTCACGGCGTCCTCCACCCCGATAATACTTGCTCGTTATCGGCTGGTCTAGTGCAAGAGCAAGCCAGATGTTTGAGTGTAAAATACAAACGTTGATTTGAAAAGACCATTTTGGGGCTGCTGCCTAGGCTGTTGTCGCTTGAATCAGCAAGCTATTTGTCGTAGTTATTGTTCTTTCCCCATCCGAGTGGGGAAACGTTTTTTGGTGGGAAGACCCGCATGCATTTTTGTTATGGTGATACGAGGGTCAAACGATCTCCTAGGCGCGTTTGCGCCCAAACAAACCGAATAATCGTTCAAGCATACCCTGCTGGTCATCTAGGGCCATTAGGGGCACATCTTCCCCAGTGAGTCGCCGAGCAATATCAAAGAAGGCTCGTCCTGCCAGAGATTGCTGATCGAATACAGCCGCTTCGCCACGGTTCGTCGATGTAACAATGGCTTCATCTTCTGGAACGACGCCCATCAGATCGATTGCCAGTGTTTCGACCACATCCTCGACCGAAAGCATCTCCCCCCGATTGACCATCCGCGGCTTAATTCGGTTGATAACCAACGCGGGCGGTCCCTTTTCAGCTGCCTCGACGAGGCCGACAATCCGGTCAGCGTCGCGCACGGCTGAAACCTCCGGCGTGGTAATAATAAGAACCTCATCGGCTCCAGCGATAGCATTGCGAAATCCGCCCTCAATGCCGGCTGGACTGTCAATTAAGACATAATCGAACTCGGCTCGGAGTTGATTGGTCAGTGCGATCATATCATCAGTGCTGACCGAGTCCTTATCGCGCGTCTGAGCTGCGGGTAAGAGGCAGAGCTCAGGGAGCCGCTTGTCTTTGATCAACGCCTGGCGTAAACGCGCGCGGCCTTCGACAATATCTACGAGGTCATAGACGATACGATTTTCTAAGCCCATTACCACGTCAAGGTTACGTAGTCCAATGTCAGCGTCAACAACTGCTACACGCGCCCCCTGCATTGCCAGTGCCGTGCCGAGATTCGCTGTAGTGGTGGTTTTGCCAACACCGCCTTTGCCGGATGTAATTGTGATGACGCGCGCCATAGCTACTCCTGCGTCGGGACTTCTAGACAGAGCATGTCCCGCTATGTTGTGTGATGGAAGACACTTGGAATGCCAGGGCTGGAGCAGGGACCGAAGGGTCAAAGCCCTGACTGTCAGCTTCTGCGGAAACCTTCCCAGGATTCGACGATGATCCGGTCAGTCTCGACCCGAGCGATCTCGGGTGTGCGGCTGCTCGTTCCCTCGGGCGTCCGCGCAATCAGGTCGGCAATGCGGAGCTGGGTTGGTTGTAGTTCCAGGGCGCTGATCAGAGAACTGCGATCACCTAACGCCCCAGCGTGGACCAACCCGCGCAGCCGCCCCCAGACGATGACATTGCCGCCGGCAATCAGTTCCGCACCAGGATTGACATCGCCGACCAAGGTGATATGACCGTGGTGGCGGATAACTTGACCCGAGCGCACCGTCCGGCAGAGCAAGATCGCTTCATACTCCCCCGATATTGTCGGTACAGTAGTATTGCGTCGTGTCGCTGGCCGCGCTGTCAATCCAGCAGAGCGAGCGATATTCCGGCTCTCTCGGGCGGTCGCAGCCAGCGAGTCGGGTTGCAAGCCATGTTGTTGCATCAATGCTAACACTTCCGAGAGTTGTTGTTCGTTCAGTAAACGCTCGCCAATATCGACGATCAGGCGCGCCCCGGCAAAGAAGCTGCCGCCCTGCCCTAACTGAACTTGAAGCGCAGACATGATCGCGGGCCACTCAGCAGTCTCATCGAGATTCATCCGCAGGCCGTCTTTGCTGCCTTTAATGCTGACCAGGTTGTTCATAACGCTTTGCTCGAAAAATCCGATGTTATCGCCGTATTATAGCAGACGCAGAACAAAAGACCAACACCAACTGTATGCAATATTCGCTGTTGGTTCCAGAGGAGTTGTCGTTGGTCGATCGGTGCTTGCTGGTGGGTTTCATTATTCTACCGCGGCAGCACTGGGCAGCCGCGTAGTGTGTCGGCTGGGGGGGTGATTTGAAAATACGCCTGCATGATCTGTGTCACCGCTGGTGCGGCCAAGGTTGCCGAACCATCGTTGAGATCGCCGGTGCCCTCCAGCAGGACGACCACAGCGATCTGCGGATCGTCATAAGGAGCGAAGCCAACAAACCATGAGTGGCTACGCCGGCTCTGCTTGCCATCGGATGTGTAGAATACATTGCCAAACTCAGCAGTCCCGGTTTTCCCAGCGATGCTTAAGCCAGAACAATCATCGCGCGCTGCAACATTAGCGCCCTCCGTAACCGAACGACGCATCCCCTCGCGGATGGTTTGGAGATGGGCGGGCTCTATATCGACTTGGTGTGTCACTTCCGATGTGAACCCTTGAACTGTGTGACCGCTGCTATCGGTGATCCTCTCAACAATCTGTGGGCGATAGATCGTCCCATCGTCCGCAATCGCTGAGGCTGCAGTAACGAGTTGCAGTGGCGTCACAGTCAGATAGCCTTGTCCAATCGCCATGTTATAAGTATCGCCGGTTGTCCAAGGTTCGCGGAGGCGATAGGCCTTCCACGTCGGTGTTGGCACAAGCCCTGATCCTTCACCGGCCAGCCGAATGCCGGTGGGACGGCCCAGTCCGAACCACTCAAGCCCCTCGGCCAATTGCTCGATCTGTAACCCATTCGTGCGAAAGTCGCTAGGGCCGAGGTTGTCGACCTCGTTGTTCCCGCCGGCAATCGAAGCAAAGAACACGTTCGATGAAACTTTTAGCGCGTCCGAGACGGTGATTGGGCCGTTGTTCCGACGCACTGAGTTGGGGAGAACAAACTGGGCGCCATCACTCTGGGTGAGCACAAGTACACCGGGATCTCGAAGGCGTGTGTCCGCTTGGATTACACCTTTTTGTAAAGCGATCGCTCCGACAAACTGCTTGAGTGTTGAGCCAGCCGGATACAAACCGGCAATAGCGCGATTGTAGAGCGGAGTCAATCGCTCTAATTCTTCGCGGGCTTGGGGATCTTTAGGAGCAAGGAGATTCATCAGTTCAGCTTCGCGTGCTGGGTCTACCCAAATGTTGTTATCGAAGTTGGGTACGCTGACCATAGCCAGTACTTGCCCATTGCGCGGGTCGAGCGCGACGGCAACGCCGCTTGTAATAGGCGGATAGTCGTTCCGGTGATCTTTGGCCGCTTTGCGTCGCGCCTCGCTTTCGTCGAGCCAGCGCCGGAGAATCGTTTCAGTCTGGTGTTGAAAGTCCAAGTCGATCGTTAGGATTAAGTTGTTGCCGTTTTGGACTGGTTGGAGGGTTCGTGCTGGAATGACTTGGCGTTCAAGCGCATCCACCCCTATGTTCTCGATGCCCAAGCTGCCTCGTAATTCGGTTTCGTAGCTGGCTTCTAGGCCGTCTTTACCGATCGAATCGTCGTGCTGATAAATCGAGACGCCAAGCGGACCCGTTTCAATCTGGCGGGCGATCAGCCCGCAACTTGCTGCATCACTAACGGTATTGAGCAAGCTGTTCAACCATGAAAATGTTGGATTCTCGCTTGCAAGTTCACACTGGCTGATATGTCCGATATGCCCTAACAGATGCGATAAGGAAGATACATGAGCACTTTGCGGATAGTGGCGGCGATACCCCTCAACCACCATCACGCCAGGCATATGGGTACTGTTCTCGCGGACGGCTAGGGCCAGCGCATGCGATACGTCAGGCTTAATCGATATAGTTTGATAGCGTGGTACGTTGCTCTCCAAAATAAGCTCTTCAATAGGGTTGTTGAACGTCAGCACATCGCTGTATGTCTGGGTTAGGGCAAGCGCTGGCATAGTTTGAGCGGCTTGAAGCGTAACAGTAGCTGTGTCACTGGCGCCTGGATACAATTCGTTATCGATGCCGAGCGCCTCCAGATCGTTATGTAGTTGCGGGTTGTGCTGTAGAGCAATGGAAGGCGAAATAGCTATGGTGCTATTCATCATGGCGAGTTGAGCCAGTTCGCCGAGGACTTGGGCGCGTCGCTCCGAGCCTCGTGATGGCAGGCTGTCTGGCAGTATCGCAATTGTGTAGATTGGTTTGCTCTCGGCAAGTAAGGTTTTCCCATCACGGGCAAAAATCTCGCCGCGCCGCGGCGCCACGGTAATGGGCCGAAGCGTGATCACTTCGGTTTCGCCGCCATAACGACGCGCTTCATTGTCTACCAATTGCAACTGGTAGAGCCGACCAGATAGAACTATGACAAGGAGCAGCACTACTCCTCTTAAGATCATTAGTCGCTGCATTGTCCCTGCCCTGTCCTGAAAATGAAGCAGCTAGTCGTGAGATGAAGGATTGCCTTGCAATAACTGTTCACAGTGTTCCAAGCAGTATGCCAATTCCTGGGAGGTTTGCTCGATTACACAGCATCCTGGCGTCGCAGTTCAATCCAACGCATGATGAAAAAGACTGGCAGCGTTGGGACAAGAGCAAGTAAAATGCTGGGTATAATGACAGCGATAGCATAGCGTGACCAATCCAGCGGTACGGTTGTCAATGTGTACAACCAAGCCAGAGTCGTCTCATAGACCAGTGTGCCAAGCAAGACCGCAAGCAAGGGAAATAACAGACCTTCAACTCGTACTAAACTGCTGATCGCTGCGACGAGTATTGCGGCGATGAGGAGCGCAAGAGCGTGGGATCCGATCGGTGTTGCCGTCATAATATCCAGCGCAATGCCACTGTAGAAAGCCCAACGCATCGCACCGCTAATGCCGCTTTCGATATTCGGTGCATGGATTCCAATCAGAACCCGGCATATAACAAAAACCAAAACAATAGCTGGCGGAAAACCAACCGGCGTATTCAGTAGTGATACCTGTACCAGTGTTAGACAAACCAGACCAAGTATCAACAATCCTTCTCGGATCAACCGCTCGTCTAGTCGCTTTGGTCGATAATCACCCATACGTTGCGCACCTGGTCCGGGTCCACATAAGGTCGCAGTTCAGCGATGCGTGCAGGTCCATCCATATCAATTGACTCGATGCTGCCAATTGGAATTCCTGCAGGGACAATCGCTAAATCGAGCGGTAAATTAAGCGCCCTGCTTAGCCCTGCGCTTACGACAGCGTCACCGACGGATAGATGAGCCTCGCGCTCGAGTTGTTCTAAGCGCAGACGCGAGCCATACTGCCATTGACCTTGGACTAAGCCAAGGGCTGTATCGTTGTCGTGCAGCACGCGCGCACTAATCTGGCTGCCGATATCGGTGATCAACAACACATCTGCAGTCCTAGGGCCAATCGCCTCAACAATGCCGATAAGGGCGGCTGGTGCACTGCCCGTTTGGCCCACAACGGCCATGCCTACTTTGACGCCGTCGTTACTGCCGCAAGCAATAGTAATGACTCGTCGACCTGCATCAGGAGATCGTACTGTCACTTCCGCCCCACGCAGAAGCCAGGGCTGATATTGCTGGATATCGAGTTGTTGGCGTAATCGTTCAAGTTCGATTTTATCTTGTTGATAGGCAATCAAGTCCGCCTCGAGTTCGCTGACCTTTTGCTTTAGCGCTTCGTTTTCGTCGCGAAGGCTTTGAACATCGCCTACGCCCGTCCAGAATCCTACCATACCGTCGCGCAAGTCGGTAAGGTTGCGGGTGATCGGGCTCAAGCCCTGTTGGGCAAAGCCGCGTACTGGGGCGAATAACCCTTGTGTGTCGAGCAACCAGAAGATAACAGCGAACACGCAGAGTAACAGACCAAACACATATGGCCGCCACGAGGAGGGCAGACGTTCGCGCCGCAGTTTGATCGGTCGGTTGTCGAGATAATCGCGCATAGTCTGTGTCGTGCGTACGCCGCTGGCAGATCCAAGCGTGCTAGTTCGGTTGGGAACATCTCAGAAGAGTGAAGCCCCTCTGTACTCTCCCGAGTCATGGGTCAAATCTGTGTTTCGCTGTACTAACAAAGATATCTGGAAAGCGCCTTAGCTGAGGCCATGAGAGCCGTTGGATTGCTGTATCACGGATATTTTGCTTTTCGGGTGTTTTGTGTACGGGTCAGGATGTCCTGGTAGATCTTATTA
>JAKSDJ010000521.1 GCA_022360155.1 Chloroflexales bacterium | reverse complement strand
TTGGGGGTGAAGCTACACCCACCGGTCGAGGTGCTCTTGGTCGACGAATGCGTCGGGGTATGCTTCGTCGTCTGTTTGGTCGTCTTGACCGTGGCGGCGGCCTTGTTTGCCACTTTGTGCGCATCGACCACGTCGTCGGCGTGGGCGGCGGCGCGGACGATCGCCCCGCCGCCGGTCATCCCCGGCACGGCCGCGCTGGCGACATCGGCGGCGAGCACCGCCCCTTTTTCGGCGGTATAGCCGTTGGCGGCGATATCGTCGATGTCGTCGGCGATAAAGGCGACATCGACCAGCGTGTCGATGAAGTGGCCGGTTGAGTCGGTGGAGCGTACCGGGTTGGGGTTCACGTAGCTATACCGGTTCAGTTCCTGCGGGTTCAACGGGCCGTCGCCGCCGGAGCGCGAGTTGGAGCATAAGCGCTCGGTGTTCGCAGGTTGTGGTCCGGGTCGTTATGCAGCGATTGAGAGACGCTGCCCGCTGTTCACGATACACCAGGAGCAGCATTGCTTACATTCTGGTAAAAAGCGTTGTGTGTTTCGACGAGGCTCGTAGGCAGTGGACATACAACACGTGGGAGCGCCCGCACGTCCGCATCTGCGTGACGTGCGGGCCACAAAGGAGGAGTCATTGCGCAACCAGTAACCAGCTTAGCCTGACAACGATGCGTTCGCCACGACGCTCACATGAAGGCATCGTCATCGTCTTCCTCCTCCGCATCGTCATCGTCTTCAATCCCTGCGCCGGTGACGACCAGATGGCGCTCGTCGCGGGAGAAGCAAAAGAAGCGCCAGCACTCAGCGTCGAACGAGTTATTGGGAAACACCTCAAGGGCAAGACCACGGCCCATAGATAGCTGAAAGCCCCCAACACGATCCGTTTCCACTGCTTGCACGATGAGCTGGCTTGGGTCGAATGTGGTAAAGAGGCATTCTAACTGTTCATCGCAACGATTGGCCCCAGGAACCATCCAGTCAAAATCTGGGGGCTCATGACGAGGATCGTCGCGCGGATAGAGGCGATCATTGGAGGCGACGACAATCGAGTCGAGATGCACAATCCGCCAAGCGCATTGCAGATGCAGCGCATATTCTCCCACTTCGCGGAGATCCCCCTTCCTACCCTTGATGAGTTGCTTTGCGCCGAAATGGAACCAGATCAGGTTCGCGGCGCGACCAGCATCCCACATAGGGAGGCCCACCAGAACCTGTAAAGTGTCACGAATTCGTTCTTGCATAGACTTCCATTCTGTCATAGCAATAGTGAAGCATTGCACGAGTCAGCATATCATTAGGACACGGTCATAGCCCAGTGTAGACCATTGAAGCAGGTCACGTCAACGTCATGTTGGAATGACGGTATCGTCAACGAGCAGAGCAGATGCTCACTCCATACATATCACGTGAACGTCTGCGCAGGGCGGCTTCCGTTACTCCTTGAGATGTTGACGTAACTCTCAAGACGGTACTTGGGGTCTCAGTGCATCAGCCTATGCCATTATTTTCACTTTTTGTGTCTACGTTGATTATCTCCACGCGGACGTTCCCCTCCTTTTTCTTGTGCCATCTCTTCAGCTATTTCTTCGATTTCCTCGTCGGAGTAACCCTGTTTCGTGATTGCACGGTGGAGGCGTTGACGTTGAGCATCAGAGAGTCCATATTTTTTCTGGAGATGGTTGATCAACCACTGTTGATGTTTACGTGACTGGTCGCGCGACATTGTGAGCAGGTTGTCGGCAAACTCCTCGACATTGGTAATCCCCGCATTGATCTGCTCCGACAGCCAGGCGCGATTACCGGCATCACTCAGAAAGAC
>JAKSDJ010000380.1 GCA_022360155.1 Chloroflexales bacterium | reverse complement strand
GGTTATAACACTAGAGAAAAGGAGTAGCTTTGAGTTACGATTTTGGCTATACCATTGATGATGGCGTTGCAACCATCATGTTTGATCGGCCTGATGTGTTGAATGCGCTGACGCTCGAAATCTATGCTCAGGCCCGCGATCTTTTCGCAGCGTTGCGCCGGGATGACACCGTGAAGGTGATTGTCGTGACCGGGGCGGGACGGGGCTTTTGCTCGGGCGGCGATGTGCATTCCATCATCGGCGCGCTGCTCGACCGCGATGTGAAAGAGCATCTGGAATTTACGCGGATGACGGGTGAACTCATCGCCAATATGCGCCTGCTCGACAAGCCAATTATTGCCGCAATCAACGGCATAGCCGCTGGGGCCGGCGCTGTCATCGCGCTTGCCTCCGATCTCCGGCTGGCGTCAGAGCAGGCCAAGTTCGCCTTCCTCTTCACCAAGGTAGGCTTGACTGGGGCCGATATGGGCGCCGCCTACCTGCTGCCAAGAATTGTCGGGCAGGGCCGCGCGATGGAACTCTTGCTGTTCGGCGACACGCTAGACGCCCTGACAGCCGAACGCTATGGCCTGGTCAACCGGATCACACCGCCCGACCAACTCCTGCCAGAGGCTTATGCGTGGGCGCACCGCCTAGCGCAAGGCCCCAGCCTGGCCTTCACGATGACGAAACGAATGGTGACCAACGAGTGGAATATGGATCTGCTCACGGCGTTGGAAGCGGAAGCCCAGGCGCAAGCCCTGCTGATGATGAGTGAAGACCATCGGCGCTTCTACGCCGCCTTTTGTGAGAAGGTCAAGCCTACCTTCATAGGGCGCTAACCATGAGCAAACAAATTATCAATCCGCCGGAGTTGGCGCGCCCAATTGGATTTAACCACGGGATTCTGACCACGGGCGGGCGGATGCTTTTTCTCGCCGGGCAGGACGCGAGCGATCCCGATGGCCGGATCGTTGAGCCAGGCGATATCGTCGCTCAATACCGCCAGGTGCTGGCGAATCTCCACGCTGTTGTCACGGCGGCGGGCGGAGTGATGACCGATATCGTCAAACTGAACCTGTATGTCACCGATCTCCAGGCTTATCGCACCAACCGCAAAGCGCTCGGCGTTCTCTTTCGAGACTATTTTGGCGCTTATTATCCAGTCATGGCCCTTTTTCAAGTGACATCGCTCTTCCAAGAAGACGCGCTGGTCGAAATGGAAGGGTACGCGGTGTTAGGAGCTGACGATGCAGTTTGACCTCACCGCCGAGCAACAGGCTGTTCAAGCCCGCGCCCGCGCCTTCGCCGAGCAAGAGCTTGCGCCGCTGGCCGGTCCCGCCGATGAGCGCGGCGAGTTCCCCCTCCATTTGGTGCAGCGTATGGGCGAACTCGGGCTGCTCGCCGGCCCGCTGAAGCCGGAGTACGGCGGCGCCGGCATGGACTACCTCAGCTTCGCGACGGTCTACGAGGAGCTGGGGCGGGTGGACTCGTCGGTGCGCGGCTTTCTGGCGGTCCACACCGGGCTGGTTTCGCTCTGCATCAACGATTGGGCCAGTGAAGAGCACAAACGTCGCTACCTCCCGCGGCTGGCCTCCGGCGAGATCATCGGCTGCTACTGCTTGACCGAGCCAAACGCCGGCTCGGACGCGGCGAGCATCGAGACGACTGCGCGCGAAGAGGCGGACGCCTACATTCTCAATGGCGAGAAGATCTGGATTACTAACGGGAATATCGCCGATCTGGCGATTGTCTTTGCCAATCGCGACCGCACACTGCGCCACAAAGAGATCTGCGCTTTTCTGGTCGATACCGCAACCCCTGGCATCTGGCGCGCGAAGATGCCGGGCCAAGAGCTGGGCCATCGCGCGTCGGACCACGCGCGGATCGTGTTCCAGGAGTGCCGCGTGCCCAAGAGCGCCTTACTCGGTGAAGCTGGTGTTGGCTTCAAGATCGCGATGGCGGCGCTCGATCACGGGCGCTTGGGTGTGGCGGCTGGCGCCGTCGGGGTGGCTCAGGCCTGCCTCGACGCTTGTGTCGCCTTCACCCGCGACCGCAAGCAGTTCGGCAAGCGCATCGCCGACTTCCAAATGATCCAGGCCAATCTCGCCGACATGGCCGCCGATGTCGCCGCCGCGCGGCTGCTGGTCTATCGCGCCGCCGCGCTGAAGCAGCAAGGCCGGCCCACCACCAAGGAAACCTCGATTGCGAAGCTCTTCGCGACCGAAATCGCTGTCAAAGCGGCCTCCGACGCGGTGCTGCTGCACGGCGGGCGGGGCTACTCCAACACCTATCCGGTCGAACGGTATTATCGCGATATCAAGGGGTTACAGATCTACGAAGGCAGCAGTCATATTCAGCGAATCGTGATTGCCCGTGAACTTGTCGGGCGTGGCGAGTAATATGCGCAATGTCGCGCACAGGGAGGACTGACGCTATGAACAGCACTGATCTGCCGGTCTACTACAATGTTGTCGATATCCTTGAACACAACCTCGCCGCACGAGCCGATAAGGTCGCGCTCTATAGCGTTGAGCGCACCATGACCTTTCGCGAGGTGCAGGACGAAGTCAACCAGGTTGGGAATGCGCTCAAGAGCTTGGGGATTCGTTTCGGCGAAACAGTGGCGATTCTCGCACCCGACAGCGCGGAGTGGGTGACGACGTTCTTCGGCGTTATGAAGATCGGCGCGATTGCGCTGGGCTTGAATACCCTCCTCAAGGCGCACGAATACGCCTATATGCTGCGCGATAGCTGCGCCCGCGCGATCGTGGTCCACGCGGCGCTGCTCCCCGCGATCACTGCGATCCGTGATCAGGCGCCGGACCTCGATCATGTGATTGTGTTGGGTGCGCACAATCACCCAGAATACCTCTGCTTTGAGACGTGGATCGGCGAGCATTCGACTGAGCTGGCGGCCACCCCAACCCACCGCGACGATTTTTGCGCGCTCAACTATTCGAGCGGGACCACCGGCGAGCCGAAGGGTATTCTGCATGCGCACAAAGATTATCCGATTATCGCGCAACTGTGGGGGCGGCAGGTTCTCGGCTTACGCGAAGACGATCGCACGTTCGCCGTCGCCAAACTGTTCTTCACCTTCGGCACCGGCGGCAACCTGATGTTTCCTTGGTCGGTTGGGGCCAGTTGTGTGCTGTTCAGCGGTTCGCCCCGCGATCCCCTCCAGGTGCTAACGATGATTCAACGCTTTAAGCCGACTATCCTCTACAACGCGCCGACCGGCTATGCCGCCGCGTTGACGCAAGATTCCTTCGCTGACTATGACCTCTCCTCGTTGCGCTTGTGCGTCTCCGCCGGTGAAGCATTGCCCGCGCCAATCTGGCATGCGTGGAAAGAACGCACCGGGCTGGATATTATCGACGGTATCGGCTCGACCGAGGTTATTCACATCTTTATCTCCAACCGCCCCGACGATATTCGCCCCGGCAGCAGCGGCAAGCCGGTCCCTGGGTTCGCGGTGCGGCTGATCGATGAGCAAGGCAGCGATGTTCCTCCTGGTGAGATCGGCAATCTCCTGGTGAAGGGGCCATGCACGGCGCTGTCCTATTTGCACCAGTACGAGAAGAGTCGCCAGACGTTTCGCGGCGAGTGGCTGTTCACCGGCGATAAGTATTTCGCCGATGCCGACGGCTATTATTGGCACGCCGGGCGCTCCGATGATATGCTGAAAGTCGGCGGCATCTGGGTGTCGCCGATGGAGGTCGAGAGTATGCTGATCCGCCATCCGGCGGTGCTCGAATGCGCGGTGATCGGGCGGCCCGACCAGTCGGATCTGATCAAGCCGTATGCGTTTGTGGCGCTGAAATCTGGGCATGCGCCATCAGCCGCGTTGGAGCAAGAGCTGATCGCCTATTGCCGCGAGCATATGGCGGAGTTCAAGCGCCCGCGCTGGGTCACGTTCGTCGAAGAGTTGCCGAAAACAGCCACCGGCAAAATCCAGCGCTTCAAGCTACGGGCATTGTCGCAGATCGAGGCGTAAAGGATGGATTCGCCGCGAAAGATATGAAAGACGCGAAAGTTAAAAACCCAACCAGATACGAACACTGCGAACGGTGCGAAACTATTCGGCGCCAGAAGTCGGTATAAGGTGCGAAACATTCAAGAAATCCTGTTCAAGGAGGGTGGAATGCACCACGAACGACCCGAACGGCCTGAGACACATGAAAAGGTTCTCTATCCTGACGAGAGTTATGCTATTCAGGGTGCGATATTCGATGTATATCGAGAAATGGGCTGTGGGTTTCGGGAGGGAGTCTATCAGGAATGCTTAGAAAAAGAGTTTCATGCCAGGGGTATTCCCTTCGAAGCGCAGAAGGAACTTTTCATAATGTACAAGGGTGAACGACTGAAGAAAACTTATAAACCGGACTTTATCTGCTACACCAGAATCATTATTGAACTGAAAGCAGCCAAAGAAATCGCGCCGGAACACAAAGCCCAGCTTCTGAACTACCTGAAAGCAACCAACCTGAAACTTGGATTGCTCGTCAATTTTGGCAGTTACCCCAAAGTCGAAATCATCCGCATGGCCAACACCCATTCCCGCCTTTCGCGCGGTTAGAGAGCTTGTCTGGAGCGCAAAAGACGCGAAAAGCCTCGCGTCTTTTGCGTCTTTCGTGTCTTTCGCGCCTTTCGCGTCTTTCGTGTCTTTTGCGCCTTTCGCGTCTTTCGCGTCTTTCGCGGCCAATTACGTCACCACCGGCGCTTGGTCGACATACTTCTCGAACAAACCCTCAACAACGATCTGGCGCATGCGTGTCACCGCCGTATGAATATCGCTGAACGACGTGTACAGCGGCGCAATCCCTAAGCGGATATTGTCTGGCATGCGAAAATCGGGCAACACATTCATATCATTGATCAACGCCAGATCGATATATAAGCCCTGCGGATGGCCCAGCGAAACGTGCGATCCGCGTTGGCGCGGGTCGCGCGGCGAGTTGAGGCTGAAGCCCAGCGGCGCCAACAACGCCTCCCACAACTGGATCAGATATTCGCTCTGTCGCACGGACTTGGCGCGGACGCGATCCATGCCCGCCGCCAGCAGCACGTCGAGCCCCGGCTCGATCAGCGCCAGCGAGACCACCTGCGGCGTGCCGGTCAGAAAGTGGCGCATCCCCGGCGTCGCCCGGTAGCGCAGATCGAAGTCAAAGGGATTCTGCTGGCCCATCCAGCCGGTAATTGGATTATGGAGCCGCTCTTGCAGATCGCGGCGGATGAAGAGGAACGCCGGCGAGCCTGGGCCGCCATTCAGATACTTGTAGGTGCAGCCGATCGCCATATCCGCCCCGGCGGCATGGAGATCAAGCGGCACGGCGCCGACCGAATGGCTCAGATCCCAGAGCGTCAGCGCCCCGTGCGCGTGCGCGGCGGCGGTCAGCTCGGCCATGTCGTACACATAACCGCTCTTGAACACCGTATGCGATAGAGTGAGCAGCGCGGCATCGGCATCCAGCCGCTCGCGCAGTTCAACGACCGGCCCGTGAACGCTATCGGGCGAGCGCGCAACATGCACCTGGTGTTGCGCACCAAGCAGATCAATGATGCCTTGCAGAATATAGAGATCGGACGGAAAATTCAGATCATCGGTGAGGATGCGCGAGCGCTGCGGGAAGGCGCGTAACACCGCGACAACCAGCTTGAACAAGTTGATTGAGGTCGAGTCGGCCACAATCACCTCATCGGGATCGGCCCCGATGAGCTGTGCAATCTTCGCGCCGATCCGCTCGGGCGCGGTAAACCAACCCTCGTTCCAGCCCCGAATCAGTCGCTCGCCCCACTGCTGGTTGACAATATCCGCCGTCAACGCAGCGGTCGCTTTGGGCAAACGCCCCAGCGAATTCCCATCAAGATAGATCTGATCAGGATCGGCAATCACAAACTCATTGCGAACATGCGCCAACTCATCACTAGCATCGAGTTCACGCGCATAGTCGGCATCAGCGCGAAACAGCATCGTTTCCTCCCTTGCTTGAATCCAATACACGCAACACGGCACGCACCGGGCTGCCGTCGCCCATCACGATTTTGAGCGGCAGCGCCGCCAACTCATAGACACCGTCAGCCGCGGCTCGTAAATCGAGGCCTTCCAGGATCGCAATCTTGTTACGATACAATGCCGCGTGACCCGGCAGCGTCTCACTCGCCACCACGTCCATCGATGGCGCATCCGTGCCATACAGCACGATGCCGGCTTGTCCTAATGCATCGGCTAGCTCTGGGCTGGGATAGACGATCTCCGCGTCGAAGACCGCTGGGTCGCGCTCGCTCGCCGCAGAGCGGACCAGCAAGCGCGGAGCCAGGCTGAGATCGACGTGCGCGAAATCATCGGGGTACAGCGCGCCCGCCGGTTTCGCGATGGTAATGACCTGAGCCAGGCCCCAGTACGGCGTCAAATCCAACTGGGCGATAGTCGTTCCATCGGTCACGAAATGGCGCGGTGCGTCGACATGCGTACCCGTATGCGCACTCATCGTCAGGGTTGTGAGGTTGACGGTCGCCCCAGCGCTGCGATCCAGCGTCTGCTGCAATGTAAACGGCGTATCGCCAGGCCAAACCGCGATGTTCGGGTGCAGCGCGCGACTAATATCAATGAGTTGCATCCTTGCCTCCTCTACAACTGCGAGCGGATGATCCACAGATCGGGGAAAAACGACTTGATCGTCGCAGCCAGATACTGCACGCCGCTCGATCCGCCAGTGCCGGTTTTCATGCCGATGGTGCGCTCGACCATCTTAACATGGCGATAGCGCCACTCTTGCAGCCCTTCGTCGATATCGACCAAACGCTCACACACATTGCTCGACTCCGGATCGCTCCGATAGACATCGATCAGGATCGCCTGAATCTCCTCAGAAGGCTTGAGCGCTGCGGTCACGTCGCGGTTGAGGTGTTCCGCAGGGATCGGATGACCATTGCAATGGAGGTAATGCAAAAAAGCGTCCCAGAGCGTCGCTTCGGCGTAGCGTGTGCGCAGCCGGCTCAGACCGGCAGGATCATCGGCGTAGTGGTTGAGAATATTCGCGCGCTTATGGCCTAACATAAACTCGATCTCGCGGAATTGCGCCGATTGAAAGCCGCTCGCCGTTTCCAGAAACCCGCGAAAGGAGTTAAACTCTAACGGCGTCATCGTTTCGAGGATATCCACCTGGGACACTGTGATCTTCAGGATGGTGAGGATGCGGCGCAAGGTGTGCGTCGCCCGCGGGGTATCGCCTAAACGCAGCCGCGCTTGTACATACTCCAATTCATGCAGGATTTCCTTGAACCAGAGCTCATAGACCTGGTGAATAATGATAAAGAGCAACTCGTCATGCTCAATAGTGTGCGGGCCATTTCGCGTTGGCGATTGGAGGCTCAAGAGTGCATCCAATTGCAGATAGTCGCCATAGGTGAGGTTGTGCGTCATCGTGCGTTCCTTCCCAACCGAATCGATCCTATCATGTTTGCGCAGTCTGTCCGACTCGTGTCTGTCGCCGCTACTCCTGCTCCGTTGTAAGTGCGTGGCTCGCCGGCTTGAGCGCCAAGCGCATTGCTTGTAACTCGGCTTGGTCGCGCTCCGCCAGGCGGTAGGCTTGGTCGCGACCGGTCAAATATGGGTTCGGCCAATACTGGCTCTCGTAGCCGTAATGCGCGGCGGCGTGCAGGGTAAAATAGGGGTCGGCCAGATGCGGGCGCGCCAGCGCCACCAGGTCGGCGCGGCCTTGCAATAGGATCGTATTGACTTGATCCGCCGTCGTAATGTTGCCCACCGCCATCGTCGCAATGCTGACCTCATTGCGCACTTTGTCGGCAAAATGGGTTTGGAACATGCGGCCATAGACCGGGCGTTGGTCCGGCGTCGTCTGCCCGGCTGACACGTCGATCAGATCGGCGCCGGCGGCCTTGAGCAGAGTGGCCGCAGCGACAAGATCCGCATCGGACAGCCCTTGCGGATGCCAATCCGTCGCAGAGATGCGTACCGACATCGGCTTGTGCGCCGGCCACACTTCCCGCAGCGCCGCGAACAGCTCCAGCGGGAAGCGCATGCGCCGAGTGACATTGCCCCCATACGCATCGGTGCGCCGATTTGTCAGCGGGGAGATAAAGCTGGCCAGCAAGTAGCCGTGGGCCATATGCGCCTCGAGCATGTCAAAACCGGCCTGATCGGCATAACCTGCCGCGCGCACGAACTCCTCGATCACCCGATCCATATCCGCCCGCGTCATTTCGTTGGGAACCTGGCTGTTCTCAAAATAGGGCAGCGGCGAAGCCGAGTACAGCGGCCAATTCCCGGCGGGCAACGGCTGGTCCATCTGCTCCCAGCCAAGTTGGGTTGAGCCTTTGCGCCCGGCGTGGCCGAGCTGCATGCAGATTTTGGCCTGGCTATGCGTGTGAACGAAATCAACAATCCGCTTCCAGGCGCGGCAATGCTCATCGCTGTACAGGCCGGTGCAACCGGGGGTGATCCGAGCATCGGGCGATGGGCAGGTCATCTCGACAAAGAGCAACCCCGCGCCGCCAATCGCGCGCGAGGCCAGATGCACAAAGTGCCAATCATTGGGCATCCCGTCTTGAGCCGAATATTGCGCCATCGGCGAGACCACAACCCGATTCGGCACAAGCATATCCCGTAACTGGAAGGGGGTAAATATTGGCGGCATCGTAGCGTCGATGGCATGGCCTTTGGCGCGCACCTGCTGGCGGAACCAGTGACTCACGTGCTCGACAAACCGCTCATCGCGCAGCTTGAGATTTTCGTAGGTGATCTGCTTGGAACGCGACATGACGCCAAAGGCGAACTGTTCCGGCGCCATCCCCCAATACCGCTCCATATGCTCGAACCAGCTCAGCGACACCTCCGAAGCGTACTGCATCTTCTCCACTTCCTCGCGCCGATCCCGCTCGAAGGCGGCCAGAGCGGCGGTGACATCGCTCTGCGTGCGCAACGCTTCATATAAGGCGATAGAGTCTTCCATCGCCAGCTTCGTGCCCGAACCGATGGAGTAGTGTGCGGTCGCTTTCGCATCGCCGATCAGCACCAGCTTGTCTTTCACCCAACGCTCGTTGTAGATCAGCGGGAAGTTGCGCCAAAACGAGTGATTGGCGATCAACTTATGCCCATCCAGCTCGGCGGCGAAGATCATTTCCAGCGCCGCAATATATTCGGCCTCGCTCATCTCGGCGAAGCCCAGACGCTCCCAGGTAGACTCGGCCAACTCGATCACCCACGTACTGCGCCCCGGCTCGTATTGGTAGCAATGCGCCACGATGATCCCGTGCGG
>JAKSDJ010000814.1 GCA_022360155.1 Chloroflexales bacterium | reverse complement strand
CAGAGGTAGCGCCGCGCACCCGATAGAGCAAGAGGAGTGCAAGAATAGAAAAGACTGTGAAGACTAGCCCGACGCGCCAATCCTCAAGCGCAAAGGCGACGAGGATGCCGCTGAGGAGCAGGAGGTTGCCCAGCACTTGGACAGCGAATAGTGACAAAAAATTCGCCAACTGCTGCACATCGCCGTCGATCCGCTCGAACAGTTCACCTGGAGTGCGTGCAGTGTGAAATGCCATATCGAGGGAGAGGCAGTGTTTGGTCAGGTCGGTGCATAGGCGATTGGTCGTTCGCCAAATGACGTTGCTGCTGACGTAGCTTGTGAGGACGGATAAAACCTGACCGAGCAGTCTCAAGGCCAGAAAGAGCCCCGCCGCGCGGATGAGGGTGTCAACGGGGGCGCCGGCTTGGGCCTGGTCGATAAAAAAGCGTACAATCTGCGGATTGATCAACTGGAGGCCGATCCCGGTGAAGAGCAGTGGGGCCAGGAGCAACACACGCGCCCACTGGGCCCGGAGGTAGTCGAGCAGCAGATCCCGGAATTGTTTCAGCGAGCTAGGCATTGTGTTCTCCACCCATCCAAAAGCCACGGGCAGATCCGTGGCGCAAGCGTTTTCGATAGCCGGCGGGCGAACTCAGCGCCAAGCGTCACGCCGACGATCAGCGGATGGGCTGAGTACCCCCAGGCAAAGAGAACGATAATTATGGAGCGCAAGAAGCTTGAGGCGGCAGGCAGCTACACTGACACGCCCAACTCAACGCTGTTGAATGCAAATAGAGATGAAATACGGGAAGAATCCCGGCGCACTCAGGGGTGGCGCACCTCACCGAGCGGTAGGGCGAGGGGCCATACACAATTGTTGCGTGGAGTTGCCATGAGCGGACCTCCTTTGTGAGTTGCCTGCGGATCTATGCAGAGCATAGCAGAGGGGCGGGGGCGCTGTCAATCTGGTGCAGGGCTGAGGCGGCGATGCAGGGCGCGCCGCCTTGACTGTCGAATAGATGTTCCCTATTTTTGCGCCTCCTCGTTTCTGCGCCTCGTCGTCCCTCGTCTTTCTGCCAGAGTAACTTATTTTCTACCTAAAAACTATTGACAATTTTAACAGATAGGTGTATAGTCTCGCCCATCCTAGCATATGCCTACAACGCTGTGTTGCCTATATTTCCAGTCCATCGCGATAGCAGTGGACATATCCTACCACGTTGACTGGTGGGCGGTGTCGCCGATCAGATATATCGCTCGTGCATAACGTCCAAGGCATCGATCATTGCTGATCGAGCTAAACCCCAGCGCCGCCATAGCGCAGCTTGCTGCTCAGCGGCGCTGGCTGTAGTGCAGGCCCAATGAACGAGCCAAACAAGACGCACAATATCGCTTATGGTACCGAATGTTGTTGTTCGCACACAAGGAGGAGCTATGTCTATGAAGACGCCCCGTTCGCCACGACTCAGCGGCAGCTTGAGTTTGCTGCTCATCCTGCTGCTGCTGGCAGCCTGTGGCGGAGGCCAGCCAACAACGCCAGACGCCGCTAACACCCCCCCGCCTGACCAAACCAGCGCTGAACCCACAACAGCGACCGCAACCGATGCCCCGATCACAGATACAGATGCCACTCTGGAAGCGACGAGCGCGGCCACAAGCCCTGACGCTTTCTTCGCAAACGCCGCCGCCGCATACCAAGGTGTGACGATCCGCGGCATTTCGGAGAGCACGCCGCCCTCGAACTATGTCAAAGATCTGCTGGCGCCAGCCTTTACTGCGGCAACAGGCATCAACGTCGAGTTCGAGACAACGTCCTGGGATCAACAGTACGACAAAGCGATCAAGGATATGCAGGCGCAAACCGGCATCTACGACTTTGTCTATATCGAGCAAGACATTATCTATTCGTACCTCCAGAATGAGTACCTGGTCAACCTGACGCAGTTGCTGGCCGACAACCCAGATCTTGCCGCCCTCGACTTCGCCTTTGACGACTTCACGTCCTTTATCGACTATTTCAAGGATGCCGATGGCAATATTTACGGCGTGCCGATGGAGGCGTTCATCAAAGTCTACCTCTATCGCAAAGACCTGTTTGAAGACCCTGCGTTCAGAGATGCCTTCCAACAAGAGTATGGCCGCGAATTGCAGCCGGCCACAACCTTCGAGGAGTATGCCCAGATTGCCGACTTCTTCACCACCTGGGGACAGCAGCAGGGCCAGGAGCTGTACGGCACGACAGTTCAGGCTCATTCGGGCCACCCCTCCTCGTTCTACGAGTTCTTCGAGTCGATCGCCCCGAGCTTTGGCGTCTACAACTGGGGCATTAACACGGAGACGTTCAAGGCGACAGAGGCGAATGGCGGACAGATGAACAATGCACGGACGAAGGAGGCGTTGACCTTCTGGTTGAGCATGCTCGATTATGCCCCGCCGGAGGCCACCACTAGCACATGGGACGAAGTCGCGTCGAGCTTCGCCGCCGGGCGCGCCGCCCAGGGCTGGGTCTACGGCGAGAACGCAGCCTGGATCGCTACCGACGATACTCGTTCCCAGGTGGTTGGCAATGTGGGCGTGGCGCTCCCGCCAACCTACGAAGGCGTCATACAAGATGCCGAGGCCGACCGCGGCTACATCGGCTATTATGACGGTGGCGCGTTTGGCATCCCGACCTCGTCGAAGAATCAGCAAGCCGCGCTGCTCTGGCTGCAATACATCGGTCAACCGGCGGTTCAGGCCGAGTGGGCGGTAGCAGCTTCGCGCATCGTGCAGACCGCGACCTTCGACGATCCCCAGGTGCAAGAGCAGAATCAACGGGTCGACAATTATTACACGCTGATGAGTGAGCAGGGCGATCTCTTTGCGGGCGCGCCGCCGTTCCCCTTCCACGCCCAGATTCGCGAGGTTGTTGCGCCGTTTATCTATCGGGCGATTACCGGTGAGCTAACGCCAGAGGAAGCGCTCGATCTGGCGGCTGACGCGACGGACCAGGAGTTGGCCCAACTCGGCTATGGGCAATGAGGATATAGGGAGGCGAGGAGACGAGGACGCGCGGATGTGCAGAGATGGAAAGGCGAGGGGCCGGATCATCGCCTCATTAGCTCATCCTCTCATCCATCATCCGCTTCCTCTGAGGCTTGTCACATTTTGAAACCTAACGAGATCAGGATACGCGATGAGGTCTGCCCGCGTGGGGTGGGCGCTTTTGACGCCCACCCTCGTCATACTCACTATCACTGGGCTGTTGCCCTTCTTCTACGTCGTCTATGTCGGCTTCTTCGACTGGAACCCCGCATCGGTGCAAACGGGATTGGTGTACGCCGGGGCCAATAACTACCGGCGTCTGGTCTTCGACGCCGAGTTCCTGGGTTCGCTGGCGCGCACGCTCAACTTCGCGCTCTGGGCTGTCGGCAGCCAGATGCTCCTCGGCTTCGGGCTAGCGCAACTCTTGGTCCGCGACTTCCCTGGCAAGACGTTCTTTCGCATCATCCACACCCTGCCGCTGATGGTCGCGCCAATCGCGGTGGGGGCGACCTGGCGACTGCTGACGATCCCCGGCTTCGGCCCGGCGCCGCACTACTTGGACCAATGGTTCGATTTCAACTATAACATCGGGCGTTTCGCTCAGCACGCCTTCGTCACCACGGTGTTGATGGACATCTGGCACTGGACGCCGTTCGTCACCCTAACGATGCTGGCCGGTCTATCCGCGCTGCCCAAAGAGCCGCTGGAACAAGCCTTGGTCGATGGGGCGAGTCGTTTGCAAGTGTTTCGCTATGTGACCCTGCCGATGATCATGCCGGTGCTGCTCACAACGGTGTTCATCCGGCTTATGGACGCACTGCGGGTGGTCGATGAGGTGTTTATGCTCACCGGCGGCGGGCCGGGCAGCGCCACGCGCTACACGGGCATCCACATCTGGCGGGTGGTGTTTCCCAAAACCGACTACGGCTACGGCTCAGCGATGTCGCTCTTGGTGTTGTATTTTACGATAGTGTTGTGCTGGCTGTTATTTATCGCCATTACGCAGAGCAATAAGCAAACGTCTTGATCGCAGCCCATTGCGCGTTGCGTCGAGGTGTAGCAGAAGAATAGCGAGTTATGCATCGAACAAACCACAAATCGCTCCGCAAGACGCTGAACCTGGCCGGAACCTACGCCGTCTGGATTGTGCTCACGATCATCACACTGCTGCCGATCTACTGGCTCTTCGTTGTTTCGGCGCGCAGCCGGATCGAGTTGTTCGGCGCACCGAACTTTCTACTGACCGGCTTCTTTGCCGAAAACTACATCGAGCCGCTCCAAGATCCGACCTTCCAGCGTTATATGCTGAACTCGATCTTTATCGCGACCAGCAACGCGCTACTCGTTGCGTTCCTGTCCGTCACAGCGACCTATGCGCTCTCGCGCTGGCGTTTACCCGGCAAGGACAATATCTTCTTCTGGACGATCACCAACCGCATGGCGCCGCCGGCCGCCTTTCTGTTGCCGCTGTTCTTGCTCTACGCACGGGTGTTCAGAATCGGCGACTTCACCCTGTTCGACACGCATATCGGCCTAATCATGCTCTACTGCGTCTTCAACCTGCCGTTCGCGATCTGGCTGATGAAGAGTATCATGGATGGCATCCCGGCGGAGTTGGACGAGGCTGCCCTAGTCGACGGCGCCAACCTGTTGTCCGTGCTATGGTTCGTGATCGTACCGCTGGCCGCGCCGGGGATCGCGGTGACGATGATCCTGAGCTGGATTTTTGCCTGGAACGAATACCTGTTCGCCGCAACACTGACCAGCGTACATGCGCGGACCATCACCACGGCGCTGGCCGAGTTCGTGACCGTCACCGGGACAAACTGGGGTCAGATGGCCGCCGTCGCGATGCTGGCGATCATTCCGGCGCTCATTTTCCTATCGCTGGTGCAGCGCTACATTGTGATGGGGTTGACCTTTGGCGCGGTGAAGGAGTAGGCGATGGAGACAGAACACGAAGTGCGGCACATCCCGGAGGCGGCTGATTATGAGGCGGCGGAAACGCCCATCGTCGCGCCGGTTCAGCACGCCGGGCGTAAGGGCTTCCTGCCGATCTCAACGAACTTATTCGACCGCTGCTTTATCAGCGTGGTTTGCTTCGTGGCCATCCATCTGCTCTGGTTGCGCTTCGTCGAGGCCTATCTGCCGCTCTTCATTGCCACGATCCTGTCGCTGCTGCTCGCGGTCTTGATCATCAGCCGCGGATAAGTGTATGTTGGCACGTTGACCCGATGGCGCGAGGATACGCGGACGTGACGATACGTTGGCAGGTTGACTCTTTGACAGTTTTAATCTATGTTGATCGGCGTCCATCAGCGCCATCTGCGTGCCATTGCTGGTAAGCCGTTGGCAGATTATGCGGATTATCGGCTATCGGTTATGTTAGAGAGGAGTTTCTATGATACATTACACAAACGATGCGCCGCTGCCGAAAACAATGCCAGCCGTGGTCTGCCGCGGGCCGCAGGACTACCGCCTCGAAGAATGGCGTGTGCCCGAGCCGGGGCCGGGCGAGGTGGTCATCCGCGTCAAGTCGGTCGGGATCTGCGCCAGCGACCTGAAGTGTTACCTGGGTGCGCCGCTGTTCTGGGGCGACGAGCAGCGCAGCGGCTACTGCCAGCCGCCAGTCATTCCTGGCCACGAGTTCGTCGGCGAGGTGGTCGCGCTGGGCGCCGGCGCTGCCGAGAAATATGGCTTGGCGCTGGGCGACATGGCCGTCTCCGAGCAGATCGTGCCGTGCTGGCGCTGTCGCTTCTGCACCCGCGGCCAATACTGGATGTGCCACGAGAACGAGATCTACGGCTTCCGGCAGAAGGCGTTTGGGGCCATGGCCGAATACATGCTCTTTCCCAGCAATGCGCTGAACTACAAAGTGCCACCGTCCATCCCCGCGCAACACGCCGTCTTCATCGAGCCGCTGGCCTGCTCGATCCACGCGGTGCAGCGTGGTAACATCGAGTTCGGCGATGTGGTGGCGATTGCCGGGGCCGGGCCGCTGGGCCTGGGCATGATCGCCGCCGCGCGCCTGAAGCACCCGCGCCTGCTGATCGCGCTCGATCTGGATGAACAACGCCTGGAGGTCGCCAAAGCTTGCGGCGCAGACATGGGCCTCAACCCGCGCAAGGTCGATGCCATCGATGCGGTGCGCACATTGACCGAAGGCTACGGCTGCGATGTCTACATCGAGGCGACAGGCCACCCGGCAGCCGTCGAGCAGGGGTTGCACATGATCCGCAAGCTGGGCGCCTTCGTCGAGTTCAGCGTGATGCGCGAGTTGGTCACGACCGACTGGACGATCATCGGCGACTCGAAGGAGCTGAATATCCACGGTTCGCACCTCGGCCCGTACTGCTACCCGATTGCGATCGACATGCTGGCCCGCGGGCTCTTGCCGATGGAGCAGATTGTCACCCACCAGATGCCGCTCGCCGATTTCCAGCAAGGGATAGATCTGGTGGCGCGCGGGGACAGCTCGATCAAAGTCACGCTCGAACCGTAGAACGTTGGCATCCGCCGCTGCGCCAGTCCTGAGCGCCGCCGCAGGGCTCAGGACCGGGGTTGGCACGTTTGTCGCTGAGCGACGGCTCGGCACTCGGCACTCATCATTCGGCGCTTTTCACTATCCAACGGGAGTTCTCTTATGCGCGCAGTTATCTTCACAGCGCCGGAAACTGTTGTCGTCACGGATGTTCCCGAGCCCGCGTGCGGCCCGGACGAGGTGGTCATCCAGGTCGCGCGGGCTGGGCTGTGCGGGACCGACCTGCACATCTATCGCAATGAGTATCTGTCCAACTTCCCGCTCATCCCCGGCCACGAGTTTACCGGGGTCGTCGTTGCGATCGGCGCTGCGGTCACGAATCTCCGCATGGGCGAGCGTGTGGCAGCCGACCCCAATCTCGCCTGCGGCCAGTGCGTCTTCTGCCAGCAGATGCAGTTCAACCACTGTCTGAACTGGCAAGGGGTGGGCATTACCCGTCCGGGCGCGTTCGCCGAATACGTTGCCGTGCCGGCCCGCGCCTGCTACCGCTTGCCCGACGATCTCACCGACGCGCAGGCTGCCTTCATCGAACCCCTCTCCTGTGTCGTCCACGCGCTTAACCGCATGCGGGTCTGGCCAGGCGACGACGCGCTGATCTTTGGGGCCGGACCGATGGGCTTGCTCCTCGTTCAGGCCCTGTGCCACAGCGGCGCGGCGCGCGTTGTCGTCGTCGATAAACAACCCGACCGGCTCACGCTGGCCGGCCAGATGGGCGCGCTTACCGTCGCTGCCGGGCCAGAGCAACACGCGACGCTACAAGAATTAGCGCCACACGGCTTCGCAATCGTCGTCGATGCCACCGGCGTCCCGGCGGTCATCGCGCAGGCGCTAAGCTACCTGCGCCCGCGCGGACAGTATTTGCAGTTTGGCGTCGCACCGCGGGATGCGACGGTCCAATGGCGACCGTTCGATCTGTTCCGCTATGACTGGACGATTATCGGCAGCTTCGCGCTGTGCTATACCTTCCAACCTGCAATCGCCTGGCTGACTGGCGGTATAATCGACATCGAAGCGCTGGTCAGTCATACCTTGCCGCTGGCCGATTTTCCAATGACGCTACAGTTGTTCGCGGAAGGAAAGACGTTGAAGGTTCAGTTTACACCGCAGTAGCAGAGCGTAAACCCAGAGCATATTCGCACAAGGAGACATCTCGATGGCTCGTATCGCAATCCTTGGCGCCGGCGTGATGGGCGCCGCCCTGGCCTATCCGCTGGCTGACAATGGCCACGATATTCACCTGATCGGCACCCACCTGGATGACACGATTATCACGAGTTGCCGCGAGAGCGGCGTTCACCCACGCCACCAGCGTGTACTGCCGCCACGGGTGCGGCCTTTCTATCTGAGCGAGCTGCAGGCGGCGTTGCAAGGCGCCGACGTTATCGCCCTGGGCGTCAACTCACGCGGGGTGCGCTGGGCCGGGCAGACGCTGGCGCCGCACCTGGAGCGCGGCCAGCCGGTGATTATGGTCACGAAGGGGCTGGCGGCGAGCGAGCATGGCGACCTGCAGATCTTCCCGGCTGTGTTCGCCGCTGAGCTGCCTGCCGACTTGCGGGCAAGCATCCCAGTGGCGGCAATCGGCGGCCCATCAATTGCTGGTGAGCTGGCGGCGCGGCGCGAGACCTGTGTGGTCTTCACGGCGCAGGACACTGCGACGCTGGACAAGCTGGCGCCGCTCTTTGCAACCAGCTACTATCACATCTGGACCTCGACCGACATGATCGGTGTCGAGGTCTGTGTGGCGCTCAAAAATATCTATGCGCTCGGTATCGGCTTCGTGGCCGGAATGCTGGAGGCTGCTGGAGGACTCGATGGCAACGCCGCGATGCACAACTATGCCGCTGCACTGTTCGCTCAGGGCCTGGTCGAGACAGCTCAGATGGTGCAACTGCTCGGTGGCGGGATCGAGACGGTCTTCAGCTTGCCGGGCGCAGGCGACCTCTACGTGACCTGCCAGGGCGGGCGCAACTCGCGTATGGGTCGGCTGCTGGGCCTTGGCGTGAAACCAGACTCAGCCAACCAGGAGCTTGCCGGCGAAACGGTCGAAGGGGTCGACGCTGTGGCCACAATCGCGCCCGCGGTCAATACCCTGATCAGCCGCGGGGTTCTGAAGCCGGATGCGTTTCCGCTGATGCGCCAGATCTACTGTGTCGCGGTCGAGGGTCAGTCGGCCGAGTCGATCGTCGAGCGCTTCTTCCGGCCCGAGTTTCTCAACCTCCAGCCAGTTCATGCGTTAGGGCGTTAGCAGGTTGGCAGGTTCTAATGTGCTAACGTACGAAGGAGGATGCTATGCTTGCAGCCGTTCTTTATGGCCCCCGTGACATTCGCATCACGGAGCGCTCAGTCCCGCACTATACCGACGACGAGGTGCTTTTGCGCGTGCTCACGGTGACGATCTGCGGCAGCGACGTCCACTACTACACCGACGGCGGAATTGGCCCGGCGGTCGTGCAAGAACCGCTGGTGCTCGGCCACGAGTTCGCCGCCGAAGTGGCGGCAGTCGGCGCGCGGGTGCAGGGCTTGGCGGCAGGCCAGCGAGTCGCCGTCGAGCCGGGGATCTCGTGTGGGACGTGTGAGCAGTGCCAGCACGGCCATCCAAACTTGTGCCCTGCGGTTCGCTTCTGCGCGTCGCCGCCGTTCGATGGGGCGCTACAGGAGTTTCTGGCCTATCCGCCACACGCGCTGTTCGTCCTGCCCGACATGATGTCGCCAGCAGAAGGGGCGCTGCTGGAACCGCTCTGCATCGCGATCAAGGCGCTGGACTTCGGTAAGCTGCGGATCGGCGAGCAAGCAGCGGTGCTCGGCGGCGGCGGGATTGGTCTGCTGATCACCCAGTTGCTGCGCAGCGCCGGGGCGACACGTATCTTT
>JAKSDJ010000777.1 GCA_022360155.1 Chloroflexales bacterium | reverse complement strand
GGCGGGCCAGTCCATCGAGCGGCAAGTCCAAGCGTTCCAAGCCCGGCCCGGTAATAAACTCATCGGCGGGCTGGATCCGTTCCCAGTCCAGCGGCGTATTCCAGGAGCCAATATAGCGAAAGAGCAGGGCAAAAGGGGTTCGCCCTGCGCGCTCTTCCTGGCGCGTAATTTCATTCTGGAGCAAGCGGAGGCTGGCCCCTTCGGCATAGACTGGAATGCTCACCGCGAGCGCGACTGCTGCCAACAGCGCCGTGAGTGCGCAAAGCGCCAGCCCCAGGTTGGCGGTGAGGCGGCGCAATGCGGTGGTGAGAACCGAAAGTACTGTCAGTGGAAAACGTGTCATAATCTTGTTAGGACCATTGCGTTACTGTCGAACTGCGATATCATCGCCCCACGATGATATCACCTTCTTCCACACCTTCAATTATCTCAACGAGTTCTTCGGTCTCAATACCAATCTCGACCGGCACACGCCGATCACGGTCGCCTTCGCGAATGATGACAAAGCGACGACCCTCGAACGAATTGATGGCGTCAGGCGGAAGCACGAGCACATCCTCTTTGCGTTCAAGGACGATCCTGATCTGAGAAACCGAACCGGCTTGAAGCGTCTGGCCCTTCAGATCGGTTATCTCGAAGCGGGTAGTGCGATCTTCTTCCTGGACGGCGCCACTGCCGCCGGAACCGTAAGGCGCGGGCAGACGGCGGATTGCTGCGGGCATGATCACATCAGGACGGGTGAGCAGGTTAATCTCGGCGGGTTGGCCCTCAGCAAGCTGGCGCATCTGATCGGCGCTCAGTTCGGCGGCAATTTCGAGTTCGGAAGGGTCGGCAATCTCGATGATGGACTTGAAGGCTTGCGCGTTGTCGCCCTCACGGATCGCCAAGGCCAGAATTTCGCCGTTCTGCGGTGCAATGATTTGTCCGTCATTAACACGCTTCTGGGCTTTCTCCAGGGCGCGTTCCGCGTCCTCGACGGCTTTGATGTCACTGAGAAAGTCTTTCTCCTGAATCTCGGCGAGGGCGCGCTGGCGCGATTGGACTTCGCGCTGAGCCTGCTTCAGATCGGCGTTGCCTGTGCCGCTAATCAATTCGTTGAGCTTTTCCTGTTGCTCGATGACTGCTTCTTCAGCTAGGGTATTTTGCTCAATTTCTTTCTGTCGCGCTTGTTCCAGTCCTCGTTCCGACTGTTCTAAGGTGCGCTCGGCATCACGTAGCGCACGTTCGGCCTTGGTGAGCTTAAGCTGAAACTCCTCTTTTTCTTCTTCGGTCAGCTTGTTTGGCGTTTTGACACCGGTCGCTGGATCTTCGTTGAACGGCTTATCAGGGTTGGTGCCGTATGTCTGTGCCCAATCATTATCCCAAAAAGCGTCGCTATAGGATTTCTGCGCATCTTGCAGGGCTTCGGTCTTGAGCACCAGGTCGTATTCGGCCTGGGTCTTGGCTTCTGAACCTTGAATTTGCGCGTCGCGGGCATCGCGTTGGGCTTTTTCCAGGGTGTCCTGGGCCTCTGGGATTGGGTCGTTTACGCCGCCAGGCAGTACGGCCTGGAGATCCTCCTGGGCCTGTTGCACGGCTTCCTGAGCATCACGAATCTCGCGGGCTCTATCGCGCTGGGCTTGTTCATAGGCGCGTTGGGCTTGGGCCAGAGCGTCCTCGGCCTGGCGCAGGCTGTCTAGGGCTTCGTCCTGTTGGAGAGAGGCAAGTACGTTGCTTGCCTGGACCACGTCGCCACGTTGAACGTTAATCGTTTCAACTCGTCCATCAACATTAAACGAGAGCCGTACCAGATCAACGGGAGTAACCCGTCCATTGATGGCGAGTACGCGCTCAATAGTGTCACGCTCAACGGTATAGGTTGGTCTTTCGAGCGCTGGTTCCGGGGGAAGCGGTGTCGGGGTTACTGTTTCTGGTTGGGCTGTTGCGGCGGGGCCGCACGCAGCGAGCAAGGGTATGAGCAATACAATGAGCAGGTTTCTAATGGGTTTGCAATCCATCGCCTCGTCTATCTCCGCTTGTTGATTCCTATGCAAGGCCGCGCCTGGCGGCGAACGGCTTTACCATGTTTCTGATTTGCAGTAATGTTGCGTAACACTAATGATCTGATGCGCCAATGCTACAAGTCAATACGATCTGACCAGCAGTGTGCAGCGGGCGGTAAGAACGATTGTAGAAGGCGCTGCTTCCCCGAGCAGTCTTTAGGCCATAGTTTGTATTTCATGACACAACAGATATTCTAGCACGTTTCGATTTGTCTACAACGTAAACATGACGGCTGAGGCGACCGTTATGTTACATCACTTGTGAAATGTTTCTGTCTAGAGATTTGCAGGGCTGCTAGAAAACCAAAAACCTTGATTTTACCTAACTTGTGCGCTCTGATCTGTCTGCCCTGCAACATATAGCAACCCTAAATCGCTTGTGCATCCCGTGTCGTATCGTCTTCAGGCGGTTTTTGCTCACCGTCTGAAGGCGGCACGACAACGCAAAGAGGATTGTTGCATATACACGTGATCATCGTCAAAAGCTGGAAAATCCAGGGGGCGTTTGCATTGATGCCTAGCTCAAGCTGTCATGTTATCGAAATATGTCTACTATGGTAAGATAGGCGTTGAATGTACGCCGGACAGATGACCACACTATGCCCGCCGTGCATTGTTTGGTAATGTAAGGAGGGAATGTATGGGATTACTTGACGGCAAGAAGGCGCTTATCCTCGGCGTTGCCAATGATCACTCGATCGCCTGGGGGGTCGCCCAAGCGTTGCACCGCGAAGGCGCTGAGTTGGGTTTCACCTATCTTGGGGAGGCGCTGGAACGGCGTGTGCGACCACTCGCCGAAAGCCTGGGCGCTAGCTTGATCGAGCCATGCGACGTGAGCAGCGATGAACAGATCGCCGATCTTATGGCGCGGGTACGCGAGGTCTATGGGCGGATTGACATGCTCATTCATGCGGTTGCCTTCGCCAACCGCGACGAATTGAATGGTCCGTTTCTAAAAACAACCCGCCAAGGCTTCCTGTTGGCGTTAGAGATTAGCGCCTATTCACTAACCGCCCTGGTCAAAGCTGCTGATAATTTACTCGTTCCTGGCTCCTCGGTGCTGACAATGACCTACCATGGCTCACAGCAGGTTATCCCAAACTATAATGTGATGGGGGTAGCCAAAGCTGCGCTCGAGGCTAGCGTGCGTTATCTTGCCGTTGATCTGGGCCAGCGTGGCGTACGGGTCAATGCCATCAGCGCGGGGCCAGTTCGTACTCTGGCTGCAAGCGGCATTGCCGGCTTTCGTGCGATGTACCGCCAGTTTGCCGAGCGGGCGCCCCTGCGCCGCAGTGTGACCATCGAGGATGTTGGGAATACTGCGCTTTGGTTGTGTAGCGATCTGTCTAGTGCAGTAACCGGCGAGGTTGTCTACGTTGACGCCGGCCATCATCACGTTGGGTTTAACGTTGCTTTGGACGAGCGCTAAAGCTAGTCGGTTTGGTTGTACCGGAAAACTTGCCGCTTGCACAATCACTGAAGGCGTCGTAGCGCGCTTAGTATAGAAGCCAGATTATATGTGGAGTGTGAGAGCCAGGCTGTCACAGATGTGAATGTATGCCGCTCGCACTCCACATTGCTCGCATAAGGGCGCTTTGTGAATATGCAGCAATCAATGTCTGTAGTTGGTCGTGAGCTGTTCCGCCGTACCTCGCACTTTCTGGCCTGTTTTTCGGCCTGGTTGACAGCCCTAATCTTGCCGGGTATCATTACGCATCGTACTGTTCTATTCCTAAAGAGGACTACGGTGGCGGGAGGATTCGGCGGAACCTCTTGATCCTTTTGGTTGATGCTTCTCAAAGTGGCGGCGTCAATGTTGCTGCGGTCAGAAGAAGCGGCGCTTTTCAGGCGCATGCTGCGTGCTCTCTGCTGGAACGATGATCGTGCAACTTGCCACATGGCGATACTTGTCTACAAATCGTAAAGTTAATCGCTGAAGACCACGAAGTCGAGGACTGGTATGCACCGCGCCTATCACAATTGGCACAGCCCATCCCTAGATCGTCAGATGGAAATCCTTATTTTCGGTTACGCAGGAGCGCCTTGCCTGGTATTTCCCACATCACACGGCCGTTTCTATGAGTATGAAGATCGGGGAATGGTCGCTGCTTTAGCCCATCAGATCGAGCAGGGGTGGTTGCAGCTTATCTGTGTAGATGGCGTCTACCACGAGAGTTGGTACAATTATGAGGGCGATAGCAATGCGCGTATGTGGCGCGAGAATCAGTATGAGCACTATCTGCTGACCGAAGTTATCCCGCTCATCCGCCAGATGAACCCAACGTCATATCTTATTGCGACCGGTTGCTCGTTTGGCGCTTCCGAAGCGGCTACATTCGCGTTTCGCCACCCTGGCGTAGTCAATCGCTTACTTTGTCTGCATGGACTCTATGATCTACGTCGCTTCTTTAGCCACTACACCGAAGCGGTGTACTTTCACAACCCGGTCGATTTTCTCCAGAACCTCGATGATGATTGGTCGCTGGACCGGTTGCGCGAGGCGGATATCATCCTGGTGACCAGCCAGCATGATCCGTCGCTGGGCAGTAACGAGCAACTCTCACGCATCCTCTGGAACAAAGGGGTTGGTAATGCGTTGCGAGTCTGGGATGGGTGGACCCACGAGTGGCCTTTCTGGCATCAGATGATCAATATGTACATTGGCGGGCACGACTGAAGGGGTGTACAGATAGCTGTGTTCGATCTCGTACGTCTCATGCGATGATTTGACAATACTGTCATAGAATTGTCATTACGATATCGATTCCGTTTATCCTCTCATGCTTTGCTATGCGAAATCCTCCTCAATACTTTTTCTGGCTAACAAAAATCTCAGACTGATTTTGCGCCTCCCATGCGTTTACTGAGTTAAGAGAAAGCATTGGGCAATTTTATCGTTTGGAAATCGCGTTGAGCAGGAGGTTCTTTAAATTCTTAAACTCTTTCGCCAACGGTGGAATGATCCGAAGCCACATCTCCATTGAGTACAACATAAGGAGGTAGCGGTGCGACGAACAATAGCGGCGTCGACAGCATGCGGCATGCTGATTTGGTCTCAAGTCTGCGGACGGATTCTGCTTCATTGGGAAGCGCAAGTTGGGGAGGCCGGGTTGTGTGTCGATGCTCCGCCGAAAGGTGCTGCATTGGCACGCCCTGCCCTGCAAAGCGCTGCGCCCGATTCACGTCCTAAGTCGCTCATTCGCAAGTTTCGCGCCAACCCGCTGCCCCTGAAGGCGCCTGTCTGTTTCAAGGCTTGGGCGGATATGCTTGCTCATCTCGCGCTTGCCATTCAGGTGCATCTGACTGGCAAGCACCGCATCCTCGATCAGCAGTTGCCGATCATATCCCCACAACCATTTGAAGGCGAACTTTTTCTTGTCCGGCGCTGTATCAATCATGCTGTAAACCGTTTTGTCGTCCTGACCGCGGATCAGGGTTGGCTGATCTGAATCCTCAACGACTCTTGCAGTGACAAGCAATAAGGAGATGCATAATGCAACAATTCACAGACGCTACCAATCATCTCAAGGAACCGGCGATGCAGAATGCGGTCAATGAATTACGGGAACTTTTCCAACTTCTGCATCAGGATGTCGCAACATGCTTGACGATGGTGCAACAGGAACGAACCACCAACAAAGTCGATCTCTTCTGGCGGCGGGCCTATGTGCGTTCTGTGTTTGCCTTCATCGAGGGCGTGACCTATCGCATGAAGCGCCTAGCTTTTGAGGAAAAAGATAAATCACAGGTGGACTTTTCACCTGCAGAGATAGCCTTGCTGCTGGAGCAGACCTTCGATCTTGATGAGCAAGGCGAAGTGATACATCGGACTATTGCGTTTCCGCTGACGAAGAACGTTCGTTTTGCCTTTAAAGCGCTTGCACGGGTCAATGCCGTCGACTATGATCTGCATGGGGGGGCAGGATGGGAAGCGCTGAAAAAGTCGTTAAAGCTGCGCGAACGTTTGATGTGCCCGAAAACGCAAGAAGATCTTCTCATATCAAATGATGAGATAGATTTTGTTTTGAGTGGCTCGGTGTGGTTCGTCCAAAATTTCAAGGAGCTATTCAATCGCCTTTTGTGACCTCTTGCAAGTACATCTAGCCAAACTCAAAGCAGTGCGACACACCAGGCGTTCGGGGTAGGATTGCCGATGCACGGCGGCGCTTTATTCCTTTGCGCCCTTGGGGAGGCGTCGCTTCGCCGTTAGCCGTGCAATTGCTCAAGGAGTTTGGTCGACTAGCAATACGTATTGCCACCAGTTGTTGCTTATGCCGTCGGTTACACCAGCAACCCGTGGGATGTGATCCAACCACCAAAGGTGGTGGGCGCGCATGTCGCCATTCCCCCACTCGGCGCAAGTCATAGGACGAGGCGAAAGGCTCAGGTCGGGAAAGTTATACCAAGCGTCGGCGCGACTCAATACCGCCCGACGATTGCCCCAATCGTAGTCGGCCCTGCTGCTAGGCGCAAAATGAACGTTACCGCACTCGGCTTGCCCAGGCGTGTCGCGGTCGTAGCGCGTAAACCGCGCCCATAGATTACGCCCGCCGTGGCGATGACGGTAGACATGGGTCATAATCGACTCAACTCGATGTCCGAAGTTCTCGATCATACACCCTACATCTCGCTCGAAGTTAAACCCCATGATCACAAAGCGTCGTTGGCAGTGATCCGTATGCGGCACTGGCGGCGAATTGCACCAGAATGCATCTGCGCCGACCATCGTGCTTTCGTAATAGCCGGCGTAGGGAAAGGCAAAAAGCCAGACTTCATCGATCTGGTGGCGCTCGACCTTGCTTATCAAGTCGAACTCGGTGAGGAGCCGGTTGTAGTTGACTGCATCAGGGTTGTGGAAGCCGCCGCGTTGTTGCCAGCAATTCAGATACGTCGTGTTGTTATAGGAAAACCCATCGATTTTGATCGGGTAGCCATCAACCTCGATCCGCTCGACAATTTCATAGCGGGCTAGGCCGCCGCTGCATGCGCGCAGATCATCAATATATTGCTGGACCAAGCGATCTGGATCGTGCCAGCCCATGTACTGGTTGAGTCGCGCCCCGCCAGGCAGGATCGGATTGTGGATGATCATGCTGACCCGCATAGGGATGGGCGGCAGCGTTGTTGCCCGCGCGTCGGCGATAGGCGCAGGGTATTGACCAGCGGGAGCTTTACGACGAAAGAAACGTTCGAACATGCACTTCCCTTCGCACGATGACATGGCTTTGTTATGGGCACGGTACCATGCGCTGCAGGGATGTGTCAAGACGGCGAAACGACACTGAGATTGGGGCCTTGGTAATAGGTCATCATTTCACCAGGAGGGAGTAACAGAACCAGCGTGTGAAGCTCATAGCGACCGCAATCAGGCACCGGAAAATCGACTTGGAGTGCGTACTCGAACATCTGTGGCTGAAGTTGCCCATGTTGAACTGCCAAGAGCTGCGAAGCTTCGTCATTGAGATCGATCGCATGTACTTCAACGCGAAACGAAATACCCTTCTTCGTGATCGCCTCAGCTTCCGCCCCTGAGATCTGAAACCGCGTCTCTGCTATAAGCCGTTTCTCTGTTTTTTCGGGCGGTGTGGTCAATGCTTCGAATACCTGAATATCGAGGATTTCAATCTGGGCGTTATAGGGTGCTGTGAGAGCGGATGGTGCGGCAGTGTCAAGATCAGGCGGCGGCGCACGGAAATCTGGTGCGATGGACGGCGCATTGGCTATATCCGGCAGTTCGGCCCGCTCGATAATCCAGGTCACCCAAGCTGTCGTGTCGATGCCTGGCAGGAGCGCCTCGTTGCCCGTCTCATCGTGGTACAAGCGAGTCTGCCAGGTCGGGCTGCCTTCATTGGCAGTAACTGTGTCGAAGAATAGCGAAAAGCCAGCGTGTTGGCGCCAGTTGGAATCGCCCAACACGTTGCCTGGTTCTTGTTCCATGGCTCCTTCCTCCATTGAAGGCGTATGCAATGCGCTCATCAAGGCCTTTGCCTGACCAATCCAGTTCTCGGCTGCGATGCGCTTGGGGGAAATCTTGACCCCAGCTTGCTCACGCAGCGCCTGCGCCAACCGTTCGGGCGTATATTGGGCAAGATCGGCGAAGCGGCGAAGGCCAATGCGGTACAGGGCATCTGCCGAAGTTGAGCCGACGCCGTTGATGCTTGCAAGATGATCGCGTTCGTCACCTGCTGGCTCTCCTCTTTGCTCCTCGATTCCCATAACAACTCCTCCCTTGATCCAAGCATAGTGATGTGCGGCATTGTACTGCTTTAACCTCGCCTCCGTCTCGCTTTCGCACATTGCTGGAGGCAATATAGCGGATCGATGTACCGGAGATGATCGCTCTGTTATGCATTGTATGTCGGCTAACTCGTCGCCTAGCGTTCGTCCCCGGTGTCAGCTTCCAACTGATAGTTCCCCGCCATCACTACTACTGGGATGCCGTCGATCTGGCTAGGAAATGCAACTCGTTCCGCCGGGGGCGTTTGCACCCAGCGTTTGTGGACATGGATGCGCAGCACAATCCGATCCGTCATCTTTCCCTGTTCCAGCGCATAACCAATGTCGATGAGGCTCACATCCGGATGCTCAAGGAACAGTATCGAAAGCTTATCCTGCGCCTGCTGCGCTCTGGTCCAGAATTCAGCATCTGCCGCTGTCATTGTTACCTCCTGAGCATTTCCCAACCAGGCATCGAGACGACGCCAAAGCTGCTGGAAGCGGCAATGTCGACGTCGAGTGCATCTAATACTTGGGGCATCGCAATTGCCAACCCATATTCAGGATGATTACTGCCCGCGAAGTGCAGCCCTACCGCGCGATGGGTTGCGGCATCAAGCCACCACGAGCCAGAATCGCCTGCCGCGCTGATCTGCCCGCCGTCGGAGGTTTGGGCGATGTGAACGGTATGGCGAACGATCCGCCGCATCCCGCCATAGTACATCGTTTGTCGCCCTTCGATGCCAGTAATGATGCCGGTAGTGACCCCTGTGCGGCGACCGGACTTGACAACCCGCATGCCGAGCTGCGGTCCACTAACGCCGGTCACTGGGCCAATGCCAAGTTGATCGTTGATCACCGTCCGCTCGCCATTCAGTTGCGCTACGGCGGCGTCGATAAACTGGTCCATCGCGTGGCGAGACAGGTGGGCGACAGTGTAGACGGAATGGCCGCCGTCGGCCTGACCAGGTTGGTAGATCGATACGCCAGGCCAGGCGTACGAGGCGCCGACCAGCACATGCCAGTTGCTCAGGATCATCTCGGCGCCGGTCGCGCGATCTATCACCAAACCTCCTAATGTGCCATAACCATATTTGAGCGCGTTCGAGATGCTAATGCCGCCCCGCATGGGGCTGAAAGCGTAGCTCCGCGGGAAACTTTCCCGGCTGTGGAGTTGATAATCGGCCTGGGGTACATCGACCGGAAAGCCGATGCGATCGGCGTCAATGACAAGCTCTGGATGTTGTGCAGCAAAGGCCTCGAAAGCAGGGCCAACAAGTTTCCTCCGCACATGCACTCGGACGCAGGGCTCGGCTTCTACCCTTTGATTTTGTTGATCACGAATGCGCAACCCCAGGTCGATCAGCGAGACATTAGGGTCAAAAAGGTGCAATACCATCGCTCGCTGCAAACCGCGTTGCGCTTCTAGTGGAATACGGCCATTGAACGCCATCATGCCCCAACCTTGTTCTTCTTATATAGGGCAGGCTGGGGAGGGATCGCTCTCCCCAGCCTCCTGCCCTTTTCTGCAGTTACACGCTAACCGAGCCCTTGCAATTACACATAGACCATGAAGCGTGCCGGGATGTCGTGCTGCAAGCGTGGCCCCTGGGGCGGGACGAAGAGGAAGGGCGGCTCATTGTCAGGATCGAGCACCCAGGTCGAGTATCCGGCAAATGGAATCGCGCCGAACGGTGCAACGATATCCACCGTCATGTTCGCCTCGTAGAGATCCGGTTTACCCTGCCTGGGCGCCGGCAGCCCAGCAATGGGGATAAATAAGATGTCGATGTTGCCTGGCGAGAAGGTGCTGACTAGCGGCCAGCCGGGGGGCAAGTCTGGCCCATCCGTCACGCTTGTGAGATTAATGGTCTGCAAAATGAGGCTGAATGTCCATTTGGTCATAACGGTAGCTGCTGAGGGGCTGGTCGGATCGAAGTTGATGCCCAACGGATTGCGCCAGAGTGCAGCGAGGAAAAAGGCTGGCTCGCCGTGCTTGATGATCTTGTGTGGCAGAAACGGGCCGTTAGGCTGGAGGATCTGGAATGGGCCGGCCAAGAGCAAATTCCACCACGCATACAGACCAAACAAGGAAATCGGCTCGGCGATCTCCGGCTGTTCCCGCGACAACTCGCGGACCCGTCGGGCATATATCTTGTTTTGTTCCGCGAGCCGGGCGCGCCACGCATCGATCATGACCTGGGCATGTTCTTCCATCTCCTCCGGCGCGTACATCTCGGCAGCAACCGATGCAGCCTCTGCAACAGTCTCGGCCCGCATTATGCTTGGCGGAGCGGCTACAGCCGCAGAGCGCAAGCGATCAGTGGAGCGCAAGCGATCAGTGGCGGCTGCAGTCGACTCTTCCCGCTGGACAACCACTTCGCCGTTTCGAACTGGCATTGTTGTTCTCCCTTCGGCATATTTCAAAACAGTGTCGTTGAAGGCTCCACGGCTTGAAATGTGCCCTGCTTAATGTTTTGCTCTCTCAACATCTTGAACCGCCAATCCGAGCGCCCGGTTTTTGGCAGTTCCATACGTACGTTGTAGCATGCGATTCTCAATTCGCTTTCATCATGCGCTCATAGAACAATCAAATTGACTGGTAGAGCGTCACAGTCTCCGTCGATGGCGTGAGGTTGAGTTCAGCACGAAGGATGTCCAAACAGGATTGATACTGGCGCACCGCCAGGTGCCGTTGTCCCCGCGCCAGATAACAGCGCATGAGTTGGCGGTGGGTCTCTTCGTGGCATGGGTCGCGAGCAAGAAGCTTCTGGCAGAATGTGACCGCCTCGTCATGGTCTCTACGTCGGAGGTAATAACTGCTCAAGCGATTGGCAATATCCAGATAGATGTTCTTGAGTCGTTCCTGTTCCACGCGTGGCCAGTCATCATACAGATCCTCTTCCATAAAATCGCCTTGGTAGAGGCTTTCGGCAATGCGGTACTCAGCTATAGCTTCGGCCAATCGTCCGTTTCCTTCCAAACGCTGGCCAGCTTGAACATGCGCTTCGAATTTGGCGCAGTCGAGCCAGATGCCTATGCCGACATTGAGTGCGTAACGATCGCGCTCGAAGAGGATAGGCTGGAAATCCACTTCTCCCTGACGGAGAGTCTGGCGCAAGCTGTAAACCGCCTGATGGAGGCTGCGACGGGCCGACTTGGGATCAGCCTCTGGCCAGAAAACATCGAGCAAAATGTCCTTTGCGACCGGTGTATTGCGATATGTGACGAGGTACTTAAGGAGTGAGCGGGCTTTCACACCATTCCAGTCGGTGATCAAGCAAGCGTTCCGATACACTCGGAAGTTGCCAAGACAGTAGATCACAAGCGAGAATTGTTGAGATTGTTCTGGGCTAGTCGACTCAAGCGGATTGTCTTCCGTGACCTCAGTTGGCGCGAGTGATGGGGAACTTGATTTGCGTCCGAGCAGACCCTGGATCCGTTGCCATAAGTTGAACGACTCTTCAGGCTCGTCAATGCCGTGGAGAGGGGAACGTGGGGCGGGGCAGGGCGGCGCCTCGCCCTCCTGTTGGGTCTCGCTTGTACCAGACTCGCCGACAAGATTGAGGAGCGCCCGCACTTGTTGGCGTAGGGTCTTCTCACGGAGATTGGCGGCTTCATAGGCTTGCTGACGCCAGAGTTGTTCATCCATGTATTGGCTGCAAGATATGCAGATATGGCGTGTTGCAACTAGAATATTGGCAAAAACTGGGTCATCCGCTGGATCGATCTCTCCTTCCGCTTTTTGTATTAGTTCCGCTATTTGCTCATACTGCCTATTATCGAGAAGCTCGCTCATATCGCGAACTAGCTTGATCTTTAGGTAGTCTTTCAAAAATTGCTTCCTCCCTTGTTTGCGAACTCTATCTTGATTCGTAAGAGGTTCATAGTGTATAGTTATGCTAGTTTTGGAAACCGAATCAAGATTATCAGTGCTACTCTTGTTTACAGAGTGTTGCCTGTGACCATGTGATGGGAGTTACGGGGGCCATATGTGTTTGCACAATGGCTTTGGTGGTTGGTAGCGGCTGCATCGTCGGGCGCCGCTAGAAAGCAAAGAAGTGGGTGCAACCGCACAGATGTTGGCCACACTCGAGTTGTTTCGTCGTAAGACAAAACTGAATCTTCATATAAAAACGCAATATTTTCACAAAAATCTGCGTTTAATAGTACAAGAACTGATCTTGGTAGCACGACAGCTTTTAGTTCATCAAAACATTCCTTCTGCTATACAGCTTCCGTTTCCTCATTATCGTACTCGCTGACAGTCAACACAGCGTCAACACAGCGTCAAACTAACATCAAAAGTATATTTGGAAATTTGGATAAGTGTGATCAGGATTAAACGATGACGCATTTAACTATTTCAGTGTTGGGGCCGTTACAGATCACTTCTGACAATCGCCCTCTCATCGGACTGAACTACGATAAGGCGCAGGCTCTGTTGATTTACCTAGCTATTGAGGCGCGCTATATGCAGCGCCGTGATGCCCTGGCGGGGTTGTTTTGGCCTGATTGTTCACAGCAGTCGGCTCGACATAATCTTCGACAAGCGCTGACCATATTGCGTCAGGCCATTCGCGATCACGATACGACTCAGCCCTTTATGCTGACGAGTCGGGAAACGATTCAATTCAATGCAGATAGCGATCACTGGCTTGATGCGGCTCAATTCACGCTGCTCCTGGATAGGTGTGACACCCATCAGCATCAACATCCGGCGGCGTGCCCATCCTGCGCACAGCGGATCGAGCAAGCTATCGCTCTGTATCGCGGCCCCTTCCTCGAACAGTTCTTTCTCCCCGATAGCGTAGCTTTTGAGGATTGGGCGTTGTTCAAACGCGAGCAACTGTACCAACGCGCGATCCAGGCCCTTGCACGGTTGACGGGCTATTACCATCAAACCGGAGACCATGAGCGCGCCTGTCGCTCGGCGCGCCGCCAAGTCGAGCTCGATCCCTGGCGCGAAGAAGCCCATCGCCAACTAATGTACGCCCTCGCCCTGCAGGGTGAACGCAGTATGGCCCTGGCGCAATATGAGCAATGTCGCCGGATTCTGGCTGAGAAATTGGGCTTGGAGCCCGAGGAGGCTACCATCGCTTTGTACGAGCAGATCAAGCAAGACAAGGTGATCAGGCCGCAAGGCGATCAGTCGTCTGTTGTGCAAGCCAACACTTCATCGATTGATCCTGTCACCTTTTCGCCCCTTTCTCAGAACGCCGCAACTGCTCCGCACAACCTGCCGAGTGATCCCAATCCCTTATTTGGACGCGAGGTCGAGTTGGTCGAGCTTGCCGATTTACTGGCAAACCCTGATTGCCGGCTTGTCACGCTGGTTGGGCCAGGCGGTATCGGTAAAACACGACTGGGTTTGCGTATAGCAGCAGAGCGGGTTGGCAGCTTTGCACACGGAATTTGCTTCATCCCGCTTGCGGCAGTCCATTCTACAGAACTCCTTGTTTCGACGATTGCCGACGCGCTTGGGGTCACATTATATAGCCAGGGTGATCCCAAGGAACAGCTTCTCAACTTCCTGAGTACACAGAATCTATTCTTGTTGCTCGATAACTTCGAGCAGATCTGTAATGCAGCGCCATTGTTGGGGGCGATCCTTCAGTTTGCGCCGCAAGTCAAAATCCTGGTTACATCGCGAGAGCGCTTGAATGTGCAGGGGGAATGGGTTTTCGTGGTCGAGGGATTGAGTGTTCCGCCAACCGATGCCGATATTGAAGCGATCGGGCAATACGGCGCAGTGCAACTCTTCCTCCAATGTGTGCGCTGTGTTCAGACACGGATTCAGCTTTGTGATAAAGATTGGTCTTGCATCGCTCGGATCTGCCAGTTGGTGGAGGGCATGCCCCTGGGCATCGAAATGGCCGCTGCTTGGAGTGCAGCTTTGTCCTGGTGCGAAATCGCTCAGGAGATCGAACATAATCTCGACTTCCTTGTAGCTTCGCTGCGTGATGCACCGGAACGCCACCGCAGCATGCGTGCAGTGTTCGATCATTCTTGGAAATTGCTCTCGCCCCGGGAACGGGTGCTCTTCCGGCGCTTGTCGGTCTTCCGGGGCGGTTTTACCCGCGACGCAGCCGAGGCGTTGTGGAGCGACTGGAAAGGTGAAACAGAAATGACTCCTCGTCCCGAAGATCGCTGTTCCAATCTCCAGTTGCTTTCGGCGTTGGTGCGTAAGTCATTCCTGCGTTACAACTCCACTGGCCGCTACGAGATCCACGAATTACTGCGCCAGTATGGCGAGGAGAAATTGCGGAACGATCCCAAGGAAGAGCAACAGGCTCGCGATTGTCACTGCGCTTACTATATGGGGTTTCTCGCGCGGCGAGAAGCAGTTTTGAAAGGGCGGCATCAGCGTACTGCGCTCGAAGAGATTAGCGCTGAGATGGAGAATATATGGGCGGCATGGCAGTGGGCGACACAGCACAGCGCCGTGTGCTTGATCGCCCAGGCAATTGAGGCGCTCGGGCTCTTCTGTGAGATCCGTGGTCGTCCGCACGAGATTGCAGCCATTATGAGCGCACTCGAACATATGCTTGATCACTTGGATATGGATGTGGGTCAGACTGATGAAAAGCAGATGGCAATCGGGAAACTTTTAATGGCTCAGGGTAGTTATGCCTCGCGAATCGGCAACGGTGAACAGGCCAAAGTGTTGTTACAGCAGAGCATTAACCTGCTCCGCCGCCTCGCGGCGACGCGCGAAATAGGACTTGCACTCAACTTTCTCTCCACTGTAGTCGGGCTGCAAGGCGCGTATACCGAAGAGCAACGCTTGTTACAGGAGAGCGTCACGCTCAGCCAAGCCGCTGCCGATCGTTGGCTTACCGCTTACTCCCTCAACAATTTGGCAATGGTCACTCACATGCTTGGCAATCACGCCAAGGCGCAGCAACTCGCTCAAGAAAGCCTGATGATCTTCAAACAGATGGGTGATCAGCGTGGTATGGCCTATGCGTTGAGCAACCTCGGCGCCTTTGCCCAAAAGTTGGGCGCTTCTGTTGAAGCTATGCATTTATATCGCGAGAGTCTCAACCTACGGCGTGCGAACGGCGATCAGTGGGGAATTGCGACAACACTTATTCAACTTGGTGTGGTGTCAAGCACCCTCGACACTATTCAGTCGGCCTATGGTTATTTGTGCGCGGCGCTCAAAACAGCCTTAGAGATCCGCGCCCTGACGGTTGTGCTTGAGGCGCTAGTCGAGTTGGCTGCAGTTCTAACCTGTATGGGCGAAACAGAACGGGCATATGAGATGCTGGAGTTAAGCTTGCATTCACCTGCCTTAAGTCAGCGCATGCGCGAGCGTGCCGAAAGGCTGCTTGCGGACTTACCTGCTGTCCGAGTGAGGCAGATAGGCGCCCTGGCCCAGAGTAGCGTCATCACGAAAACGATCGAGGAACTAGCATCAAGCCTGTTGGAAACTCATGGACGTTCGCTGGTCATCACCCAACCATAGCCCGATGATCGGTTGCCAATCAATCGACGCTGGGTGTAAATCAACTCTCCGGTCTGCCTATCCAACAACGAAACGCCCCGATCAACAGTGATCGGGGCGTTTGAACGAACTATTTGATGGTTGCGCTAGAAAGGAATGTGGTTCAGCGCTTCCTCCTCTTCCTCCGTCGCTGTTTCCGGCTGCCCCGCACGCGAGTCGAGGAACATCACGCTATTGGCGCGCACATAGGTCTTGTGGCGGGTCTGACCGCTTTCTCGGTCGGTCCAACTATTGTTACGCAGATTCCCACTGATCCGTGCGCGGCTGCCTTTGTGCAAATAGGTGCTGCATTGGTCCGCCAACCGATCCCACGTTTCAATCGAAATCCAGTCGGTCTCGTATTTGAGATGACCCTCGCGGTCGCGCCCAGCGACGCGTTTGGTTGCAACTCTGAACCGGCACACCTTCGAACCGTTTGGGGTGAGACGCAGCTCTGGATCTGCGCCGAGCCGGCCAATAATTTCCACAGCGTTGACAGTTCCTCGCACTTGCTTCATGTCGTACCTCGTTTTAACTTTCGTTCAACGCTGACCACGATTGGTCAGTTTGAACGATACACCGCGCCAGCCCAATCGGTGATACGACACCCTCTAGTACTATTGGTTGAGAGCCGATTAGGAATTCTGTTCTACGTTATTCAGGGAACAAAGTAATGGATACCTGTCTGCTATGGTATAATCAAACATATGGATCATAACCATCTAGCCCCTATGGTCACAAGTGCATCAAGACCAGAAGGCCATAGCTTTTCGAATTCTCAAGCTTCAAACAACGCTATGTCTCACCCACTGAATCAGACGCTGCCCGACTCGTATACGATTGGTCGCATTACCATAACACCAAATATCATTCTGGCCCCGATGGCTGGCGTCACCGACAGTATCTTCCGGCGTATGGTCTTGCAGATCGGCGGGTGTGGCTTGGTCAGCACTGAAATGACCAATTCGGCCAGCGTCAGCCCCAAGGCGCTCAAGCGGCACCACTTGCTCGACTATCTGCCTGAGGAGCGCCCCCTGACGATGCAACTCAGCGGTAACGATCCCGATCTGGTAGCCCAGGCGGCGTGCATGGTCGAGGAGTTGGGCGCCGATATTCTCGACATCAACTGTGGTTGCCCATCGCCAAAAGTGACTGGCGGAGGCCATGGCGCGTCGCTACTGCGCGACTTGCCCAAGATGAGCCGGGTAATCAAGGCGGTGCGCGCCGCAGTGACGATACCGATCACCCTCAAGTTTCGGGCGGGTTGGGACGAGCAGAGCCTCAACTATCTTGAAACAGCGCGGGTTGCCGAAGACGCCGGCGTGGCAGCGATTGCTTTGCATCCGCGCACCCGTGAGCAGGGATACAAGGGCAGCGCTGACTGGAGCCGAATCGCTGAGGTCAAGCGCCATGTGCGTATCCCAGTGATTGGGAGCGGCGATGTGACTACCGCCGAAGCTGCGTTGCAGCGCCTGGCCACTACCGGCGTCGACGGTGTGATGATTGGTCGTGGCGCAATGGTCAACCCCTGGATTTTTCTACAGATTGCCCAGTTGCGCCGTGGCGAGCAACCCTTCGAACCATCCGCCATCGACAAGCTCGATCTGTTATTGCGCTACATTGCTATGTGTAGGGCGGAGATGCCGGAACGCCTAGCCCTCAACAAACTCAAGCAGTTGATTGGACAATTTTCGGTCGGCTTGCCGGGCAGCGCCGTTCTGCGAGCCAGTATACAGCGCTCAGCGACCATTACCGGAGCGCAGGAACATCTGGAAGCGTTCTTTGCTGCATATGTCGAAGCCGAGTTGGTTTAGGCGGGGAGATGGTCCCCGCGTGCGCGGGAATAGACGAGGATGTGATGAGGCGCGGCGCAGTCAGCGCTTCTTTGCCTCTTCGCTTCATTCCTACTTACTAAAACGAAACGCGATCTTAGTCTATGTTGAAGTAACACTGTATGGTGAGTAAAACGATGACCCTAGATGAGCTAAGCACCCGTTATATTACCCATTCCTTCGAGTTAGAACAGCATATCGAGGGTTTTGTTGACGCCTACTTCGGCCCGCCGGAATTGCAGAACGTAGCATCGGCCCGTCCGCCCGAGGCGATTGCCGCTGATTTGTTCACGCTACGGGATTCTGTCCATGCGAGCGATTATCCGCCGCGGCGTAAACAGTACCTTGACGCCCAACTTCGCGCGATGCAGGCGAATGCCCGCAAGCTGGCTGGCGAAGCGATCTCCTATCGTGATGAGGTGCGTCTGCTCTTCGATATTGAACCGCACCATACAGCCGAAACGGTCTTTGAAGAAGCCATCGCGGAGCTAGACGAATTGCTGCCCGGCAACGGCCCGGTCGCCGCGCGCATGGAAACGTGGCGCCAGCAGTTCGAGGCGCCATCCCAGATTGCGCGCCAGATGATCGAGCAGATTGCCGCTGAGGCGCGGACACGCACTGCCACTCTCATCCCACTGCCTGCCGACGAGACAGTCTCGTTCGAGTTCGTTAGCGACAAGCCCTGGGGGGGCTATAATTGGTATCTGGGCGCTGCTCGTTCGCGAGTCGATATCAATACTGATCTGCCGATCCGCGCCGATAGCCTGCTCAACTTGGTTTGTCACGAAGCTTACCCCGGTCATCATACCGAGCATAGCCTCAAGGAGCAACAGCTCTATGTCGAGCGTGGTTGGGGCGAACATGCGATCCAACTCATTAATGCGCCAGAAAGTGTAATCTCGGAGGGGATCGCTACCCTTGCCGCCGACATTATTTTCGGTGATGAGGCTAAAATTTGGACCAATGCCACGATCTACCCTTTAGGCGGTATTATGGGCGACCCCGAGCGCGAGCAGCGAATCGATAAAGCGAATTGGTTACTGCGCTCTCTGAGTGGAAATGCTGCGCTTTTGCTCCACGAGCAGGGCGCCGATCCCGAGGATGTTGTCCAGTACATTATGCGCTATGGCTTGCGCACCGAGCGTGAGGCTCGCCAGAGCTTGCGCTTCATCAGTACGCCGCTTTGGCGATCATACATCTTTACTTACACTGCCGGGCGCACTCTGCTTGGGCGATGGCTCCAGCGCGGTGATCGAGCCGAACGTTTCCGCACGCTGCTCACGGAGCCGATCTACCCTTCGCTGATCGAGCAGTGGACTCTTGAAGAAGAACGAAACTGCGTTGGAGCGTAAGGGCGGGACATTAGCGTAACATCCGCCATTTTGCTCCTCTATCCGCTATTATTATGCACGATGGCTATATTTTTACGCTCGGTATTTGCGGCACTTCTTCGGCGAGTAGTCCGGCGCCGATGCTTCTCGATGCAATGCTGGCAGCGCTGCCGCCGGTCAAGCGGGCTGCGCTGCTCGGGGATATCATGTTGCTTGATCATGGCGGGAAGCCCAATGATCCTTTGCTCGACCCAATCGTTCGCGACATGGTTGATGCTGAACTGCTGCTGATCGTGACGCCAGTATGGTCGGATGAACAGTTGCCGCTGCGTCTGTTAGCGCTGCTCAAACGCGCTATGCCGCTGGCTGAAACAGGCGCCCTCAGCGGGAAAATGGCAACTCTCGTCGGCATTGTTCCTCCTTCCCGACTTCGGCGACCGCCCTTTCTCCCGATCTATGAATTTTGCAAACGGGCGAATATGACCGTATCCAGCATTTTGGAATCGACCGAGGAAGCCGCGCAGGGTGCATGGTCTATCCAACGTGTCACGGAAATGGCGCAAGGTGCGTATGCGGAAGTCTCGGCTGCGCTGCAGGCGCAAAATATCCCGCATTTGCGTTAGGAGGCGTTCCGCCTGCACAGGTGCCTGGCCATCGCTGTCACCCCGACTTTGAATGCTGAACCATTGTATGAATGATAGATTGCACATAACGCAGTCTGAACTGCAAAACGCACAGCCGCTTACACCGGCCATTCCCGCTGCCAAGAATGCCTTGGGTGACGAGGCGATCTATTGGCTTTTTGCACGCTGGTCGCTGTGGAACTTCTTCGACCGGGTATGGCTACAAACAATTGGACCGCTGCCCCATCCGAGTCGCGGTCCTTTCATCTTCTATCTGAACCACTCATCTTGGTGGGATGGTTATTTGATGGCGGTCATCAATCGCCTAGCGCTCTACCAGCGCTTCGACAGCTATCTGATGATGGAAGAGAAGCAACTGCGCAACTTTCGCTTCTTTACTTGGTGTGGGGCATTTTCCGTCAACCGTCGCAACCGTGCCGATATCGTTCGCGCTACCGCTTATATCAGCCGCCTGCTGAGAGCGCGCACCGATCGCGCCCTATGGATCTTCCCGCAGGGCCAGATCTTACATAATGATCAGCGTCCGTTGGTGTTATATCCTGGTATCGCGCGGATCGCGCAGACCGTCGAACACGTAACGCTCTGCCCAATCACCATGCGTTATGAGTTTGGCGGAAAGCAGCGCGCCGAGGCTTTCGTTCGGCTTGGTCCCGCGCATCGGCTGCAAGCCGGAATAAAAGCGCCAGCCTTGATGGACGATATCACTCAGCGGCTGATAAATAGCCTCGATGCCTTGCGCGACGCTGTTGTTGCCGGCGACACCAGCAATTTCCGGGTTGTGCTCCGTGGTCGCCCTGGCATCGACCAGGCCTTTGCCTCTTTGCTACGTTTCTTGAACCTGGTGCGGAAAAAGCAGGCCAGATAGTTTCCCTGGAGAGCTGGGCAGCGTTGTGTTTCAAAAAAGGAGGAGGCGACGCTAGCGCAACTTCGCCCCTCCTTGCATATGCAAACCTGCTAATGGAACGCTGATGGACACTAATCAAAGCAGATCGAACGTGCGAACGTGTCAACCTGCCAACGTGTTAACGTTCTACATCAGCTCAACACCCCAGGAATGGCCTTGCCGAGCGCCTCTACAATCTGCGACATCTGCTCTTCTGTGGTGACGAGCGGCGGCGCCAAACAGATAGTCTCGCCAACAACGCGGGTAAAGAGATCATATCTCATCATCTCTTTCTGCAAACGTGGTCCAACTTTTGCAACAGCAGGGAACCGCTCTTTGGTCGCTTTGTTGGCGACGACCTCGACCGCGGCCATCATGCCTTTTCCACGCACATCGCCAACATAGTCTAGGCTCGCGAGGGTGCGTAGCTTCGTTTGAAGCTGTTCACCAAGCATTGCTGCGCGTTCGACCAAGCCTTCACGCTCGATAATAGCGATATTCTCAAGCGCAACAGCACAGCACGTTGGGTGGCCGGAATAAGTGTAGGCATGCATCCAGCGCTTCTCCGGCGGCACGCTGTTGATGACCTCTTTGACGCGGTTGGACACGCCAATGCCGCCGAGCGGCACGTACCCGCTGGTGACGCCTTTGGCAAACTGCATAATGTCCGGCTCGACATCCCAGTGCTTAAGACCGAACCACTTGCCCGTGCGTCCAAATCCAGTAATGACCTCGTCGCTCATGAACAACACATCATACTGATCGCAAATCTCACGGATGCGGGGGAAGTAATCGTCTGGAGGGACAAGCACCCCGCCCACGCCCTGGAGCGGCTCGGCAATGAATGCTGCCACTGTGTCAGGCCCTTCGCGCAGGATCGCCGCCTCCAACAAATTGGCCGCAGCGACACCTGGACTTGTGCGCTCATCGCCGCCTTGGAAGCGATAGGGATAGGGCGAGTCGATATGGAGGAACCCGGGAATGCGCGGCTCGAACATCGGCCAGTACATCGGTATGCCGGTGGCGCTCATTGCCGCCATCGTCACACCATGGTAAGCGTGAGTGAGCGAGATGATCTTGACTTTCTCCGGTTTGCCGACGGCTTTCCAGTAGAAACGGGCCGTTTTGAACGCGCTCTCGTTGGACTCGGCGCCCCCGCTGGTGAAGAAGAAGGTATTGATGGAGGGATAGACCAGTTCGCTGAGGCGTTCGGCCAACTCGATGGCGGGCATATTCGTGGAGCCGGTGTAGGATGAACAGTAAGCCAAGGTATTCATTTGGCGCATCGCGGCTTCAGCCATTTCCCGGCGACCATGCCCAACGTTGATATTCCACAACCCGCTTAAGCCATCGATAAACTCGTTCCCATTGATATCTTTGATGATCGAACCCTGGCCTGCAACCCAGATCTGGGGCTGCTGGTGATCAATCGGGTGATAGAGCGGGTGAATCAAATGAGCGAGATCAGCCTGTGACCATTCTGCTGCCTGTGACGTAGTCATAAACCACTCCTGTCGAGTCAGCTCTACTATTGTAGAGCCCACATTACCGTAGCGAGCACTGATCGACCGATAATGATGCGTGATGTTTTACACTTTGCGTTTGATAATCTATTTCAACTTTGGCAGGACTTGCTCGCCAAAAACCTTGATAAACTGCTCTTGATTACGCCCAACGTTGTGAACATGAATTTCATCAAAGCCCAGGTCGAGAAAGCCTTGGAGCAGCGCACGGTGTTCCTCCAGGTCGGGCGAAATCAGCACACGACCCTGGAAATTCTCGGCGCGCACCAGCTTCGCCATGGCCGCAAAATCTTCTGGTGATCGAACGTCCTGCTTGGGGAAGTTCATGCCACCGTTCGGCCATTCGGTCATCGCATTCTGCAGCGCCTCGTCGTAGGTTTCTGCCCAGGAAACGTGAAGCTGAAGCAGTTTCGGCATCTTTGCCGGGTCTTTCCCCGCCTCACGCGCCCCGGTGTTGAAGTTTTCCATAATGCCGCGCAGTTTCTCGTGGCTGGCGCCCGGTGTGATCAGGCCATCGCAAACCTTCCCCGCCCAGCGCAGGGTTTGCGGGCCGGTAGCGGCGATATAGATTGGCGGCGGCGCTTCGGGCAGGGTCCACATCTGCACTTTGTTCATCTTGAAGTACTTGCCCCGGAAGCGAGCAGCTTTGCCGCTCAAGAGCCGCTGGATGATGTCGACGCTTTCCTGCAGCATCTCGAAGCGCTCCAGCGGTTCCGGCCAAACCTCGCCGACGACATTTTCGTTGAGCGCTTCGCCGCTGCCCAAGCCCAGCCAGAAGCGCCCAGGGTACATTGCTGCGAGTGTCGCTGCCGCCTGGGCAATGACCGCCGGGTGGTAACGAAAACTAGGGCAGGTTACACCTGGGCCGAAAGAATGCTTAGTGAGCGCCCCCAGGGCGCCCATCCACGCATAAACGAAGGCATTGTGGCCTTGTTGCGGCACCCAGGGCTGAAAGTGATCCGCGGCCATGACGCCTTTGAATCCGTAACTCTCGGCGAGCGTACAATAGTGAAGTAAATCATTTGGATGAAACTGTTCAAGTGCGGCAGAATATCCGATTATTGCCATGATGCACGTCCTCCTTCATGTTGCTCAGATGGTCGAAGCGATTGGTCGCATTCCTGGCCGACATTTATACCGCCATTATGAGTACAGGATGGCAAACACAGATTGGCAGTCGTTATGATAAGGTTTTGCGGGAGGCTACTGCCAAGTGTCAATTGATACGCGAAAATATCTTCAGATCACGCAGCAGTTGTTGGGTTGCCGTTGTTCCTCCTGTATCCGCCAACGCAATCAAGTCAGCCGGGCGGTCGATGTCACGTTCCAGACCGGGTGTTTGGAGAAGATGAACGCAAAGTCCCCGGTCTTGCGCCTCATGTTGATGCAGCGCCAGACTCTGTGATCCAAAGTGGAACGGCAGTGCTTGTGGCGGGCGAACGAGTAGCGCATTCGTGCCGCCATCGTATGACGATGCAAGAACCACACCAGATGTATTGGCTAATTTGTTGATCACCTGGTCGATCTCGGCGGGTGTGACCAAGGGCACATCGGCGGGTACGATCAGCAAGGCATCGGCGCCGGCCGTCGCCGATGCGTGGGCCGCTTGGGTTAATGCACCATTCAGATCGGCAGCGTGATCATAGATGACATTGTACCCCTCGCGCTTCGCCAGGCTTAAAACCGTACTATCATAGCTGATCAAACTGATATGTGCAATGGCAGGTACATTGTGCAGGGTCGCCAACACGTCGCTGAGCATCGCCAGAACCAGAGTGCGCCGCTCTTCCGGGGTGAGCAGTTCGGCCAAACGACTTTTGGCATGGGGCAGGTTTTTGACCGGAACAACAGCGTGAATGATCATCGGCAATCAGTTGTCAGCAGTGTCATGCTTCTTTTTGGCCTTGTGTCGTGCGCCTGGAGCCGGCTGTAAGAACAACCCGCGCCAGGTTCGCCTTCTCCTGTGGACCGCGCATGATTGTGTCGGTCACGACAGCGCGAATTCCTGTAGCTTCTATGTCATTTTTGAGCGCCGCATCCACTTCATCGATCACCAAGACATCGAGAAAATCGTGATACGTCTGCGCGATGCCCAACGCCGAGACTTCGAGGCCAGCCGCGCGCATAAGCGGGGCGGCGGGGCCTTTGATCGGCGTCCCGCCCACGATCGGGCTGACCGCCACAATCGGCGCTGCCGTTTGTTGTAATGCGCTGCGGACGCCGGTCAGCGCCAGAATTGGGCCAATGCTGACAATCGGGTTGCTCGGTGCCAGGATGATCAGTTCCGCTGTGGCGATTGCCTCAAGCAGGCCCGGCGCCGGAGCGGCTTGCTCGACGCCGACAAAGCGTACGCCCTGGACTTCATCGGTGGCGCGGCGCTGGACAAAGTACTCTTCAAAGTGCATCTCGCCCGAGGAGGTGATAATGTGCGTTGGTACGGCATGATCGCTCATCGGCAAGATCCGCACCTCTACGCCAAGCGCGCTGCGGATCTGGTCGCTCACCTGGCTCAAGGTATAGCCCTCGCGGAGCAGCGCCGTGCGGTGGATATGCAGCGCTAGATCGCGGTCGCCAAGCTTGAACCAGGTT
>JAKSDJ010000739.1 GCA_022360155.1 Chloroflexales bacterium | reverse complement strand
TGTTTGTGGCGTGACCGCGCTCAAGGCCGCGTCGATCAACAGCCATGCGCATTTGTCGCCCTGGGCGGCGGCGGGTCTGGTGCATCCAGCAATGCGCGGGCAGGGGATTGGCGGCAAACTCCTCTCCAAGCATCATACTTTTCCTTTTTGTAGAAGAAACAATGCTGGTGTGCAGGCAGGAATGCAGCAGCCAAGCTAGTGCATGCTACAATAGCCCTTTTTCAGAGGAATGATCGCCAAGCCCTTATCCTGTGGCCAGAATAAGCCGCGAGAAGGTTAATGTGAATCTTTGTTGTTTACCTATAGGTGAAATAATTATAGCATGCGGTGTGACGTATGTCAATCCAGCGATTTGGCGAAAAACTGCGGACTCTCCGAAAGCGTCAGGGCATGACCCAACGCGAAGTAGCAGGGGCATTAGGTTTGGCCGCGCACTCCTACATTAATGCTTTGGAGACCGGCAAGAAAAGACCAACAATCGAGTTGGTTTTGCATATTGCACGCTTGTTTCGGGTCACAACCGATCAACTGTTGGATGATGCGCTCGAAGTTACGGAAACAGCGGATGAAACATGATGCCAAATAGATACCTCCTTGATTATACGTACATGCCATTTTCTAGAGCCAAAATGAACGCTGTGTCGCATATCGTTCTGACATGTAGTATGCTATGGGTGTGGTGACCATGGAGGAACAAGGTATGGGTATTGCAACCGAACCGCAAGTGTTGCGTTGGAGTCGCCAGGACTATAACCAGATGGCGCGTGTTGGCTTGTTGGCGGATAAACACGTTGAGTTGATCGAAGGACAGGTTATTGTTATGAGCCCAATGGGGAGTTTGCACGCAACGATCGTCGCACTTGCTGCAAAAGTCGTCGAGCCCCTGTTTGGGCCAAGCTATTTTGTCCGATGGCAAATGCCGCTGGCGATTGGTCCCTTTTCTGAACCGGAACCAGATATTGCGATGATTAAAGGCGCTATTCGTGACTATGCGACCGATCATCCTACTACGGCTGCGCTTATTATTGAAGTCACGGACACATTACTCAGCTATGACCGGGAAACAAAAGGCAGTTTGTATGCGAAGGCGGGTATCGCCGATTACTGGATTATCAATCTGGTCGATCGCCAGCTGGAAGTATACCGGCAACCCGCTATGGATGAAGAGGCTGCCTATGGATATCGATATGCGCAGCAAAGCATTATTACCGGATCAAACACAGTTTCCCTATTAGAAATACCGGGAAGCTCGGTCATCGTGAGTGATTTACTTCCATAATGACCAGGTTCCTGGCAACTGGACAGTTTGAAATGAAACAAACCATTGGTTATGTTGCAGTGGTCGTCGCGGATTACGATGCTGCGATCCAGTTCTATGTGCATACGCTCGGCTTTACCCTCGTCGAGGACACCTTCATCGCGGCTCAAAACAAGCGCTGGGTGGTTGTCGCGCCGCCCGGCTCGACCGAGTCGAAGGTGTTGCTTGCGCGCGCCGTCGGGGCGGAACAAGAGTCGCGGATCGGTAATCAAACCGGCGGGCGGGTGTTTCTGTTTCTCTGCACCGACGACTTTTGGCGGGATTTCAACGCATACCGGCGCAAAGGCGTCGTCTTCGTCCGTGAGCCGTCCGAGGAAAGCTATGGCACCGTCGCGGTGTTCAAGGATCTCTATGGCAACCGGTGGGATTTGGTGCAGTTCAGGCAGTGAAGACAGGCTCTGAATTCAACGGTTGGACACCGTCTCATCTCGCCGCGTTCCCCCCCTAATCCCTCACAGTATTCCTGCGTGGCTGTGGTACACTACACCTGAATGGATGCGAGACGTTTCTTCGAGCGATGTGAGGGGTAACCATGACCCAGACCAAAGGCGCCACTATTGACGATCTGGCTCGTGTCGCGGACCACGGCAAAGCCGAACTGATCGATGGAGTAATCGTCCCAATGTCGCCAACTGGTTTTCTTCCCAATTATGTGGCCGGCGAGATTTATGCGAGCCTCCGCGAATACGCCCGCCAAACCCGCTCAGGGTACGCAATTGGCGATAATGCCGGCTTCATCGTGGATTTGCCCCATCGTCAATCCTTCAGCCCGGATGCAGCCTTCTACACAGGAAAAGCAACGGGTATGCGCTTTCTCGAAGGCGCCCCGATCTTTGTGGTCGAAGTCCGTAGCGAGAGCTATTACGGTCGGGTCGCCGAGCGTGAAATCGCTGCCAAACGTGCGGACTATTTTGCAGCAGGAACGCTGGTTGTGTGGGATGCGGGTATCTTGAGTGATGCGATTATCCGCGTCTATCGCGCGGATAACCCGACCCAGCCGACACTGTATCGTCGTGGTGATCGGGCCGAAGCTGAACCCGCTGTTCCTGGCTGGTCGATTGCGGTCGACGATCTCTTTCCGTACGCTACGACCGCCGAGTAAGCTGTGCGCCACGCCCCAACGCTGCTTTCCTCGATATGCGCCATCCAATCCAGCTCCCGTCGATCATAATTTGTCCCATGCTGCTTGGGTCAGGTTGGTCCTGACCCGTTATCAAAGCCAATGAATACAACCCTCGATCAAGATCTCGTCGACGCCGCCATTGCGCTGGCCAATAAACGCTATCCGAGCGGCGAGTGCATTGTTGCTGCGTTGCGAACGCACACAGGCCGAATATTGACGAGCGTCTATAGCGAAGCGCGGGTCGACTCCGCGTGCCTCTGCGCTGAAACCGGCAGCATATGCGAGGCCCACAAGCTTGGGGAGATCGTGACGGCAAGCGTTTGTCTGTACCGTGCGTCAGAATCAGAGCCGCTGCGTATTCTGCCCGCATGCGGTGTTTGTCAAGAACGATTGGCTTACTGGGGGCTTGCGGTTCCAGCGCCATCGAACAGCGGGCGCCTATGGCAGGCCAAAACCCTTCGTGAACTACGACCGTTCTATTGGGATGACGATGCCTGCTAGATAGCGTATGGGCCAGGCAGCTCTTTGCAAGAATCCCTGGCCCATATCGGTGATTTCACATCACTGTTCGCGCCTGCTGCGCTAGATGCAGATCAGTATGCACTAGATCCTAGCGGGTGAGCAGGGGTACGAAGACGCACTGCGTCGTCACGCATTGGGTGACGGGGGCGGGACCGCTCGTTGGGGTAGGGACGCTCGTCGGCGTAGGGACGCTCGTCGGCGTGGAATCAGTCGGCGCGGTCGGTGACGGCATGGGTGACGGTAGCGGATTGCCATTGGGGATCGGCTGCCAATCCAGCTCTTCGGCATAACCGCTCGCTAACGAGACGATATTCTCGCGCACCAATTGCCCATCCACGGTGTGAATATGGACATTGTCCCGCCGGACCGCCAGGTACTGCCCCTCGGGCGACCAGGCTACTTCGGCGCCTTTGACCACGAGGCGCGCGCCACTGCCATCCTTCTTAATGACATAGATGTTCCCATTATGGCGATAGGCAAGTTGGGCGCCATTGGGCGACCATTCCGGTTTTTGGGCGCTGCGATGGTTGGGTGGGGTCAGTTGGCGCGGGTTCGTGCCATCAGCATTGCGTAGCCAGATGCTGCTGTTAGTGTTTTGGTCCCATCGTGTATAGGCGATCAGGGTGCCATCGGGTGACCAGGCGACGCCCCAAAATGTATCGTCCTGGGACGTAGCCAAGTTCCGGTACCCCGTGCCATCAGCGTTCATGACCGCGAGAAAGCGCCCCGACTGGTTACTGATGCGACCGGCCACCATCAACTGAGCGCCGTCCGGGACCAGGCCAAGTACAGCGATGATGTTGCGTTTGCTAAGGCGGAGGGCGTGATGTTGACCGAGTTGCGACCATCAGCATCCATCAGCCAAATCTCGCGGGATTTGACAAACGCCAGCCGGCGGCCATCGGGAGACCACACCGCGCGCCGCGCGCCTTGCAACAATTTTTGGATTTGCGAGCCGTCGGATTCCATCGAACTCAGGTCATGCGTATAGTACCCGCCATATCCTCCACCATGCCGAATGGTGTGAGTAAAGACAATCTTGCCGTTCTGGCCAGGGAAGGAGGCAGCGGCGAACTGGGGCCAGAGCGCCAGGCCGAGGTTAGCCCCGGCGAGCAACGCCACCAGCGCGATGATCGCCAGGCGGGTGCGCAACCGAAAAGATGCTATGTTCATAGTCATATTCCTTGCGTGTCGTGCGGTTGGTAACGACTATTCCGCCGCCACAGGATGCGGCGCCATTGGCGGCGCCGCACCTTGCGAACGGCGGAGGGCTTGCCCACATATGAGTGAGGGTAATGCCCTAATTGTCTTCTTCGCGTTCGTTGTTGATTTGCAGCCGGATGACTCGGCTATCGCTCTGGTTGGCGCGATCGGTGGCCGTGACCGTGAGGGTGTAAGCGCCATTCGGCAACTGCTTGGTATCCCAGCCCAAGGGCTGGCCGTTCCTATCACCACCGAGGAAGTAAGGCGCGCGCTGCTCGGTCCAGGTGGCGCTTTGCGGTCCAGCAAAGGTGAAGGTGACCTGGGCAATGTCGGTCCCGGTGACCTGGGCTTCGATCACAACGCGACCCCTGATGGTCTGACCATCCTGCACGCCGCGGATGTCCGTGATACGCGGACCTGTCGGGATAACCGTGGTTGGGGGCGGCGGGACGTCGGTGGCCGGGGGCGGGGGCGGGACATCGGTGGGCGCCGGGGGCGGCGGGGGCGGAGTTCCGTTCTGCACCGGCTGCCAACTGGGATAATTCGCCTTATTCCTTCCATTGGGCGTGTAGCTCGATACCAGGTTGCCATCCATCGTATAGGTGTACAAGCCCTTCTTGTGATACACGACGACGTGACGGCCATCAGGGGAAACCGCCGGATTGTCGACATACCAGCCACTCCCGGACGCCTGGGGCACGATGACTCGTTGATTTTGGCTAGTGACATCGATTGCTCGGATCAAGTCCCCGTCATCGACGTAGACAATTGACTGGCCATCCGGGGTCCAATCCGGCGCTTCAAAATCTTTACCGGGCGCAGCCAGCAGTTGTTGGGCATTAGAGCCGTCGACATTCATGACCCACAGACTGCCCAGGTAATCCGTTCCGGTGTAATCAAGCAGGGCATAGGCGATCCGCCCGCCATCGGGCGACCAGGCTGCACCGTTGATGCTGATATCCGACGAGAACGTCTGCAAGCGGCGCAGCCCGCTCCCATCGGTATTGATGGCATAAATGCTTTCGTACCCGCCCTGCGCGTTCTGCTCGTATCCCGTGAAGGCGATCCACCCGCCATCGGGCGACCAGAACGGGCGCCGGGGGCTATTCCCGCGGTGGATGGTGCGGACATTGGAGCCGTCGGCGTTCATCACCAGGACGTTGCCGCCATCCACGAAGGTCAGCTTGGCGCCGTCGGCGGACCAAGCCGGGTATTTCCCAGTGGCGTGCAGTTGCTGGACCCCGGAGCCATCCGGATTCATGGTGTAGATCCCAATCGAACGGTAGGAGCTGCCATATCCACCACCGGAGTATTGATACAAGCCAAAAGCGATCTTGCCGTTCTGGCCAGGGAAGGAGGCAGCGGCGAACTGGGGCCAGAGCGCCAGACCGAGATTGGCCCCGGCGAGCAGCGCCACCAGGGTGATGATCAGCAGGCGGGTGCGTAATCGAGAGAAAGATACGTGCATAGTACTCTTCCTTTTCAAGAAATGGCGGCGAGAAGATAGCGCGCCGCTACGGGATTAATGTGATCGAGCGGATGGCGGCCCTCTCGCCAAACGGTGTTGGGTTGTCGTTGACCGTAACCGCAATCGGTAGGCCGCTTGGTTACATTCGTGTTGCTGCACACCCATCCACCCAAAACGCTGCTCCAATGGGGGTGGAGGCATGCCTCAGGCAGCGTCGCGTGCTCAATGGCGCTCGTGTCAGGCGGGTTGACGGCCTGGAGGAAAATCAGGTTATGAGTGGTGCAGCATCACCAGCATAGCACGAAAGGGCCAGAAAATCGTCCCGCAAATGTGGTATTTTCCGATGAGGCCCGGAGGATATGATCTGAAGAGACGAGGAGAGGAGGAAGCAGGAATACGAAGAGGTGAAGAGGCGGGAGATGATGCGACAAGGACGTTATGAGGCGTGTTCTTCGCGTCCTCATATCTTCACATTCTCGCGTTCTCGCATCCTCTTTTGTCACCAATTATTCATGAAATAATCTATACATCCATATGAAGTGTAGCGTAGGATGCGAGAACAAATCTCACCGTTCGTTTGCGTATCCAGTGTTAGAGACGAATAGGCCGCCTATCGTTCAGAGTGCGCTGGATCTAGCTTCGCCATCGCCAGCAAGCGTTGTTGGGGCATCGACAAGGACGGGAGATGATAGATAGGATTGCGTCAGAGTGGAACATCAGCCGCAGATCGGGCGTGGATTGCCGCTGATCAGAAGCTATCTGCGGCGAATCCGCAACCCTTTGCGTCATTTGCATACTCTTGCAGGACGTTGACGTAGACCTGCCTGTATGGATGACCCATATGTGTTATCTGCACAACGATTCGGGTCAGGTTGCAGAACATCTTTCGCGCCTGATCTGTTGCGGCTGGGGTGGAGTGTCGAGCTCGCCCGCGTGGCGCCGCACTATTAGGTCTCCTAGCGCGCCAAGCTTGCTATCGCTACACAGCAGCCTTACTTGATTGCGGCTGGCTCGCACCTGTATTGTAGAAGATAGCCTAGTTTGTCGTTCTGCCGCCTTGTCGCTCGATGATCGCCATGATCATCCCCTGTAAATCGTGGCGCGATGCTATCGCCTCCGCGCCGCCAATCTGTCGAACTATGTACGCAACGTACTAGACCATGGATGGAGTAATGAAATCCACAACCAAGTATTCCGTTTTGTTTCTGGTCATTACGCTATGTGTGTCTTCTCTCATCGCTGCTTGCACGCAGGAGTCGCAAAACCCCGTCGCTAACACCCCGACTATACCGGTGACAAATGCTGTCAATCCAAGCCCCGCAGCGAGTCCCAGCAGCGCTGTCTTGCCCACCGCTGTGAGCGGCCAAACCCCGACGCCGAATGCTGCAAACACGCTCAAGCTATACTGGTTCATCCCCGACGGGCTGCGCGCCGAGCCCGATCTCTTCAATATCTATGAATGGGCGCAGGCGGGTGAGTTGCCCAACATTGCCAAGCTCATGGAGCAGGGCGCGTATGGCTACTCCATTCCGGATTACCCCTCGCATACGCCGGTGAATTTCGCCTCGCTGCTCACCGGCGTGCATCCGGATGTTCACGGTGTCGCCGATGGTCCCATGCACGTTGAAGGCCACTCCTTGAATCAGGTGTCGGTTGGCGGGTTTCGCTCCGGTGCGAAGAAGGTCGATCCGGCCTGGATCACATTCGAACAACAGGGCTTGAGCAGCGCGTTGTTGTCAATGCCCGGCTCCACGCCGCCCGAGATCAACGATGGCCTGGTTGTACGCGGACGCTGGGGCGGTTGGGGCGCTGATTTCCATGCGGTCAACTTCCAGGACGAAACGGACGATCTACCCGAGGCATTGCGCTCGAAAGGCGTGCAACTCTTCTTCAACGGTCCCAAGCTGCATCATAACATCGCCGCAACCGAGAGCGCCGTCGACTTTGGCGACCAACTGAGCAGCGAATCGCCGATCAAACAGATCGAGCTGAGCTCTTGGGGCGCGACGGTCTACGGCTTCATGTATGACAGCACAGCAGATGACACGGTCAACTACGATCACATCGCCTTTTCGCTCGACCAAACTGAGATTGTTGCCGACCTGACCAAAGGCGATTGGAGCGACTGGCTGCCCATCGAGCTAACCTGGACCAACAGCCAGGGGGAAGCGATTACCGTGGCCACCCAGTTCAAGATCAAGATCATCCGCCTGACCGACGATGGAAAATTCCGCGTGCGTCTGTTCTACAACAACATCAATCAGCACGTGACCGAACCTTCTTCCGTTGCCGACGAAATCGTCGAGAACGTTGGGCCAATGGTCGATTTCGTCGACAACTTCCCGCCCCAACTGATCTACTTCGACGAAGATAAAGAAGCGTTTATGGAAGAAGCCACGATGTCGTTCGACTGGCACACAAAGCTGATCCCCTTCGTCACCTCGCAGTATGCGCCCGATGTCGTTCTGCACGACATTTACACCCCCAACCAGATGCTCACCAGCCGCTGGTGGATGGGCTATATCGATCCGCGCAGCGCGCGCTACAACGATATTACCGAGGAGGAGCGCGAACAACTGTGGGCTGAAGTCAAGGCGATGTACAAGCAGATCGATACGATGATCGGCAAAATCATGGCCAGCGCGGACGAGAACACCTACATCGTGCTTTCGTCGGACCACGGCGCCGCGCCGCTGAACAAGCGGGTGGCGTTGAACAACTATTTCGCGCAGAACGGCTTGCTCTCCATCAAGTACAACGAAGAGAAGGGCTTCCACGATATCGATTGGGAGAACACCAAGGTCGCCTTCTTGCGAATGAATAGCATCTACATCGACCCGAACGGTCTGGGCGGCGACTGGAAGCGCGCCAGCGGGCCAGAATATGAAAAGCTCCGCGACGAGGTCATCGAGCTGTTGAATAAACTCAACAGCAATGGCGAAACCCCAGTGGCCAACGTAGTCAAGTGGGAAGATGCGGAGGAATTCCTCGATCTGCCCGCCGATCGCGTCGGTGACCTGATTATCTCGAATGAGCTGGGCTATGGCTGGCGGGAGGAAGTCAGCGAAGATATGGAAGTCTTTATTGTGCCGCTCAAAACCGGCTATAAACAAGCGATTGATCCACAGGAAAAGGCTATGTGGACGCCGTTTATCATCGCTGGTCCTGGTGTGAAGGCGAATCACGAGATTCGCGACCCGATTTCCCACGTTGATCAGCTGCCAACGATTATCGAACTAATGGATCTGGACAAACCGGATCATCAGTTTGACGGCCAAGTCCTCGAAGAGATTATCAAATAACGCTATGAATATGAGGTCGTTTTTCCGAGCTATCTGCTTTTGGGGCCTGATCTGTGCCCTGCTCAGCGCTGTTTCTGCATGCGGGAACAACGCTGAAACCGAACTCACGGCGTTGCTGCGCGAGCATGGTCTGCAACTGGAGGATATATCAACCTATACACTGGAACAGCACAAGATCAATCGCGCTGAGGAAGTCAACATCCTTGCAAAAGATCAGGCCAACGTCTTACGTATCAAAATCATTCCGGAGCAGAGTCCGGAAGCGAGCGCCGCGTTTATCCAAGATCAGCAAGTCATCTTGAATAGCTTATATACCCCGGTCAAGCCGCCCTATGGCGAGTCTTCGGGGCAAGCCATTGCTTGCGATCAGGAGTTTCAGCCCCAAGCGGGGAGTGATGATTTTGGTGAATATACCACGCTGTTGGCCGGCAGACGCTATGGCTATGGGATTTGCACCGCGGATCTGATCGCCTATAAAGCCACACTCCGCTACACCTATTGTCCCGCGACCGAGCATGTCTTTGTGATCGAGCAGTTTCACCCGATCCAAGATCCGTCTGATCCGGCAGGGTCAAACTTCAAGACGATTCAATGCTTATGAATATCTACAATAAACCACTTCGCCTCTGCTTGTTTGTCAGCGTCTGGATCGTCTTGATCGCCGCTTGCACCGCTCCGCCGCAAGCCATAGCCCCCCTCCCCGTAGAAGTAGAAGCAGAGGCGGAGGTGCAGGATGGCAGCCTGGACATGTCGTGCCGGGATTGCAACGTGATTATGATCCTGCCCACATCGCTGCGGAAAGATACATTGGGACTCTATGGCGGAACCAAGGGCGTGTCGCCCAACATCGACCGGTTTTTTCAGAATGCGCTTGTGTTTGAAAATGCCTTCGCGCCCTCCCCCTGGACCTTGCCCAGCCAGGTTTCGCTGTTTACGTCGCTGTTTCCCTACAAACACCAGATCATGAATCGAGAAACACAACTTCAGATCCCCGACAATATCTTGACACTCGCGGAGATCATGAAGACGAATGGCTATGCGACAGCGGCATTTACCGGCGATGAGGAATATAACAACAGGCGCGCGCTCGATCGCGGCTTTGATGTGTATATTGATCAGGAAGCGTACCTCACGTACGGTATCGAACATCAACCGGATAAATATGACGTGCGCTTTCGAGATCTAGCACCCCACGCCATTGAGTGGATGCAGGACCATCGCGATGAGCGCTTTTTCCTGGTGGTGCAGGCGTTTGAACCACACTGCCCGTACCAGCCCGGAGAAAACGCGGTTTCTCGGAATGCGCAGTGGAACAATGACTACTTCGATATTGAAGATGTCGGATGTGTTTCCAGCGACGACAAATACCCTGTAACAGGCACGGATAGGATTCAAGTCAGAGAAGACATGTTTGTAGATCAAGAAAATGTGGAATATATTCACACTCAGTATGACGGTGAGCTCTACAATGCTGATACGGCTCTGGCCGATCTCTTTGAAGCAGTCAAGCAACTACGCCTTGAGGAAAACACCATCGTTTTGCTCCTGTCGGAACATGGCGAATATCTTGGCGAGCATAACCGCTTCATGCGCGCCGAGTACGAGCTAGAAACGTTCTATGACGAGGGTATTCATGTGCCGCTCCTCATGCGCCATCCACGAATCAAGCAGCGAACCGACATTCGTCACCTGGTGCAGCTTGTTGATGTCCTGCCTACGCTGACTGCTATGCTCGGCGTTGAAGATGCCATGGTCGCGAAGCGTCAGGGGAAGAGTGTGATTCCTGCTATTGAAAACGACGAAGTCGTGAATCCATATGCATTCAGCGCATCGAATGTCTATACGGGTCTGGTATTTGATGAGAAATCAACTATTAATAGTATACGTAATACAAAGTGGAAATATATTCACGAACATTTTTTGTTCAATCCTCAAGAGGATTATGCTGAAAAGAGATATTATGGTCAGTGGCACTCGGAGAAATTTGAGGATAGATATTATCTCTTCGATATAGAAAATGATCCGAATGAAGAGCATAATCTGTATGAAACTGAAACAGCGATCGTTGCGGAGTTGGAACATGAATTGGAGCAATGGCTGAATTCGATCAGGTAGAGTACCCTGCAGAAAACCGGCTGATTCCACCTTATTTCCTCTGATCATGCAGTTATTGGTGTTGGGCAAGCGTAGCGTAAAGCCTACTCCCAACGCCAATAACTGCAGCGCGATTCTCTCCCCATAGCGCCTCCCATCCATAGTGCTGAAGGTGTGTGTAGTCCACAGCCAACTGAGCAATCTATGCTGCTGAATATCTACGCTGATTTCCTCGTTGAACTAGAGATAATCAGCGTGGTTGTGTTTGATCTTCGTATCACATGTGAGGTCTAGCTCAAACCGAAAAGATCTGTTGGTATGCATCAGCACTTTTATTTCCCTTACACAGCATTGCAACGACAGATTCGTAATGTTATGGCTGGCGTCGCATCCGACCCTGGCAATCATAATATAAGACATAAGTTTTGATAGCGCCAGCGCCGTTGTCCTTCGCCTACACATTGTTAGATGACGGCGGTGCATAAGACTCGGCCGCTGCTGTTTGCGCAATAGAACGACGCAACCATCACGATTCAGAGTGCGTCATACTCAACAGAAATCGGCTGGAGTGTAGTATCTTCTAAGCTATCGGAGAGGCGTATGGATCGGTGTTTACGTCTCTAACTGGATGGCCGTGCTCGCTGGTTTCAATATATATTCGATGATTAAAGCCGGAGCAAACCTAGCCTGTTTGCCCCAAGGAAGGAGCATGGTTCCATGAACTGGCTGTCCATCACTTGCAAAGGATTGTTGCTGTTATGGCTCGTTCTTATCTTTTTAGCACTGCCCCGATCGACGTCTGCCCAAGAAACCATTGAGCCCGTTGTCATTACGCCCGCTGATTTGGAAACCTTCTTTGATGGCATCCTGGCAGCCCAGATGCAGGCCGGCGATATCCCCGGCGTCAGTCTCTCCGTCGTCCATAACGACGCGGTGCTATTGGCCAAAGGCTACGGCTATGCCGATCTCGAACGTCGCCTGCCCGTAGATCATGAGCGATCCTTGGTACGTATCGGCTCCATCTCCAAGCTGTTCACTTGGACAGCCGTCATGCAATTGGTTGAGCAGGGTAAACTCGATCTCGATACTGACATCAACACCTATTTAGATTTCCAGATCCCCAATACCTTCTCTGAACCAATCACTCTGCGCCACTTACTGACCCATACCCCCGGCTTCGAGGAGCGCATCATTGGCATGACGAGCCGCAGCGAAGCCGATGTGGCGCCCATGGGCGAGTTACCTAGCTGCTAATGTCCCTGCTCGCGTCAATCCGCCCGGCGCCTTCACCGCCTACTCCAACTATGGCTCCACCCTGGCTGGTCATATCGTAGCTCTCACCTCAGGTCTGGGCTATGAAGACTATGTCCAACGCTACATCCTCGATCCCCTGGCGATGGCGCACAGTACCGCCTACTCGCCATTACCCGCTTCGCTTCGGCCCGATCTGGCTATCAGCTACACTTTCAGCCAGGGCAAGCACCAGTCTGTCCTCCACACCATCATACATGACTCGCCTGCTGGCAGTATGTCCGCTACTGCTGCCGATATGACCAATTTCATGCTCACTCATCTGCAAGACGGTCGTTTTGGCGAGGCCCGCATCTTAGCGGAGGAAACTACTCGTCAAATGCGCCAGCGTCTGTTCAGCGCTCACCCCAATGTGAACGGTTGGGCATACGGTTTCGCCGAGATGGACGCCAATGGCCAACGCATCGTCGGCCATGGCGGCGATATTGAAAGTTTCCACAGCCTCATGGCGCTCCTCCCCGAGCAGAATTTGGGCCTTTTCATATCCTACACTGGTGACGGCAACGGGCTTGAACGTGAACAATTACTTCAAGCCTTCCTTGACCGGTATTTTCCCACCGACGATGCTCCTCCGGCTCCATCGACTACATCCGGCCATCTGTCCGAGCGATTTACCGGTTCTTATCGCTTTTTGCGCAGCTCCTACACCACTTTCACTAAGCCCCTAAACCTGCTCATCAGTATCGATATTGACGCCTTGGAAGACGGCTCTATAATGCTCAGCACACCCCTGGGGCAATGGCATTTTGCCGAAGTGGAACCCCTGGTCTTCAAGCGAACGCATACAGAGGGTTTTTATTTGGTCTTCAAACTCAATGATCGAAGTGAAGTTAGCCATGTATCGATCGTTTTGCCGAGCGTTAGCCTCGATGCCGAGAAACTACCTTGGCATCAGACATCCGGCTTCCACTTGACCGGGGGAGCCATCAGCCTGTTGCTGTTGTTTACTGCCCTTATCGGCTGGCCTTGGGCTTGGATCACTGCCCGACTCCGCTCCGATCGCGTGCCTGTTGCCGCCAGTTCACGCCGTGGCGTCGCCCGTTGGCTGGCTTGGATCGCCGCCATGCTGCACTTGGTTTTCATCATAGGGTTGGTCGCTGTCATTGCCCCGGACACCTTGGCTTTTATCAATGCCTTATTTATCGACGTACCAATCACCATAAAAATATTGCTGGCGTTGCCAGTGATCGCTGTGGCACTCACCCCGATCGTCCTTTTGCTGATGCTGCGCGCCTGGTGGACTGGCGCCTGGAGTTTGGGCGAGCGTCTGTACTACTCTTCGATCACTGCGGCCTTGCTGTTCTTCGCCTTCTTCCTGCACACTTGGAACTTGCTTGGCTGGCGTTTCTAAGCCCGCTATCTGAAAAAGGTTATGGCGTGGAGGAGCCGTACTCCTACACACAACAATCTGGCACACTCGCTCATTGCCTGTTCAGCCGGCTTTTCGGACAGCTTATAAGCTCGACTTTATCCATTTATCGAAGACAGCAGATTGCTTCGTGTTAAAAGAGCTTGAATTGCGGGGTGTCTGTCACCCGAAGAATTGCATATCAGTTGTGCAGCGCAACATCCATATTTTCCAGCAAGCTTTGATGCGATGCAATCTCAATGGTATAGCTCATCATAATGAGATGTGATAGGTTTTGACAGGAAACCCAGTCGATCCGTACGTTGGACAAAATCGAGCTAAGGTTTTAGGTGCAATGAAGCAAAGTGTGACCCATATGGAAGGCAACTCAACCGGCTGCTGGGACATACAATGATGTGTTTTGAAGGCAAGCCCAACCTGGTAAGATAAGGGTATCTCCACCTGAATCTGCAGGGAGTTTGGCTTGGCGATTGTTAGCATGAAACTGTCGCATTTCAAGCGAAAAATCGCAGAGAAAGGAAATGTCTACATTGGGAAGGTAGACGTTTCAACGCCGGGGGTATAAATAGCGGAAACAAGGCCAAGGGCAGGCGCAGCACAACAGCGCGCAGACACACATAGATAAGGATGAACCGTTATGACGATAACTTGGCCTTTCCCCTTTTCACCGTTCGATATCATACCCTTTATGCTCCCGCTGATTATTGCCTACAATATCAATGCTTGGCGCGAGCGTCGCTCCTTCAGCCGCTTTGAGGGCAAGCTGCAACGTGGGGTTCCAGTTGGCCGCTCGCTCCTGTCGCTAGAACAAGAACAATGGGTGCGCGTCCTGTCGACCTCGGTGCGCGAGGGCGCGTGGTTCCTGCGCGTCGAACCCGCGCTGTGTCTCCTCGGACGCGAGCAACCCCGCTCTAAATTTTGGTCCATCTATTTGCCCCATATTGCCATCATCGATCTTCGTCAACCCCGCTTAGCCTTGCAGTATCGTATGACGTTGACTAATGTGGTTGACACAATGATGGTGGGGCTTTCGCTGTTTAGTTTGGCATGGTTTGTAACGACCCAAAACACCTCACAGCTTCCCTTTGGGGAAATCTTCCTCATCGGCGGGCTTATCTATACTTTCCTGTTTTGGATCTACTTTTTTGTGCATTCTTACCGTGAACGCCGCCGATTACAACGCGGTCTGCAGTCGCTTCTGCAGATAACGATGAGATAGCCATGCGGATTTGTTAGGCGATTTCGTTGTAAACTCTATTTTTCAATAATAAACCTGTCCTTAATGAATAACGTTTAGGTCTTTTGCATAACGATTTTATTGAATGGGCTTGACGCAGCATATCTTCAGGTGTAATATGCAACAGAACATATTATGGCGCTTCGTTATATTTGATGCATCCCAGCACAGAGACGTACACCGCGGCGGTGGGCTACGTATCGGCTCTCCGCTCGGTTATTAGCGAGAGCGTGCCTGTCGAGTATTGTATCTGACTGTTGCATACCGAGACAACGCACCACGTCAGTGATAGCATTATGGTTTTACAGAGCCGCTTATGTATACGGCACTGCAGTGAATGTCATTGTTATTCTGCGCTGGGAAGCGCTGAGAATCGCCGTTCGCGTTTGGAATGGCGATATCCCTGTAGTGTCGTGTACTCCCGAAAAGTAGAACCTTAGCGAGAAAATCTACCCGCTTACTCGTGCAACATCCTGCATCTCCGCCTTATGTACCATGTTTTTGTACCCTTACTGGACACGCTTCACGGTAGTAATCCAGGAATGAGGAGAACAGTTTTATGCAGAAACAGCTCTGTTCGCTGGCGCTTGGTATTGTGATACTCTTGATCAGCGCTTGTGGTTCTAGTGTAGCGCCTGCCGCGGCGCCCGCCGCGCAGACCCCCATACGCATTGGTTGGCAAACAACGTGGGCTACACAAGGTCAAATTGTACAGGCTTTAGATAAGACGAACGTGCTTGAGAAGAATG
>JAKSDJ010000974.1 GCA_022360155.1 Chloroflexales bacterium | reverse complement strand
TGAACGACGTGAAGAATCTCGTTGCCAAAGGTTGCAAGACCCTTCGCGGAGCCGGTCCTGAGCGCAGCCGAAGGGCTCAGGGTGACATCGACAGATCCCGTTCCGATGCGGTGCAGGATGCAGTCTCGTTGTAGTACTAGGATGATAAAGGGCGCTCCCGATCGCCGCACCGCCCTGTATTTCAGAAGCGCCTGGCTGAGCACATGTGTCGGAATAATGGTTCCGTCACACAGAGAAGCTGCTTGCTCCCATGTTACTCATAACGGGTCTCACGCCTGATACGAGCATGTTGTTCTATTGCTGCCAGTAGCGCCCACACGGCCCCCAACTGAATACCCATATGCAGGACGTGCAGGTTCTCGAAGAGGTTATGGGTTACCACCGCAGTAATGATACCACAGCTACCTACCGCAATGCCACGCCAAAACCAGCGCTCTGCAAACCGCAATGCCGCACGAGCTTGGACGATGAGCAATGCCAGCAGCAAGCCATACGCCACAAGGCCAATGCTTCCCGCTTCGGCAGCGATATGCAAATAATAGTTATGAGTATGACCGCGTGAACCATACCAAGGATGCAGCGCATAGGATGCAATCCCAGCATCACCAAGCCCTTCGTAAGCCAACGTGAAGTTCCCTGGACCGACGCCCGTCAGCAGATTGCCGGTAAACATGCGCCATCCAGCCTGAAGATGAGCCATGCGTTCGACAACTGCGAAGTTCGCTGGCGTAACCATGACGGTGCGTACATCGAAGAGGCGCAGGTTATTGGTAATACTAGCGACTCGCTCGGTAAGCGCGGCGGGCAACAAACCCCAGCCGCCAAGCAGTAATACCAGGAATCCAGCGCCGGCTGCAACCCCCACCCAGCGCCACACCCGCTTCCGAGTCGCTGCGTCGAGCACCATTAGCGCGGCAATCAGCAAACCCGCAACACCACCGACTGCGCCAACCCAACCGCCGCGCGAGAAGCTGGACATAAGCGCAGCCAGAAGCAGGCCAGCGGCCCCGCCCAATCCCACAAAAATGAACATCGATTGAACACCGAAAATGTTCGACTGATAACGCTCAAACCGCGAGCGAACATCCGCCATCCAAAATAGCAGCAGCCCAGCGGCTAGCGGCCAGGCCATATTCATATAGCCCGCAAATGAGTTCGGCTGGCCGATCGTGCCATAGGCCCGCACGAAGCGCCCGCCGGCAATCTCGAAGCTTGGCGGCCCGCTGGCGGTCACAAACTGCCACAACCCCACAAGCGCCGCGACAGACGGGGCCAATAAGAGACAAACAACCAAGCCAAGCGCACGCCGCTTCCAAGTTTGGTCTTGCCCGCGCGCGTCGACCAGACTATTCAGCGCCAGCAGATAGATGAGCGCAACCGTCGCCCAGCGGAGCGTCTCTTTCAAGCCCTCGATCTGGCTATAGGGCGTCACAATGCTGGAGAGCGTCAGCGCCCAAAGCAAGGCGCCCAAACCCAGAGCAACTCGCCCAAACATGATTGGGCGTTCGGGATGCGCTAAAATATGCAGCCCCCACGCTCCGACAGCCAACAACGTCGCCGCCTGGGTATAGCTCAGACCGCCGGGCAGATGCACCAACTCCTGCACCGGGACCGACAATACCGCTGCATAGAGCGCCCAGATTGGATCGATCAATGCTAAGATGACAACCGCACTCACGCCGATCAACAACAGGACCGTGGGCAGCGGGAGTAACGCTAGCGCCAACGCCAGCAATACGATGATGATGAGCCAAGCAAGTTGGCTGAGAACATGCGACTTCAAACCGCGTCGCCCTGCATGCACCATAGATTGCAACTTCATCATCATTCAGCGCCGTTCATTGATCGCATCACAGTTCGCCGCGCCGCTGGAGTTCCTCACGAAACCACGGGATCGTCAGTTTAAGACCCTCGCGCAATGAGACGTTGGGAGCCCAGCCAAGCACCTGGCGCGCTTTGCTGATATCAGGTTGGCGTACCTGCGGGTCGTCCTTCGTACGGAGATCCTTGTAAACCATTCCAACTGAATTCTGTGTCAACTCGTTGACAATCTCGGCAAACTCTTTGATCGTGAATTCGCCAGGATTGCCAATGTTGACCGGCTCGACTTCGTTGGAGAAGAGCAGGCGATACACCCCTTCGACCAGGTCGCTTACATATTGAAACGAGCGTGTTTGTGAGCCATCACCATAGATCGTCAGCACCTCGCCACGCAATGCCTGGGCGATAAAATTCGGCACAACACGGCCATCGCGCAGGCGCATCTTCGGCCCAAATGTGTTAAAGATACGCACGATTCGTGTATCAACCCCGTGATAGCGATGGTAGGCCATCGTCATCGCCTCGGCGAAGCGTTTCGCCTCATCATAGACGCCGCGCGGCCCAATCGGGTTAACGTAGCCATAGTAGCTCTCTGGCTGGGGATGCACCTGCGGATCGCCATACACTTCCGAGGTGGAGGCCAGCAGAAAACGAGCCTGTTTGTCTCTTGCCAAACCCAAAGCTTTGTGCGTACCTAGCGCCCCGACTTTCAAGGTCTGGATTGGCAGCTCCAGATAGTCGATCGGCGATGCCGGCGACGCAAAATGCAAGATCGCGTCAAGCGGTCCATCGATAAAGATATAGTTAGTCACATCATGTTTGATAAAAGTAAACCGCTCGTGACCAGCAAGATGGGCAATATTGTCGGTGCTGCCCGTGATCAAATTATCCATTGCAATCACAGTGTGACCTTCGGTTAGGAAACGATCACACAAATGTGAGCCGAGGAAGCCTGCACCACCAGTAATTAAGACACGCATCCTTTAGGTCTCCTTGACTGAAAACCAAACACGGTAGGTTTAGACGCTCCGCGATGGTCTAACGCTGATTGTAAAAGCGGTCAGTGAATCCACGATGAGGGGGGAAGGGTGAGGCATATCAAGTTGTTCATATGCATTATAAAATAAAGAAACCTGCAATAGAAACGCCCAACGAGTTTGTTCTTTGCCTCTGATGCTTGATATTCGCCAGGCCTAGCATGGCGCTTCACCAGACGTTCCGCCTGTGCAAAGCATTAGATGGCAGCCAGAAGGAACGCTCCTGAGCGTCATATTCATCCATCACCTCATCTTGACGCAACATTATGGAACAAACGGATAACTCTACGCGGGGAGTCAATAGGCCCCAGTGCCCGTTATTACCGCAGGAACAGTCATCAGGAGAATGCGCAGATCCATGCCAATCGACCAGTTCTCGGCATAATAAATATCCAAACGCACCATCTCATCGAATGAAACATCACTGCGACCTAGGGCCTGAGCCAGGCAGGTAAGCCCTGGCGTAACTTCCAGGCGACGACGGTGCCAGGATTCGTAGCAAGCCACTTCTTCCGGCAGGGCGGGGCGCGGCCCGACCAGACTCATCTCGCCACGGAGCACACTCCAGAGCTGCGGCAATTCGTCGAGGCTGCTGCAGCGCAGGAAACGACCAACACGGGTCACGCGCGGATCGCGCCGGATCTTGAACAGCGGTCCATCGGCTTCATTGAGGTCCGACAGTTCGGCTTTACGCGCTTCGGCGTCGACGACCATGGTCCGAAACTTGTAGAACGTAAAGGGCTGTCCATCCTTGCCAATCCGAACCTGACGGAACACCGCTGGGCCAGGCGAGTCGAGGCGAATCAGCAAGGCTAGCAGTAAAGCCAGGGGGAGTGTGAGCGGCAGGCTTAACACCGCGAGTGCAATATCCATCGTGCGCTTGAGCGCCAGGTTCCAGCCCTGCAGCGAAATCTCCTTGGGCGTGATCAAGGGTACGCCGCTGATTTGCAGCACATCCACCCGGTCGAAGCTCAACTGATAGAGATCGGGTACGACATGGTAGGACACGCCAAGCGTACGGCAAGACTGAATCAGGCGTAGCAATCTGTCGTGGTCCCAGAAGGGCAAGGCCAAAATCACATGATGGATGCCGCGGGTTTGGATCACCGCCTCCAGGTCGCTCAGAGCGCCAACATGGCGATAGATGCGACCAATGCGACCATTAGACGAGATTGGATGATCATCCAGGTAGCCGACGAGGTGATAGCCTAAGCCCGGCTGTGCAGCAATACCATTCATCACCTGTTGGCCTAGACCCTTCCCGCCGATAACGAGGATGCGTTCCTGCCCGATTCCTTTCGACCAGCGCCAATGACGGATTCCTAATAAGAGTATACGCAAGAGGCAGAGCAAAATGACAATATTCACCCCTGCAAATGCGAAGATCAGGCGCGAGAAGTAGAACGGTCGATAGAAGAACACCACCACGATCAGTAATGCAATACCGGTCAATGTGCTGCTCAGGATGATTCCGGCATAATCGAGGAAACCCGACCCTCGCGACAGGCGATAAAGACCTTTCGTTTCGAAGAGGATCGTCAAAACAACCATCAACAATAGTGTCGTGGGCAGGAAAGCATCGAAGGGAACATAGTTGTAACCTGTCACTTCGGAGACAATTGGCTTGAGAGGATCGGGCCAAATGGCGATATAACGCATCCAGTAGGCGAGGACAAAACCAAAAAAGACGAGGATGAGGTCTGAAGCCAGGAGGCTGATGTGGGCGATCCAGCGATGGCGACGACTCTCCATGCTCCCTTGCTTGAGGGCCAACGTCGGCCTGACAACGGGGTGCAGGCTTCTGTTCATGTGGGCTCCATAATATAAGCAGCGCTCCCTTGTGGCTTACTTCCTAGTCACTTAATCCCGGCAATTGTACCATATCCTTTCGTGAAGCGTAATAGTGAAGACTTAATTAAAATCCACACAAAACCCTGCTCTCCTTAGACGAATACGGTGTTGCTTCCTTGCGCCACGCCTCCTCGTCCTGGAAGCACACAGTGATGCGTCCCTACGCCGCGCCTCTGCGCCGCGTCAGCTCACCGCTTCCATACTTTCCGCAGCTTCAAACGGCACGTAGCAGATGCATTGCTACGTGCCGTCTGAGGAAGGTTCTTTCAGGTAACAGGGTCGCCCCTGTCTAAACCTAGTAAATCGGACGGACTCTCTCCCGATTCGGTGCGCGCATGCGTGCGCAGGTAGTTCTCGAAAACCATCACCAGGACTGGAGCGGTAGCGATGATCAGCATAAGGGCCAGCCAGATCAACCAGAGCATCTGTTTTTTCCTCGCATGTTCAAGTCTATCGCGGCGAGACAATCCGGCCGAAACGGTACAGAAGCAGACCACGGGGATAGCTCGACCTCTCGCTTCGGCAGGGTATATATTATGACATTACTTGCCGCTGACTTCAATGATAAATTCCATATAATTCGCTTACATAGTACGATTGGAGTGAGTATGCCAAGCTCGCGAGTCTGTCATAGCACAAACTGGGCCAACGCGAGCTAGCGACGGTCATTCGCACCAAGAGGATTGGCTTATTACGCGGTCACCGGTCGGCAGGGGGTTGGAGGACTGCAAGGCTTCCTAGACCCCAAACATCGCGTAACTCGTGCTATCGAAAATTACTGAAATTATGAGCGTGTCGCTATCAGTATTATCCGCGCGAGCCAATCGCTCATATCGATCTTGCTGCACGACTTATCTTCTGCTATACTCCAAACGAAACAGATGTGTCAGGAATAGCGGCGTGCTGCTGTAGTTGCGCTGCCTTCATTTTGGTTGGAGACACTCCACATGCTACAACTCCTCTATCTTGATCCGCGTACGCTGGAAGTCGACGCGGACGGTGTGCGCGAACAGCCGGGCGATGTGTCGGGCTTGGCGGCGACGATTGCCGAACAGGGTATGCTACAGCCGCTCGGCGTTGTGCGCGTCAGCGAGGGACGCTATCAGGTTATCTACGGGAGCCGGCGGCACGCTGCGGCTTTGGAACTGGGGCTGGAGAAAGTGCCCTGCATCCTACTCGACGCCGATGACCCCAACCTTCTTCTGCGCCAGCTCACCGAGAATGTGCAGCGCCAAGATCTCAACGATATGGAGCAGTCCCGCGCCTTTGCTCGCCTGCGCTCCCATTTTGTCGAAACACGGGGCCGGGTTCCCGAGCAAGAGCTGGACGAGGCGGTAGGCCAGATGGTCGGACTGAGCGGACGCACTGTGCGGCGCTATCTGGGGCTGCTGGACCTGCCAGATGAGGTGCAACAACTGATTCGGCGCGGTGAACTCAACGTGACCCAGGCGCAGCACTTACGGCGTATTGCCAGCCCGCGCACCCAGATCGAACTAGCGCAGGCCGCCGCCGAGGAAGGCATGTCTGCCGCCGAGTTGAGCCGCCTGGCCGCCTATTTCGCCGCCAATCCTAACCTGACGCTGGAGACAGCGCTGCAGGCCCTCGAACAGGGCGAACAGTTGCACACCCGCCCCGGCCCTGAAGTCAGCATCGCCGGCGGCCCGCTCGGCAAGACGAGCGTCAGTAGCATCGACCGCGCGGAGAGCGACGCCGACCTCTGGGACGATGACGACACAGCGGACGATGACAGCGCCTACCTCAGCGTCGACGAGGAGACCATCGAAAACCAGCCCAAGAACAAGGCGCGGGTCTTCCGCATCCGCTCACTCGACCAGATGGTTGACGAGACCGACCGGCTCTCGCGCGCGTATGCCGAGGGCGACCTAGTCAAGTGGGTCAAGCAAGACGAAGGGGCGTCCTTTAAGCTGCGATTGCTGTTGAAACAACTGAACAATCTGACCAGTGGACTACGTGAACTAGCGCGCCAGCAAGGCTGGGATACTGACGAATAATTAGGCTCCTGACTTAACCCGCTTTTATCGAAGACCAGCGCATTTCGGCGCTGGTCTTTCGTTATCCTCATTGAGGATACAGTGCGCGACGCTGTTGATGAAATACATTCGACCGTTGTTGAAATCACAGAGAAGGTCAAGAAACAGTTCGACCTTCGGCAGCATTTACGCGAACACCCCTGGCGAATGCTTGCTATCGCCGTTGCTGCCGGCTTGCTCGTTGGTCTTGCTAGCCGCCGGCGCCGATACTGAGAGCGGATGTTGCTATTTGCTCTCGGGACGAAATGTTTATACGCGATTGGGTTGTCCAACTCAGTGTATCTCAAAAGCGCGATATCCCTTGATAGCAACAACTTAGGCAATTCTGCAAACGCATTTCTTCAAAAGACCAAAAAACCAATCCCGCGCCCTCTTATGAGGAACGCGAGATTTCACATTGAAACCCCATATGGATGGCGCACATCGCCGCCGTAACATGCGCTGTTGCGCTTGTTTCAGATTGTCGCCCATTGAGCAATCTGCAATGCCTTTACGTCGCATCAGCGTTGCAATGAACTACGCCATTTCCCAATTTGCGCACCCTATAAGCTCTGTATCATCGCGTCCGCGCAGCAAGCTCTCCGCAGGAGTGAAGGTGATGCATCGATTCCCAGGTACGCAAACAGTAGCGCTCACGTTCGCCGGAGCCAACCGTCGCAAGCACATCGCGTTCCCGCAGATCGCCCAGCAAACGGGTAACCGTCGAGCGGGTTGCACCCACCGCGCTCGCAAGCTGGGCATGGGTAATACGTATGTCGATCAACAAACCAAGCGAGTGTGCTATACCAAACTGCTCACCGAGAATCGAGAGAATACCGATGATCCGTTGATCAATATAGGCTCGCGACTGCATTGCCGCCCAGCCTTCGATGAACCGAACCCGAGTACGTAAGCGCTTGGGCAGCGTTGCATCCATAGTCGCTTCGTCCCAGGTGCAGATAACAACTGCTGCGTCGGTGTGGGCATGCAAGTGCAGATAGCAGGTGTCATCAGGGTGTCCGAGCAAGATTTGCCCTGGGCCATTCAGTCCAAGTAAAACCTCGGAGCCATCCTGATGGATCATGCGCTGGGCCACCACACCACTGGCGACATCAAGCACATCGCCATCATCCAGACGAATCGTATCGCCGCGACGATAGTGCATCTGTCGCCTATTCCCGCCCACAGTCGCTTTGCGCTTCGTTGACACGGCATGTGCAGCTAGTGTTGTCTGAATACATTGCACAAACACGACGGGGGTCATTGTGCTGGGCAGTACAGCGCTTGCGTGTGCCGAATACGCCGTCAGGGCAAGCGCTGGATCATCGCTTGCATTCCACGCAATCCATGGAATTGCCAGCCGGTGCAACGCTGCGCCGATGCGCAAACCTGTTTCTTCAGTATCAAGGGCGACAATAAACAGGTCGGGCCGTGACAGAGCGGTGTCGGTAATTTGCGGCTGAAATTGTGGCGCGAGGAGCAGCGTGTAACCAAGCTGGTATAAATACACAAGAATGTCTGGCTGTAGAGGTGTTGCACCAGTAAAGACAAGGCTGGGCATATTTATATACAGTAAATAGCCGCTTACATCGATGATACAGTATCCTCCGAATTACCGAGATAATGTACCACTAAGCAGGATTGCTGTCAATCTGCTACGGAATACGCTTTGAGCGATTACAAAACTGTTGAGCGGCATTGACAACCGATGCACAGCGTCCTCGGAAGTATTGCAGATCATTTCCCGTCACGGCGGAGTGTGCGCACAAATACTTTCCATGATGTGCGAAATCACACACCATGCTTTCTTTTCCTATACTACAATCGCTAAAGTGCGTCAGGGCCGCTTACTTACTATATTCCACCTGACAAGTAAACATAAGGAGGACACAATATATGAGTCAGCAGTCGAACAGCAAAACGACCATCCGCAAAGTGGAGACCCGCCGCTGGGACAAGGCGATTGCCCCGAACCACAACCATCACACCGTTCCGGCGGCACAGTGGGGTGTACGCAAGGTTGAGGCTCAGCGCTGGGACAAGGCGATTGCCCCGAACCATAACCATCACACCGTTCCTGGGCCACAGTGGGGCTAATATCTCCACGAAGTAGGATGTAGGGTTGGCGCCGAGCGGCCCTGGTCAGCACATGTTGGAGACGATTCGAATGTTGAATGCCAATTGCAAACCGTACTTGCTTGCCGCTGATCTGCGTTCATATGCCCACGGCGTGAGCTTGCTTATCGCGCCCGATGGCTCGATGTACCATATCGATCACGACCCGCATGCCCTCAGCGCGTTGCTTTCCCGCTGTGACGGGACAAACACTGTTGCCAAGCTTACGGCAAGTGATCGAAGCCTCCATACCATTCTTGACACCCTAGAAGAGAGCGCCTGTCTCTCGTTGCATCAGCCGGTGGCCCGCACAGCTGAATGGAAGCGTTTTGCTGCTGGCCGCGCTCAAATGGATGGAGCGATCATCGCCCAGACACATCTTGTTCTCACTGGTCACACAGCGCTAGCCCAGCTTGTCGCTGCGTATCGTAGCATTCATTGTTTTGCAAGCGTTAGTATCGTCGATGATGGCGGCTTGATGGCGGCATTGGATGCGCACGCGCCATCTGAGCTTGTCCTGCTTGCGCTGTATTGCTCTGAAGACGCGGAAGCGCTCACTCGAATTGATGATCTGTGTGAGCAACGGGGCATACGTTGGCTTTCATTGCGCTTCGCGCAAGATGCAGCCTGGCTTGGCCCAGCGATTATTCCGGGACAGACAGCGAGCTATCGTGATCTGATCGATCGGCGTACGATGGCGGCGGAAGATCAGGTCATGTTGCGGGCGCTGCTGGCGCCGCCGATTGCGCCGGAGCCGGATGCGCCATGCACGTTGGGATCGCCGCCCGAGTTGACCTGGGTCATCACGCTCCTGATAACCGAGTTGCAACGCTGGATCGCCAGCGCACCGTGTCGTCTGATCAGCGCCGAGTTACATGTTGATCCATTGACGCAAGAGCAGACCAGCTATCCTGTATTGCCGCATCCGCGTCGGGACTTAGGTAACGATTTCGCGATCAGCGCCGAGAAAGACATACCTGTCCTGCTGAATGCCCGATCCGGCATTATCACCGATCTGATCGAGTTGCGCCATCACCCGTCGATTCCGCCTGTGTTTCGTACCGTTCAAGCGCGGCTAGCCCAGAACCCGGATTGGTTGAATGATCCGTTGAGCATGTCGAGCTTTTGTGATCTGACGCGTGCGCGAGACTCTGATGCAATATCTGAGGCGGCATTTCAGGCGGGATTTCCGATTGGGTTGGAGGCGGTTCCGCCCCAAGTTCTGCTACACGCGGCAAAGTACTATTGCGACAGCAACTTCTACGCAGCCCAAGCGCGGCTCGCTGACTACGATGAACTGACCCGTATGGGCGAAGTTGCGCTTGACCCGCAACGCCTCGCGCTCTTCTCCGCCGCAATGTACAACACGCCAGGTTGCCCGTTTGCACCGTTTCAGCACGACACGCCGGCCTACTGGGTTGCCGGTCACTCGCTAACCCGCGATTGCCCCGCCTGGCTGCCCGCGCATCTTGTGTACGTGAATTGGCAACTTGCTGATTTTGTGCGGGAACACACGCCGCTGACACAGAGCGCGTCTTACGCTGGCCTTGCGGCAGGCTGGACGCTTGAAGATGCGCTGGTCGGCGCAATCGAAGACTGTATCCGGCGCGACACGATGATGATTTGGTGGTTCAATCGGCATCCACTGCCATCGATCCAGCGTCCGCCTGCGCTGGCCGATCTCTGGGCAAGCGAGCCGGCGGAGCGCGGGCAGCACGCCCGGCTGATCTATCTGCCCAACCAGTTCGGCTTGCCGGTGATTGCCGGCGTGCTGGAAAACAGCGTCGAACAACTCCTCACAATTGGGTTCGGCTATGGCAGCGATCCGCTGCAAGCTGCGCTGCAAGCCTGGGCCGAGGCTGCGACCTCGCAAGAAGCCAGCCGGGACATGAACGACCCGCATGGCTTGACCCGCCAGAGCATCGAACAAGGGCTGATGAACGACGCCTTCAAGCCATGGCGGGCCGACCGCGCCTATTTAGACGACTACCGCGCCGATTTTCGCGATATGACCGACCCGCTGGTGCAACGACAGTTTTACCTTGACCCACGCGCTATCGAACGGGTGCGACCTTGGATTGAGACGCCGGCAACCCTAACCTTCGCTGACATCCCCGCCCAGCCTGTTCGTTCGCTACGAGCGTATCGCGAGCAGATCGAGGCGCAGGGCTTCGAGCTGTTCTGGTTCGATTTGACGCCGCCTGATCTGGCGATCACTGGGATCACTGTTGTACGGGTCATTATTCCTGGCCTCGTACCGCATTTTCCGGCAGCTTTTCCTGCCGTCGGCAACGGGCGTGTGCAGCGAGTACCGGTTGAAATGCAATGGCGCGCCACGCCACTAGCGGAGGATGCGCTGAACTATATACCCTTACCGGGCGCCTAAGCCATTGTGGAGATTTGAATGAGCGCCATGAATCAACCCAAGCCCCGCTTGATCTATGCCGAAGTGCGACCGTTTGAAGGTGATACGAGCCTGATTATTACGCCGACGCGCGAGATGTATCACCTTGAGGCGCCGCCGGATGTGATGCATCAGGTGTTGCAGCGCTGCGACGGTCAGCGCTCGCTTAATGCGATTCTCGCCGACATCTCCGACGCCGAGATGTTTCACCCAATTATCGAGGCGCTTGTCGAAGGCGGCTGCCTCTCCTATGCGCCACCCACGGTTGATGAGCAAGATTGGGCGCGCTTTTCGCACGGCAACCTCCAACCGGAATTGCTACGCGCCACTCACGCGATCCTCCTCGGGGATACGCGCTTGATCGAGCTTGTGCAGTTCTATGAGTTGACCAACCGCTTTGCATCGACTATTGTGGCATCGCTTGACGATCTGCCGCACCTATTTGCGGAACGCTGCGCCTCCGAGCTTGTCGTGCTCGCCCTGCGCGAGTATTGTGACGCGCCGTGGTTGACACAGCTCGACGAACAGTGTGCGACGGCGCAGGTGCGTTGGGCGTCGCTACATCTGGACCAAGGGATTGGTTGGCTTGGCCCCGCTATCCATCCCGGCGCTACCGCCAATTACCGCGATGTACTTCGACGACGGCAGACGGCAGCCGAAGACCACGATCAGTTTACAGCGCTGACATCACCGCCGCTGCTTGAATTGCAGCTACCCGCCGAGTCTGAACTGGTGTGGATGCTGGCGACGCTGTGTATTGAGGTCGAGCGCTGGCTGGTCGGCGCGCCCTGTCGCCTGCTCAGCGTCGAGCTTGAGGCCAACCCGCTGACCCTGACGTACACCGCCTACCCAGTTCTGCCGTTGCCCGACAATGTGCTCACGAACGATTTCCAGATCAGCGCGGAGGTCGACGCCAACCTGTTGCTCAACCCGCGCACAGGAGTCGTTATTCGCACGGCCCAGGTCGAACATCATCCGTCTATCCCTTCATCGCTGGCAACGGTGCAAACGCACGTCGCGCGCATGAACGCCACCTATCCAAGCTGGCACAACGACGCATTTAGCGCCGGAAGCGTGTTCGGCGATGTGCAACAAGCGTACCAATCGGCCATCGGCGAGGCGGTGGAGCGCTACTGCGGCAATTATACGCTCGACGTCGAGCCGCTGTTCGCGTCGTATGATGAATTGCTCCAACGCGATCTGTACGCCCTCGACCCCAATCAACTTGTACTCTTTTCCGAGACGATGTATTCCACGCCCGGTTGTCCGTTTGTGCCGCTGCAACGCGACACGCGTACATACTGGGTCCAAGGCCGCTCGCAGACACACGATCGCCCCGCCTGGCTCCCGGCGAGCCTGGTGTATGTCAATTGGCATGTGAGCGGTTATCACGGAGCGCCGCTGACGAACAGCACCTACTACCCTGGCATTGCCGCAGGCGCGAGTCTGGAACACGCCATGATGTCGGCGATTCAGGAACTAATCGAGCGCGACAGCACTATGGTCTGGTGGATGAACGGTCATCCACTGCCGGCTGTGCAACTGCCGCCGGAACTGGCATCGCTTTGGGATGGCGTGCCGACCGAACACGGCCAGCGCGCCTGGGCGATCCCTCTTCCCAACGAGTTTGGCTTTCCGGTGATCGCCGGTGTGGTCGAGCAAACCGTCGAGCAGCTCCTGACAATTGGTTTTGCCTGCCGCCCCAATCCGGCGCAAGCGATTGGCAAGGCATGGGCTGAAGCGCTAACCTTGCAAGAAGGCAGCCGTGACATCAACGATCCCGCAGGACTGACCCGCCAGAGTATCGCCTGGGGCTGGCTACCCGCCGACTGCCTCAAGCCTTGGCGCGCCGATAGGGCCTACCTGGACGATTATCGCCCCGATTTCCGCGATGTGACACACTTGATGGCGCAGCAGCAGATCTTCCTCGATCCGCGCGCTATCGAGCGTGTGCGCCCCTGGCTCGACGTCCCCGCGACTGTGCCGTTCGACGAGCTGCCGCTGATCGCAGAGCCATCGCTGGCAGCCTATCAGGAGCGGATCGAGCGCTGTGGCTACGAGATATTCTATGCGGATCTCACAACGCCAGACATCGCGTTGACCGGCCTTTCGGCGGTGCGGGTCATTATTCCGGGGCTAATACCCAACTTTCCCGCCGCGTTCCCGCCCACCGGAAAAGGTCGTGTGCAGAATCTACCGATGCGGCTCGGATGGCGTACGACGTCGCTTGCGGAAGATGAACTGAACTACATGCCAATGCCCCATGCGTAACACAGATGTCATTCTGACCGATCCGCCATTTGAGCCCGTATTGCAATGCCTCGCGCAAGCATCGACTTGGGCGATTGCACCGATGACCGATTGGACGACGGCAGAAGCCAGATTAGAACAGGCTTTAGGGGTTAGGAATTGGGGCGATAACTCTATAGGGTCGGCGCGGTTGTTCGTCGTGGCGCGAACCCATCTTGATACGGCGCTGTTCTTGCGCTTGGACGCTTGGAGCCATGAGCATGGCGTCTGCTGGGCGCCATTTCATCTCGATCAAGGATGTGGCTGGCTTGGGCCGCTGATCGCGCCACAAACAACCGCAACCTATCACGATCTGCTGGCGCGACGCCTCGCCGTTGCAGCGAGCGAAGCGACTCACCGAGCATTGATTGCGCCGCCGTCGATGGGCGCACAGGAACCATATCTGCCTCCGCAGCCGGAGTTGGCGTGGATGCTTGCGGCGCTGCTCACAGAGCTAGAGCGTTGGTTCGAAACACAATCGTCCGCGCTGCTGAGCGTTGAGGTCGAGGCTGATCCGCTGGAGCTTGCCTTTAGGCGCTATCCTGTGCTGCCACTGCCAGATCAGCGCAGACAAGGCGACATCCGCATCAGTACAACCCAGGGTGCCGATCTGCTGATCAACCAGCGGTCGGGAATGATTATCCGCACGGTTGAAGCGGCGCATATGGATTTTGTGCCGCCGAGCTTGCACACCGTGCAAGCACATGTGGCGTATATGGGCTGGCATGATCCAAACTGGCACAACGACACGATTTGCGGCGGGAGCGCATTCCACGATGCCGAGAGCGCCCGCCAAGCAGCGATTGGCGAGGCGGTCGAGCGCTACTGCGGCGGCACGCTGGGTGCAGCGCAGCCGATCCGCGCAACCTATCACGAACTGATCGCGCGTGGCGAACACGCCATTGACCCCGAACAACTCATTCTGTTCAACAACCGCGTGTACCAGCGCCCCGACTGCCCATTGACGCCGTTTGATCGTAACACTGCGACATACTGGGTTCGTGGCGAGTCGCTAACGCACGAGCGAGCCACGTGGCTGCCGCTGAGTCTGGTGTATTTCAACTGGGATCGCACCCGCTTTGCTGATCTGCCGCTGACGAATTGGCTGAACTACGCCGGAATCGCCGCCGGACAGACCCGCGAGCAAGCGTTAGTCTCGGGGATCGAAGAGCTGATCGAACGCGACACGACGATGATCTGGTGGCTCAATCGACATCCCTTGCCAGCGCTGCGTCTACCGCAGGCGCTGGAACAGATCTGGCGCGAGCGACCCCAGGAAAACAGCCAGCGGGCATGGGCGATCCATCTGCCCAATGAATTCGATATCCCAGTGATCGCCGGCGTCGTCGAACACACCGGGGAACGACTGTTGACGATTGGCTTCGCTTGCCGCCCCGATCCGCTCCAAGCGACGCTCAAAGCCTGGAGCGAGGCGCTTATCCTTGAAGAGAGCGCCTACGATCTCACCCAACGCGAGGGACGAACCTACCAGTCGGTTGCGGCAGGCTGGTTGCCCGATGTGCTCAAGCCATGGCGCGCCGACCGGATGTACCTAGATGACTACCGCGCTGATTTTCGCGATGTTAAGCACCTGCTGATGCAGTTGCAGCTTGCGCTCGACCCGCGCCTGATTGCGCAGATCCGCCCCTGGATCGATGTCGCGCCGCAGCAGCGCCTCGGCGATCTTTCGGCGCTGCCTGATCGCTCATTGGCGACTTACCGGAAGCGCCTGGAATCGCGCGGGTACGAAGTGTTCGCGATCGATCTGACGCTGCCCGACATCGCACTGACCGGCATGCACGTCGTACGGGTGATAATCCCTGGCCTTGCGCCCAATACGCCAGCGGCATTTCCACCGCTGGGCCGCAGACGTATCCAGCAGATGGCGGTCCAACTGGGCTGGCGAGACACGCCACTCCATGCAGACGAGTTGAATTATTTACCGATGCCGCACGCTTAATGATATAATATCTTGATTGCTAGTCCATGTTTGTGCAGGCCAAGGCAACGATCGAGGCCAGAACCTTCAGCTCGAAGCCGATATTCGTGCGCGCGTAGAGGCGTTCCCGCCCCAGTTTCTCGCACTGACTATTGACGGTTTCACTCGTATGACGATACTCCGGCAACGCGCTGTCATCGACAACCCACG
>JAKSDJ010000735.1 GCA_022360155.1 Chloroflexales bacterium | reverse complement strand
TAACACTTTACAAGTATATCATGCTTTTGTTAAAATTCAACCCGGACCGCCCAACAGCGCCTTGCATGAGTACGTCGCTGGCGCGGCGCTGATCTGAGCACGACGTTGAACAGTCGCTGTGCATCGCTGGCGGGTGTCGCTTCCGGCGGTTGTTAGCGGCGTGACTCAACGCTATGCGGTGGGCTCAGTATGAGCGCTCATACCTCATCTCGTCTGGCACTCCAGCGACGTGCGTCCTCTGCGGGGGCTTGGCTGGATTCTTGCTGAAACGAACCAGCGCTTGCAACAGCGCCAGCACGACGACTCTTGTTGAAACGAACGACAACGATTGCGCCGGCTTGGTGAACCAGCCGTTCAATGTTAATAAACCGCACGCTTGTCGTCCAGAGACAGCTCTCTGCAGCGAATCTGCGTTCATGAGCCTCATCTGCACTCCATTGCAGGACGTTGACGCGACCCTACCCCGAGACCTGCCATGACTTGACGAAACTCGCGCCACTTGCTAGACTTGCTCGGCTATGCTCAATAACAGAAGGACAAAGTTGTTCATTGCTCCCCTATCTGCCCGGCGATGGTTGATGTCGTTCGACTCTAAAAACCCGCCACATTCATTTCGAGGTCAAAGATGACAAAGCTAGCTGATCGTATTTCACGTTTGGGAACGGAAACTGCGTTTGCCGTTTCAGCCGAGGCGGCGGCCTGGGCGTCTCAAGGGAACAAAGTCTATCCTTTCCATCTGGGCGACTTGAATCTCCCGACGCCCTCGGCGGTGGTCGAGGCTTCATTTAAAGCCATTAAAGAAGGCAAAACCGGCTACTGCCCCAATGTGGGCATCCCGCAACTCCGGTCCGTCCTGGCCGAAGATATCAATGCTTCCCACGACACTGGCTATACAATGGAGAATGTGGCCTTACAGCCCGGCGGTAAACCCACAATTGCTAAATTTATCATGACCCTCATGAATCCGGGAGACGAAGTGCTGTATCCCAATCCCGGTTACCCCATTTACGAATCTCAAATCGGATTTCACGGCGGCAAGGCTGTTCCCTACACCTACGTGGAGGGCAAAGATAATTTTGAATTCAATATAGAGAGCCTGGAACAAAACATTACTCCCAGCACCCGCTTGCTGGTGCTCAACGACCTGCAAAACCCAATGGGGGCGGAATGCTCGCCACAGGAATTGGAAAAGGTGGCCGAGTTGGTGCTGAAGCATGACCTATATGTGTTGTGCGATGAGGCCTATTTTGATATCCGGTATGAGGGCAAAAGCCGTTCTTTGGTCTCCCTGCCAGGCATGGCCGAGCGCTGTGTGCTGCTCTATACGTTTTCCAAAAAATTTGCCATGACCGGCTGGCGACTGGGGGCGACGATTGGTCCGAAAGAGATTATTGATGTAGTAGCCAAGCTCAATGTCAATGACGAGTCCTGCCCCAACCACTTTATTCAATACGGGGCCATCGCGGGACTCACTGGCGACCAGACCGAGGTCAAACAAATTCTACGGACTCTGAAGGAACGGCGCGATACGGCGGTGGATATTCTCAACTCGATTGAAGGCGTACACTGCTTCCGGCCCAACGCCACCTTTTACCTCTTCCCCAATGTGACCGGGCTGATGCGGAAAAAAGGCTTGACCACCTACGAATCCTTCCGCAAAGCCGCCCTCACCGAAATCGGCGTCTCGTTCTGCACCCGCTTGCACTTTGGCCGCCCACTGACCAGCGAAACGAATTTTTATATCCGGCTGGCCTATTCCGGCATCGATGTCGCGGATATCCAAGAAGGGTTGGGCAAACTCAAAGCCTGGGCCGAAAGCTGAGAGGTAGTAAGGACAAACAACATATATCGAATCAAAGGAGATTCTTGTTATGGCTAAGCCCAAAGTATTCGTTACCCGGATCATCCCTGACGCAGGCTTCGATCTGGTGAAGGCGGCCTGTGAAGTTGATCTATGGACCGACGAATTACCCCCGCCGTATGAGGTGTTGCTGGAACGGGTGCGTGGAGTAGATGGCTTGCTGTGCTTGCTCACCGATCGGATTGACGCCCAACTGATGGACACGGCTGGGTCGCAGCTCAAAGTGATTAGCAATCATGCAGTTGGGTTTGATAATATTGACCTCCCCGCCGCCACCGCCCGCAGCATTCCGGTGGGCAATACCCCTGGCATTCTCACCGACGCTACTGCCGATTTTGCATTCTCCCTTCTCGTCTCGGCTGCCCGCCGGGTGGTGGAGGGCGACCGCTACGTGCGGGCTGGCCAATGGAAAACCTGGGGGCCTTCCATCTTGCTTGGCCCGGATGTAACCGGCGCCACGCTGGGGATTATTGGCTATGGCCGCATTGGGCAAGCGCTGGCCAAACGAGCCAGTGGCTTTGATATGCGGATTCTTTATTACGATCCCATGGTCGTAGACCCCGCTGTTCCGGGCACAGCCGTCGATTTGGAAACCCTACTGCGCGAGTCTGACTTTGTTTCGCTGCATACCGTACTCAACGAGCAGACTCGCCACCTGATCAATCGAGACACCCTGGCGTTGATGAAACCCAACGCCATCTTGGTCAACACCTCGCGCGGCCCGGTGGTCGATGGCCAGGCCCTCTACGAAGCCTTGCAAGCCAACAAAATCTTTGCCGCCGCCCTGGATGTGACCGACCCTGAACCCTTGCCGATGGATAGCCCGCTGTTGGAACTGGATAATCTGGTCATTGCACCGCACATTGCCAGCGCCAGCAAACCCACTCGTGACAAGATGTCACTCATGGCAGCCCAAAATCTTCTGGCTGGACTCGACGGCAAGCAACTGCCCAACTGCGTCAATCCAGAAATATATAGCCAGCCTCAATGAGATTGGGTAGTGGCATACCCTTGTAGGGTAAAAGGTTAGGGATGTGATTACGGGGGCAACTGCCGAATCGGACCGAGGCATTGATACCGATATGGAGCGTCCGATCTGGCGTGTTGCCATGCGATGCGAGGAACTGTTTCATCAGATAGAAATTTCGTAGGAGTTCTTCTTATGCCAATACCTACTGAGCCTATTGGTAGTGTGCCACGGTCCCGTGAATTGCAAGCAGCAATAGTTGCCTATTCAAAAGGCGAGATTTCGGCTGATGCAATACATGTTCAATATGACGCTGCTGTACGTGAAACCGTTGAACGCTTTGAGGCAACTGGATCACCAGTTATTAGTGATGGGGAACAGACAAAACCAAGCTTCGCCACCTATCCGCTCGAGGGTTTAGAAAATCTCGCACCCAACGGGTTGGTCATCCCCTTCGAGGACGGGCATACCCGCCAATTGCCACGCCTCGCCACCGGGCCATTCCGCTATAGCACCTATGCCGGTTCGTATCTGCCACGCGCAAGAAAATACGCGACACGTCCTGTGAAACAAGCCGTGATATCTGCCTCTGCGATGAGTTTGCTTTATCCAGCGGGCGGCATCTCTGACTATTCTCAGGAGCAATTCCTGGATGACTTGATCCAACATGCCGTGGCCGATATTCGTAGTTGCTTTGACAACAATGCATATAGTATCCAAATCGACTTTACCGAAGGACGATTAGCCATAAAACTCGACCCTTCTAAACGATTATTGCAGCAGTTCATCGACCTTAACAATCGGGTTCTTTCGCACTTTAGTCTCGAGGAGCGACAACGTATCGGTGTTCATACTTGCCCTGGCGGTGACCATGATTCTACGCACAGTGCCGATGTTGACTATGGGGAATTGATTCCTATGCTGTTAACACTGGAGGTAGGTAGTTTTTACATGCAAATGGCGAATGAGAAGAATCCAGAACGGGCCTTGAAACTGATTGGCGAAAATTTGCGACCGAATCAGCGGGCGTTCATTGGCGTCGTCGATGTTCTCAATGAGGAAGTGGAAACTGATGAAGTCGTACGCGACCGGGCGTTGATGGCTGCTGAGTATATTCCTGTCAGCCAACTAGGTACAACCGATGACTGCGGCTTTTCTCCGTTTAGCGATGATATAGCAACCAGCCGAAATACTGCTTTTGCCAAGATTGCTGCTCGGGTTAGAGGCACTCAATTGGCGAGTGAAAAACTTGGTGTTTGATGCCATGCCAATGTAACGTGAATACCACGCATGACATGCTGAGTTCTTCGGCTCCGCTCAGAGCAGGCTCCACGAAGTATCTCGACTTTCTATTATTGAGATACTTCGTGGAGCTATTTTAAGCCCTTCGGCTTTGCTCAGGGTTGGCTCACGAAGGGCTTAGGGCGATAAAATACGGAATGCCTCGGTCGAATTGGTATGGGATGCTGTGCAGTCTACTTTAATGAGATTGGGTGTCAAATGTCGAAAGACCAACCCGAAATGACCGCAGAAGATGTTATCGAGATCGTGAAACTCATGGAGCAAAATGGGATCATGATCATCATCGATGGCGGCTGGGGAGTAGATGCTTTACTTGGAGAACAAACCCGCAAGCACGAAGATCTGGATGTAGCCGTTTTGCACAAAGACGTGCCTCAAATCCGGTCTTTGCTGGAAGCCCGAGGCTACCGAGATGTGCCCCGTGATGATACCTGGGAATGTAACTTCGTTCTCGGTGACGATCAAGGACGCTTATTCGATCTTCATTCCTGCACGTTTGATGCTGCCGGTAACAATGTGTTCGGGGTCGCATATCCCAAAAACTCCTGGGAAGGAAACGGATCAGTCAATGGATATCCTGTCCGGTGCATCACTCCCGAATGGATGGTGAAGTTCCATACCGGATATGAACTGGATGAAAACGACTATCGGGATGTCAAGCTGCTTTGTGAACGATATGGCCTTGATCTTCCCGAAGAATACGTTGAGTTTGCCAGAAAAGATCGTCAATCGTAAGAACCGAATGCGCCCAAACCCAAATGCAGCTGACCCGCCTGTGGTGGAAGGTCAGCGCCGCGCTCATTGGCTTCAACTGACGAGCATCGATGCGTTGGCCATACGGCTTTTGGTCATCACAATGCGGTGCATATCAACAATTTATGACCCGCCGCTATGCGGCTTCGCCCGCAGGTTCCACCACCCAATGATCAGCAGGCTTGTCATCAAGAGGAAGAACAGGCTATACCATTCTGGGAAGACACGCAGCATTTGCGGATTATCGGGGACAAACCAGGTGCGGGCGTGCAACAGGACGCTGAGGGAAAAATAAACCAGCGTAAAATAGAATAGGACTCGTTCTACACCGTTGCGGATTAGCACATTCTTGCGGGCCATAAAGAGCGCAATGGCTGTGAAAGTCAATACGAATGCAAAGACCGAATCGAATGTTGTAGTGATCAGTCTTTCAAGCGTCAGCTCGATCCCGAAGATCAGGCGTGAAAGATGCAGATAGATCCCGGTCACGAGTGTGAGCATGACACTAATACGGGCTACAGAAAACCAGTTCACTTGACTACTCTCCAGTCTTGGGCATCGCCGAGGCAATCTCGGGGCTCAACCGAGTCAGGAAGAGCGCAGCCCCGTTGGCAATGATAAACACAAAATGATAGGCGGTCGCGACAACGCCGATCGGCGCTATCGCTACGTCAATAAAGACTTGCCAGAATACCAGGTTGCAGATCCCCAACAGCAGATGCACTGCAACCGCCGTCACATGCCACGTGGTAGTATCTTGGGCCGCCGCGTGTCGGATCAGCAGAACCGCAATGATGATCGCCAGCCCGTGCGCTTCGACTGCGCCAATCGCCAGCGGGTTGTTCAAGAAAACGTCCTTCCAGGCCCCGATTCCTGCAAAATAGCCCAGCAGGTCCATCGTTATGCCAGACAGTCCAAAGAAAGCCAGCGGAATGGCATCTGCGCGGAGGATCAGCGTACGCATCGAGTGAGTCATTTCAGATGCTCCTTTGGTGAGTTACTCGAGTACACCGTGCAGAAAGATGTCCACAAAGTCATCAAGGCTGGCTTCCCGCCCCTGCTCAACCGAGCTGGCGGCGATCGCTGCCCGCGTCAGACCATAACCTAAGAGTTGGCCAATCAGCCCGCGAAAGAGGAGTAGCGGATCTTGCGGTCGAATGGTTTCTCCGCTGCTATACACCCGCTCCAAGAAGCCCTGCACGAGCGGGAACATCGTCCCAATAAGCTCCTGCAGATGCCGTCCATTCAGTTCGATCAGCTCGATGTATATCAGATTCAGGATGCCGGGTGAGGCGTCAATCTCGTGCATGATCCGGCGGGCGGCATCATGGATCAACTCCGACACCGATAGCCCTTCGGCCTGTTCGAGGACGGGCATGACTTTCATGATGGGGTGGTAGGCCAACAGCACCTCTTTGACGATCTGCTCTTTGTCGGGAAAGTGATTGTAGATGCTGCCAGCCGTGATTCCCGCCTCGGACGCGATGTCGCGCATCGAGGTTGCATGATAGCCGCGCGAGGTGATCAGGCGATACGAGGCTTCGATCAGCTTCTGACGGGTGGCTTCACCACCCGCGGTTCTTGTTGTCGGCATGGGTCCGCTCCGTTATGAATGTTGAGAGAAAGCGGCGGCATTCGACGCTCCACGCTGCCGAGCCATCAATCCAAGCGAGATGGTCTCGATCAGAATCCAGGCGCCATGAATGACATAACTATACATGGTGATTCCCAGTAAGCCCGCATCGGCTAGCACGTTCCACAACGAAAAGATTGCCAGCAGTGGAATGCAGTGGGCGGCAATGGCAATCACGCTCCAGCGCCAGATCCGTTCTCCATTCGCGCCAATCCACACGCTCACGCCGATCAGCAGCATCAACAGGTAGGCCTGCATCAGCCCGACCAGCGCCGTTGGGAAGTCGCGCAACCAGCTGTATGGCCCCATTCCGGTATTCAATCCCACAAACCCGGCGATTGTCAACGACACGGTCAAGATCATCAGAAACGCGGCGTGTATTTTCAGTATCAATCGACTGGTTCTGTTCATGTTGAAGACCTTCTTATCAAACATCGATTACAGTTAATAAACAAACGTTTGTTTGTATGAGTATAGCATGACTCGGTATTTTGTCAATAGGGCGCATTTGACCTCCGAGTACAGATGCTTGAACTGTGGTTTCTACAGACTGAGTGGGTATCTGTCTGCCTCATTCGCGGTTGCGCTGTGCTGTACACTACAGTTGAGCGTTATTCGTCAGGCGTCGAAGCCTGAGTCGCCGAAGGCAACGGGCAGGCGGCGGCCACAGGCGGCGGATGAGCCTGTGGCCGCCGCCGCAGGATG
>JAKSDJ010000430.1 GCA_022360155.1 Chloroflexales bacterium | reverse complement strand
TATGCTGCTGATCGTGCTGCAGAACTTCGCGTGGATAGCCTATACCGTTGTCGCGAAATTCGAGGCGAATTTCCTGATCGACGAGGGTAATCCGGACAAAGATTCGGACGGAGCCGTGCTGGTCAGGTAGAGCATATTTGACCGTATTGGTGGCCAACTCATTGATAACCAGCGCCAGGTTATGCGCCTGATCCGGCGAGACCGTAATCGATGAGTCGCTGACGTCGATGACCACCGGGATATTGTGAGGGATGACCCGAACGGCCAAGTGAATGATCTGATGCGCTAGCTCAGAGAGCTTGATGGAGTGCCAGGCAGTAGCCGACAACAGGCTATGAACCGCAGCTAGGCTCTGGACACGGCTGACAAGTTCGTTGATAATCGCTTGATACAGCGGCTGTCGCTCCATCCCTGACCGTCGCTGTTCGGCGTAGAGTAACCCAATAATCGCCGACAGGTTGTTCTTGACGCGATGGTTGACTTCGTGCAATAGGGTGGCTTTGGTTTCGGCGTCGCGGCGGGTTTGCTCATAGAGGTGAGACTGGCGGATTGCAATCGCCAGTGAAGAGGCTACTTCTCGGACAATGGCGGTATTGTCTTCCGTCAAGGTATCGAGCGTTTCCAGCCCCAGATTGAGCGAGCCAACCAGTTGGTTCTGGAAGAACAGCGGTACCGCGACATGGATTCTCACCCCCATCTCCTGAAAGCGTTGCATTACCGCGTCAGGGAAATTGAAGATGGACAAGTCATCGCTGATCGAGATCTCCCCGCGCTGGAGAATCTGCAGCTCTTTTTTGAAATGAGTGATCGGGAAGCGACCCATCAATGGCTCGCTTGGCTGACCATTGTGTTGGACGGCGAGAGGCCAACCTTGTCGGGTACGTAGGTCGAACTCCGCAACGCTGATGCTTGGGAAAGGGATCAACTGATGCAAATGTCGCAACGCAGCCTGAGCGATTGCCACTGGCGATTGGGCCGACAGAACGGCTTGTTCGATCTCGTGAAGCGCCTGCAAGCGTTCCGCATAACGACGTAGTGACTCCTCGATTTGTTTACGGCGCGTAATGTCACGGTACTGCCAGAGGTGACCGCTCTCTTCGTTGTCGATGACGATCGGGATATAATCGCGCTCGAACGTGCGACCATCGACCAGTTGCAATTCTTCGGCAATGACGGGGTGTGCTTCGTTGATAATCTGCGCGATGCGCTGCGTAAAATGGTCCGAGTTTACGAAGAGATTTTTCGCTGTCTCTGCTGCTTGGATGCAGTCAACGCCGATCATATCGTGTGATGGGATTGGGATACCGAATATCTGGCAGAAGGTTTGGTTGACTAGCGCAATCCGGCGCGTCTCGTCTTCGACCAGGATGCCAGCATTGAGGCTTTCGATCAATGTGATCAGGCGTGAGGTAGTTGCGCGAAGTGCGGCTTCAATCTCTTTCTGCTGCGTGATATCGATGGTGATGACGCCAATCGCCGTGATGTTGCGATTACGATCATAAATAGGAAACTTGGATGACAGCCAGGTTTGCCTCACGCCGTCTTGAACATAGATGTCTTCGCGCTGAAGAGTCTCGCCCGTTGCCAATACTTGTTGATTATCGCGATCGGTCTGAGCTCGGAGCTCGGGGGTAAAGAAATCGTCGATGGTTTTGCCAATAACCTGTCGTGGGTGATCCAGCCCTAACCGGCTGACGAAGAGCTTATTCACAAGCGTGAATCGGCCATCCGAGCCGCCAGCGCAGATGACCGCAGGCGCGTTGTCGACTATGCTGTACAGAAGTGCGCGGCTCTCTCGGATGGTTCTTTCCATCTGTTTGCGTTCGGTGATATCGCGGATCGACGAAAGCATTGCGATCCTTTCATTTCCGGATCGCAAGAAATCGATTCGGGATTCGACAATCAGTATCGTCCCATCTTTGCGTTGGGTCTGCGACTCGAAGAGTTGTCCAGGTGAAGCGTGCTGAAAAACCTGGATATAGTCTTGAGCTATTTTCCGGCGGTGTTCCTCAGGAAAGATCTGGGCAAAATGTCGCCCAACAACGTTGTCCATGGCAAATCCATAGAGCTGACAATAGGCCGGATTAACAAGCAAGATAATTCCATCGGAATCGGAGAGCGCCATTGCATCGGCAGCGCTCTCCCAGACGGTCCGAAAGCGTTCTTCGCTGGCGCGCAACGCCTCTTCCATCAATTTGCGATCGGTGATGTCTCGTTGGATGGCGACCCAATGCGTCCCCTTCCCATCGGCATCCGTGATCGGTGAAATGTCCAACTCGATCCAGAATGTGCTGCCGTCTTTACGATAGTTCACAACTTCGACCCGTGTCGGTTGACACTGCTCCAGCGCTTGGCGTATCTGTGCGAGGGCGACGCGGCTGGTTTGCGGTCCCTGGAGAAGACGCGGGGTTTTGCCAATGATTTCTGCTGCACTGTAGCCCGTCATGCGCTCAAAAGCTTGGTTCACATAGAGTATCTGTGGGCCAGGTTCATCGATTGGTCGCGCCTCAGTGATGATTACCGCGTCGTTCGTATGAACAATGACCGACTCTAACAGCCGCAGGCGCTCTTCCTGAACTTTGCGTTCGGTGACATTGAGGTATGCGGCTTGCACCGCCGGTCGTCCTCGGTAGCTGATCATGGAGGCAAAGAGTTCAAGCCAGCCTGTCTTCCCGTCCCTGTTTATGAAGCGATATTCATAGTGGGCCGGGATGTCTTTGCCGGCTAGACGATTGTGCAAGTTGCTCCAGAGCCATTCGCGATCTTCGGGCAGGACCATCTTATTGATGTCGTTTTGCGACATTGCATGCAATTCGTCGAGGCTATACCCGGAAATTGTGCTGATCATCGGATTGGCAAACACGATCCGGTCATCCTGATAGATCACCAAACCTTGCAGCGAGCGTTCGACTAGAGTGCGATGGGCTTCCTGCTCCTCTTTTTGTTTCGTGATATCACGCGCAATACCGCCAATCGCAATCATCGTCTGTTGTGCGTTATAGATGGGGAACAGCTTCATCGTGTAGATGCACTGACCTCTAGCTATAACCAGGCTTTCTTTGACCTGGAGCGTCTCGCCGGTCGTAATCACCTGTTGATCTTTAGCGTTCCAGCTAGCAGCTAACTCTGCTATAAACAGATCGTCGTTGGTCTTGCCGACGATCTGCGCCATATCAAGATCGAACATGGCTTTACATTGTTGATTGGCTAAGAGAAAACGCCCCTGGAGATCTTTAACAAAGATAAAATCGACCGCATTGTCGATGATGCTCTGTAAGATAATTTGGCTCTGCGCCAGCGCCGCCGCCTGTTCGGCAACTTGCTGAGTGAGGGCGAGATTTTCCTGTTTGAGGGCGGCGACCCGCTGGCGGAGCGCCGTTAGTTCATCGCGCAAATCGATGTTCACCAATGTTCCGTCGGCGCCATCATTCGTGGCGTATTCGTCAGGTCGAGCGACTTGTTTATCGTACTGGTGCATTGTGTTGCTCCTGGTTCTCTGCTTGGAAGAGCGGCAATCGCACCGTCAAGACAGAACCGCTGCCAACACTGCTTGCGGCAGCGATTGTTCCGCCGTGTTGTTCGACAATCTGTCGCACGCTGGCGAGTCCCAATCCGGCCCCGTGAAAGCGACCGGTGACATTGCTGGCCCGATGAAACGGCTCGAAGATGTGGGGCAGATCGTCTGTGGGGATGCCTATGCCCTGATCCGTAATCGACAGGATTGCCCAACAAGATTCTTCGGCTTGTTCATAGCTGACCGTGAGTGTAATAACCCCGCCGGACGGGCTGTACTTTATCGCGTTCGAAAGCAAGTTGTTGATCACGCGTTCGAGCCGGTTTTTATCGACATTGCCAACTAATGATGGGATAGCAGCCTCGACTTGAAGCCGATGGACGCTGATCGTCCGTTGCTTTTCGTTGACGATTTGGCGCGCCAGGGCAACCAGATCCGTTGAGCGATACTGCAGATTAAGTGTTTGACCGGCGCGTAGCCGTGCAATATCGAGAAACTCCTCAACTTGGGCGACCATTTGATCCGCCGCCTCATCGATCTTCGTAAGCTCGAACAGAACCTGCTCATCGACTTGAGACGAAGCGGTGTCGGTGAAATTCATTTTGGCAAGTTCAACACAGCCTTTAATGCTTGTTAGGGGGTTGGTGAGATCATGGGCGATCAGCGCAAACAGATTATCACGCGACTGGATGGCTGCCTCGGCCTCGGCTTTGAGCCGGCGCATCTCCATAAAATCATGAAATCGCGCTATGGAGATGGTAATGGCGCGCTCCATCTCGCGCGCTTGCGGCGGTTTGACGAGATAGGCCGTAACGCCGGCTTCACTCGCGCGCTGCAATAATTCCGGCGTTTCATAGGCAGTCAATACAACGACAGGCGTTGGGCAGCAAGCGCTAATCTGCTGTGCGGCCGCAATCCCATCCATATCCGGCATTTGGATATCCATAATGACCGCATCAGGATGCAACGATTGCGTCATTGCCACTGCTTCCTTGCCATTGAATGCTTCGCCGACAACCGTGTACCCGATCGACTCGGCAACGCCTTTAATCATTTCACTGACCAGGTAGTCGTCCTCTGCGATCAAAACCCGTGTCATGCTCATGCTCATCGTTGTATCCCTGACTTATTAGTCTTCCAGGCGATCTTTTCGGCTTTGCATTCTATCAGATCGCATCGGAAAGAGCGTTAGTTGTTTGTCATGTATTACGTGCAGCGATGCTAGGGAGGCTGTTGATATAACTGTGATTATATGATTATGTGGATTGCACCCGATATCATTCTAGCGACACGGCAGCCGAAATATGACATGCAGAGCGAGGTTGTTCGGGGGCCTACGGTCTTTGCAACCCTCGTGATTTCAACGGAAAACGATTGCATAATACCAGGCATAGTTGTGGAAGCGGAGTAGTGTGATGCCTGCTTCTATCTTAGCGTTATTTGCGCTCTTGTGAAATGAAGTTGTGATTACAAATAACCCTGGGTCATTTCGGTAGGTTGGCGTCTCGACCATCATATTATAGAGCATCCACATAGATCTGCGGGGCGTTGCTCTTGGACCAGCGCCTCGCAGTTCATTCGGTTTGTCGTGCTATGTCTGGCCTTGCCGAACGCACCTTTCCTAACGGAAACCAGAATGAGACAATAAAGCCTACCAGGATATGTTGCAAATTGATTAGCAAGAAGAGGGCAGACACGGCAATCGCTTGCTCTTGGGTATAACCATAAGGTATTAATGCAGCAATCAGGACAACATCGCGTACACCGACACCCGCAATTGAAATTGGCAGCACTTGTACAACGGCGATCAGCGCCGAAATACCGATAACGATATAGAGCGGGATTGCTATGCGGATGGCGATAAAGAGCAACCAGAGCCGATAGAATGTAAAGAAGGCCGAAATAAGTGAAGCAATAGTGATCACCGTGACCAGACGCGGACTCATCTTCAAGACGGCAAGCTGCTTATTCCAGTTCCACAGGGTTTCGGTCAGTCGCTGGGGCAGCACCAGCGGCAAGGCCCGAGTCATGAGCCACTGGCGTGGCCCGCGTGCAACGAGTAGGGTTGTCAGGATAGTCAGGCCCACACCCATGGCCAGCACGAGGAGGGTTTGCAGCTCCCGGTTAGGCAGTAATTGCCCGAGGGCGAAAATGCCCAGTGTGGCCAGCGCCGCCATAACCAAGAGGTCGAAGAGCCGATCCAGTACGACGCTGAGCAGCGCTGGAGCGAGGGGCTGGCCGCGATCTTGCAAATACCACGCTTTGACCAGATCGCCGGCCTGTCCCGGTGTGGTTTGCCCTAGGAAAATGCCAACGGTGTATAGGCCGGTGGCGATATGCAGCGGCAGATCGAGGGCCATCGCGCGGAGTAAGCGCTGCCATCGCCAGGCTTTGATAATCAGAAAAGGCGGTAATAGCAGCAGCGACCAGAGGATCGGCCAGAGATCGGCATCCGCCAGGTTGGTGTACAGGTCTCCTAGCCGCCCTTCGATCCAGCTACTATAGAGGAAAAGTGCGAGCAATGTTGGTCCAAACAAGCGTAGCAGCCAGGGTAAAATTTTTTGCATGAAATCCGCTGTGTTGTGTAAAAGTTAAACGTAGTCAGCCCATCTTAGGCGGCAGCCTCGTCGCCGCCGCGCCTCGTCGTCATATCGCCTCTGCATCTCTCCGCTTCATTATATCCTCGACCCCAGGCGCACACGGGGTGGTACATCCCTGCGCTGGCGCACACGCTGGTGCGCCCCGCCATGCATCACGGGTCGTGTTTCATATGCCGCAGCGCGGCGATCTGCTCGGCAAGCAGGCCAAACATAAAGACAACGACGCCGCCAACGAACAGAGCCAGCGCAGAGTTAGGAATGTAGAGCCCTCGTACGGGATCGGTAATGAAATAGCTGATCAAGAACGAGATAAGCGCCAGGGCTTGCATAAGCAGCGCCACTGGAAAATAGACCCGTAAGGGCGCAAAGAGCGAGATCATCCGTAGGATGATTAAACCAAATCTTACCCCGTTGCGCAACAGCTTCTGGCCGCTGCGTCCGCCCTGACGGCGTTTGCCCTTGATGGGGACAAAGCCTACGCTGTAGCCGCCCTTGATCAGTGCCAGTGTGCTGGTCGTTGGGTAGGAATAACGGTTGGGTAGAATTGGCAGGAACTCCATAATCACCTCGCGGCGCATAGCTCGGTAGCCGCTAGTCAGGTCGCGCACCGGCGCTTCGACCAGGTAGCTGCCCAGAGCGTCAAGCGCGCGATTGCCCAGCCGGCGGGCCAACGAGTCGCCCTGGGTCTCGGGGGTGCGCGCCCCGACGACCATGTCATACCCTGTGGCGAGTTTGCCCAGGATCGCCGGGATGTAGGCCGGGTCCATCTGCCCATCGGCGTCCATGAGCAGGATGACATCGCCGCTCGCGTGGCGGATGCCGGTCTTGACCGCCGCGCCATTCCCTTTATTCAGCGGATGCCGTACAACCCGCGCGCCGGCTGCCTGTACCCGTTCGACTGTATCGTCGCTCGATGCGTCGTCGACCACCAACAGTTCGGCATTGGGGAGGGAGGTGCGAATGACTTCCAATACATGACCAATTCCGTGTCCCTCATTGAAGGCTGGCAAGACTACGGTAACGGTAAATGGATACGAGACCGGTTGTATGCCCCGTGCTACAGGCTGTGTCGTGGCGGGCGCAGAATCGATGTCAATCATGGACTTGTCATTCATTGCTTACTGGACCTCTACTCTGCTAATCATCACACTGAGCGAGCGTGCGTCGGCGCTGTCGGGCGACTCCAGGGCCGGGATAAAGATCGGGGCTTCCAGCGACAGTGCAAGGCGTTGCTGTCCGGCCAGATCGGCAGGGATTGTTAGGCGATAAGTTCGCCATTGTCCGCCCTGAACTCTAATCGTCGTACTCCCGCTGTTCGCGAATCCTAGCCGAAGCGTCGTGTCTTCTGCTTGACCGCCGGCCATCCGCAGGCTGACTGTGCTCCCGACTTGTAGCGGCTTGGTGAGCGGCAGGCTGATCCATCCGTCCCCGGCGAGCCAGCGATAGGCACGAAGGCTGCCATTGGGCAAGGTTAGGCTCTCGCCAAAGGAAAACCCGCGCAGGTAGCCGAAATCAAGCCCATTCCCCAGTTCAAGACTTTGTGTTGGTTTCGGGTGTAACCAATGCATTGTCAGGTTCTGGATATCCTCGCCCGACCGCGCTTCAGCGTCGGTAAAATAGGCGACGGCCAGGTCGTCTTTGCCCTGGGCGCGCGTGATGGCCCCGCGCACGACATCGACTCGATGGGTGTGGCGCGTTCCCAACGCTTCCCACGCGGCATCATAATTGTCTTGAACGAGATGCGCCAATGCCAAGGCGCTACGCCCCTCGATGAAATTGGGCTGCACTGCAATAACGTTTTCGAATTCGCGCACCGCCCTCGCAAAGTCGGCGGCGGCATAGGCGCGCGCTCCGGCGGCATAGTGTTGTTCGCGCACAATGCCCTGTGCAATCAAGGCTGGATAGTTGCGGTACGAAAAGAAGAGGTAGCAAAAGCCTAAGACCAACAACGCGGCGAGGATGCCATGCCAGGTGCGAAGCTCCGATTGCAGATTCGCGATAGCGAGGCGCCGATCAGTGCGCCACTGGGCGTGCCGCCGCCCCAGGTCGTACAGCGTTTTTGCGCCATAGAGTGACATAAACAGCCAGAGCGGTAGAAGATAGCGCGGCTCGACATGGAGCAGCATGACAGTTAGGAGCACATACCCCATCCAGGCGAGGGCCACGAAACGAAAAGCGCCCTCGCGGAATGGCGCGGTCAGGCTGACGAGGCTGCCAAGGACAAACCCAAACCAGATCGCATCTCCCAGGAAGCCTAATGCGACGACATCGCGGAGCGGTCTGGTATAAAAACTAGGCTTGACCAGGAAATCCTCGCTGAACTGAGCCTTCCAAACGTGGCGAAAATGCGGCCAGAAGTTGTGAGTCAGTCGTGATGGATTTTCGCGAACAATGCGCACGATTTCTGTGCTCACGAACGTTTGGCGCTCTGCCTGGGGAATGCCGGCGAGCACCGACTTCCCTCCGTCGATGCGCTGCGGTTGGAGTGACAGCCACAGGTTCACTGGACCCAGAGTGTCAATCGCAATGAAGCTTTGGTACACGAGGTAGTTGCGTAGGGTCCAAGGCGCGATCACCAGAATGAATGCAGTCAGAAAAACCGCCGACCAGCGGCCAGCGGCGAATGACAGATCCCGCAGCACAGTGCCGAGACCTTGGCCTTGATTGCTGGCTCGATAGCGCTGGTATGCGGTCAAGAGCAGGAAGATCAAGACGAAGGCAGCGGTGTAGAGCGCCTGCGAGCGCGTTAGGGCGCAGAGGCCCAGGGCGATGCCGGCGGCGGCTAACCACAGCCATGCGTGTCGTCGCGATTGAGCGTAGGCATCGCGCCAGCGCACGAGCAGCCAGAGATGGGAAAGCAGCAGGAATAAAAAGAGCGGTTCGGTCAGAATCAGCGCGGGCAGCTCGACAAGGGGAAACCAGATTGCCAGAATTGTTGCGAAGACCAGGCCGGTTCCTCGATTGAACAAGCGCCGCGCCAAATCGTAGCCCATCGGAATGGTTAGCAGGCTCAACCCAACGTGTAGGGCGCGGATGAGCGGGATGCCCAGGTCGGGCTGGCCAAGCAGAATGCTGATCCGCAGCAGCCCGGCGAAGACAAAGACATGTAGGGGCGGGCGGATCAACCACGAGTCGTCGAGGTATTGCCCAGTAATCGCTAGGCGCAAGGCGCGTTGGTAGTAGTCGCCATCGTCCGCTGCGGAGAAGCGCGGGTCGATGACATTGACGGACAGAAACCAGAGTCGCAATGCCAAGCCTAGCAGCATCAAGGCAAAGATCGCTATTTTTGTGCGTGGCCAAGCTGAAATAGTGAAACTCATGTGAACTACTTGGTTATGTTAGTTGATGTGACTAAGTTCCAAGGCGCACACGCTGGTGCGGCCCTACGCTGCCTCGTCGTCCCAAGGCGCACACGCTGGTGTGACCCTACGCTGTC
>JAKSDJ010000113.1 GCA_022360155.1 Chloroflexales bacterium | reverse complement strand
ATCCATCTATCGCTACCGTTTGAAGCAGATAGGCGGATATGAAGGCAACCTCATACAACTGAGGATAGGCGGATGGTGTCGGCCTACTTCATGTTATGCGCTTGAACGTAAAATCAGTTGCTGGACAGTAGCCACCTATGGGAAAGAACAGCTTGAATCCTGATCAAATTTCGCTTCCCCCAGGTTTGCGAAATGCCGTTTTAAGTGTTCCTTCCCTCATAGTGCCAATTGGGGCGGTATACGGAGGGCTTGAACTTATTAGCGAAATGGTGGCTGGTCAAATTCCTGAAACTACGATTGTTACCTTTCAGATCCTCACAGCCACGCTGGTTGGAACCATATTGTATTCGGTTGGTGACTTTTGGGATGAAACGTTTTTCGATAAACTTTATAGCGTCCGTTACCCCGGCGCAAAAGAAAAAGAATACGAGACAATACTTAAAGGTAAGTGGCTTGATAGTGTGAAGAGGCCTCTTGGAATTTATCCTGCTGGAGTGCCGCTGAGGGACGCACGTTGCTTATTCGTAAAGTCTGAGAAAATCCTCTCGGAAAAGAATGGATATGGAAGTTACAGAATTGCAAAAAGAAAACTCGAAAAAGCGGGCTTGTGGAACAATGTGGAAGCTCCGATCTTAATTTCAAAGTTCATGAGAAGCTTCATATGGCCATTCATCTTGATTGCGGGTGGCTCTGGCTGTTTCTATCTGTGGAACTTGATCAGCAACGGAGCCTTGATGCATCCGAGCATCCTAGGCTTTTTATTAAGCTTGGGCATCGCCCTACTCTCCACTGTCCCGTACTGTAGGTTTCGGGTGGAGCATTTGCTCAAAATGTATGAAATAGCGACTGAATTAGAAAGTAGCGAAAATGCAGAAACGTAAGTCTTTCCAATTAGTCGCGCATAACAAGCGCATGCAGACGGACCTGGCCTACGGCCAGGCCGCTGATGCGAGGCGTTGGGCTCTTACTGGGGTATGTAGCGTTCGGGGAGGATATCCGACTTCGGATGACGATGAACAGGCATTGTGACACCAGGAGAGGGGCCAGGCAGTTCGCTGGGGCGTAGCCAGCGCCGACGCCAAATGCGTCCGTGGCCGCGTTGCCGGCGTGCAGCCCTCACCCTCGGGAAAACAAGCTCACCAGGCCTCGTCCTATTGGGACTGGCAGCGTGGGCGGACCCCGCATGCGGTCGGGTGTGGGTTCCAACAGGTCGGCGTCCTCTTCGCGCATCCCACCGCCCAACCCCCACCACGTTGCCACCGCCAGCACCAGCCAATGGCGCGCCACCCGTGCCGGGTCAGGGCGCCGGGTTTTCGGCCACGGCCAGCCCATCCTTGTCAGCGCCCGGAAGCCCAGCGCGATCCATATCCGCAGCCCGTACCAGCTGTGCTGAACCGCGCGTGGGCGCAGGTCGGTCAACCGCACCCAACGTTCCGTGGGCCCGACGCCCCAGCTGATGCCCAGTGTCCCGGTCTGCTGCGCCTCTGCACCCAAGACGTTCGCCGGACCAACCCCGCCCCGCCCCGGTCCTGGCGTCAGGTGGGCCGGTGTCACCGTCTGCTTGCGCCCGGCGGGACGCCCGGCGATGCCGTCGTTTAGCCGCAGGCGTGGGTGCAGGTGACGCTGGCGCCGATGGCGCCACAACGCGGGCGCCACCAGCCGCGGTCAACCCGCACTAGGGTGCGCCCCTCGGGCGGGACGGCCGGGGCCACATGGTCGACCACGGCCAGGATATGCGGCATCCCCGCGCCTGTCTGCTGCGCGGGGACGCTGGGCCCGGCGAGAGGATTAGCACCGCCGCGGTCGCGCACGCGGCTGACCAGGGCGACCACCCGGTCGTGATGGGCGACGGCGTCACTGGCCAGTGGCAGCGTGGGAGAGCCGTGCCACCCGGCGATGACCCAGCGCAGCCGGGCCGGAACACAGTGGGCCAGCGCGACCTGCGCGGCGCACGGGCGCGCCTGGGCACGACCATCCTTGCGCCACTCAGGCAGCCGCTGCCGTGCCGCGGCTCGGTTGAGGCGCACGACGAGCGCGACCAGGATGGCGGTCAGGCAGGCGCTTGTGTCCAGCACCGTGCCGTAACCCCACAGCGCCAATCCCAGCGCGTGAGCCGGCCGCAGTACCGGCAACGGCTGCGTTATCTGCTCCTCGATTTGATACCATTCCCGTGGAAAGCGCATCACATTCCTTGGCTTGAGCGGTTCTATCCACCCTCATCTTGCCATTGTGATGCGCTTTTCGCCACTTCCCTCCAGACGGTGCATACCTCTGTGAGAGCAGCGGCCCCGGCGGCAAGTGGCCCCGGCAGCTGAGCTCCAGGTCGTTGGGCGGCCCTAACCAAAGCCTGATTCCTATCGATTCGATTCCTCTGGCTGTTCCTGTTTGCAGCCATCCTCCAGGCTGCGCTCATTGCGTGTATAATACCCTCAGGAGGTGCCTATGCAGGACAATGACTTGCTGGAACGAATTACCCTTGACCCGCATGTGATGGTTGGGAAACCCGTTATCCGCGGGACGCGGCTCACCGTCGAATATATCCTGAAACTACTGGCGTCGGGAACAACGATCACCGATATTCTTGATGAGTATCACGGTTTAACTCCCGATGATATTCGGGCCTGTCTCCTGTTTGCGACAAAAGCACTGGAAACAACCACTTTCATGCCCTTGGCAATGACGGAGGGGTAGATGCGCTTCTTAGTGGATGCCTGTACTGGCCCACTCACCGCACGTTGATTGCGTGAGCAGCAGCACGAGGTATTCTCCGTCTATGACGAAGCCCCAGGAATGGATGATACGACCATCATTGAGAAGGCCATTCGTGAAGCTTGGATTCTGGTGACCAATGACAAAGATTTCGGCGAGAAGGTCTATCGGGAAGGCCATCGCCACCACGGCGTGATCCTGCTCCGGCTCAGTGATGAGCGACCAGCCAATAAAATTGTCACCCTCCAGCGGCTGATGGCGCAGTATGCGGATCGACTCCCCGGCCAATTCGTCGTCGTTACCGAGCAGCGGGTCCGATTCGCCCGAAAGCCAGCCTAAACGGGCGGCCCAACATCGGGTTCCAGTCGACCGCCCCGGCCGGTGCGCTCAAGATCGGACATTTTTTGAAGATTGCTTTCCCGATTTATCCATGCTTTCCCCGCAGGGCGGCGACTGAAGTTGCCGTTATGCGACTTTTCGATCTGTGTGGCTGGCCATAGGTGATAGAATCAATTAGGAGTACAGATTTCTGATCGGCCTTCCAATATGTGAGGCACATGCATTGATTGGATCAGCAACTTTATGGTCTGCCATTTCATTCCAATTGCGGCGGCAGGAACTCACGTCTACGTATACCGCAACTTTTTGAATGATGGGGCTACAGATTCTGAGCACCGCATATTTGGTGGGAGGGTGTTTCAACGAATCTTATCCTGCACCACCGGACAGCCCATCTTGTTCGCTATTCTTGTGAATAGGCTTTTGTACGCGTATATGGTTGATACCGAAAGGAACATCATGAGGAAACACAATGAGAGCAGTAGTCTGCCCCTTGCAGAAGCTTTGAAGCAACCATGCAAGCATCGGGATAGTAATCTGGCGCTGCAGCCCATGGATAACTACAGCAGCACCCCCGGCGGTCCCAACGGACAACCGCTGAGTTTCTGGGCTGCTTGGAACTTGCAAGATCGCCCGCGCCGAATGGCTCTGCTCGTCGATGACTGTCAAGAAGAGTATCGACCCTATGCCGGGGAGATTCTGCCGAATATTGTCAAATTGGTGGAAGCCTTTCGCGTAGCCCGATCACAGAGTGACGGAGTCTGCATTACCTGGAGTGCCTGGACCCGTACGTTTGATGACGGTATCTCCAACGCGATGGATCGCTGGTACGGACCACAGGGCTTGCGTCCAGAGGCCCCAGAGAACGCTGCGTACATCTTTACCGGCGCAGATGGTATGAAACCACTATCTGAGATAGCTCCAACCGCAGCGGAAGTATCCGATGGCTGGTTCTATCACGGCAAACATTTGGATATGTTCTGGAACTTCACCGCAGACGGCACATCCTATCTGGATGAAAAACTCAAGGCCATCGGTATCGATACGATTGTGCTTGTCGGCTTGTGGACGGATGAATGTATCCTCAGCACCGCGTACGCTGGCAACTCGCGTGGGTACGATGTGGTGGTGGTAGATGATGCAGTCGCAACGGCGACAGCCAATCAAGCAACAGCCTTGACAATCGCCGGAAGTACGGTTGCCAAGGTTCTCTCGACGGACGATGTAATGCGTTACATGGAGCACGATTTCGTTACCGGAGAACCAGGCGCCGTCAAAGGAACGCACCATCCCGACGGACGAAAAGAGGGGTGATTCTTTTCGCTCCTCGGCGTCCGACATTGATGAAGATATCTATCAGTGTATGGCGCACAGGTTTCCCTGTGGTCTTTTCTATACAATTGAGCAAGGCCACATCTTGATGAATGTAGTGTTCATGTTACCAAAGACATGCTGCAGATGCATGGCGATCCTGGTTTTCCCCACGTAAAAGGTTTGACGCGACACAAAGGCGATGTCCGTGAGCTTTTGACTAACCCCGATTGGGCGTACGAAAGGGCCAAATGGCAGAGCAAAGCTATAATTGTTTGACAGCCCTTAACCAATACAATAACCGAAGAAATTTGTCAAGTTCGCCAAAAAATAGGGCGCAAGTATGAATTGACAGCAAGTTGAGCGCTCCTTGTTGGTGTGTTTCGTCTGCCACAACAACCCGTACAGCCGAGGAGGGGCGCATTATATGTTCTGCTGGCGGCGCGCTGCGAACCAGCGGGCGAATGACTGTGGACTTTCCTGCGACCGTTTGCTCAGCAGGAGTCCTTCCACGCCGATGTCTTCATCTACATCCGGCCAATGGAAGCCATATCCCGCGCCAACAATTTGCACGTTGCCCCGCTCTTCCGGCGTCGCAGAAGCTAGGCGCGGATACCCGCCGATCGGCACGGCAATCGTCCGCCCATCCTCCAGATCGACGGTTCGTGTGTTATCCGTAACAGTGACGTGCAACGCTCTAGGCGCCGCCCCGCCAGTGGTGTTCGTGTGGAAGGCGTTGTTAGGCTAGTTATATACGAAGCTTTGCCTGCATCAATCATAAGGCTTTTTGACCTAAAAAGTCCTATAGGAACATCTATCTATCTCTTTTTCCTTCTCTCTTTTTTGCCCTTTTGTCTCGATGACTATGGATATGGAAGAAGCGTCAGTTGGGTGATAAAGCGATAATCT
>JAKSDJ010000489.1 GCA_022360155.1 Chloroflexales bacterium | reverse complement strand
CGAACAACGGCGCGAACCATTGGCTCTTTTCAGGCTAGCCGATAACTGATCATGCGCCTGCAACACACCAGAGCGCATGAAAATAAGCGCGGCGGCACAGTTGATCGCCTCTTTTCAGGCTAGCCGATGCGATGAACGTATCAACGTGCCAACGTTATACAGCCTAATTCCGGTCTTGCTGCCAGGGCATAATGCGCTTTTCGATCCACTGGAGGCCGTAGGTCAACAAAATACCCAGCAACATAATCACGAACAGCCCGGCGTACATCTTTTCCGTGACCAGAACTTCCCAGTAGTAAAACGTTATGAAGCCCACGCCTTTCTTGGCGCGGATGAACTCGATGGCTACAATGACGATCAGCGCTGTGCCAAGCGCCAAGCGCAGCCCTGCAAAAATCACCGGCAGCGCGGCGGGGATAATCACGTGGTAAAACAGTTGCCAGCGGTTCGCCCCGTAATTGCGACCGGCCTGAAGGTAGACCGGATCGATGTCGCGCACGCCGGTCATCGTGCTGATGGCGACCAGAAAGAAAGCCGAGATCGCCACCACCGCAATCTTGGGGCCTTCACCGAAAGGATTAGCAAAGACCAGCATCATAATCGGGAAGATGGCGATTTTGGGCAAAACGTACACCGCCGACATTGTGGTGTCGAGCATCAGGCGGATGGTCTTATTCATGCCCATCGCGATGCCCAGCAGAATCCCCGGCGCCGCGCCAATGATGAAGCCGCCAAAGACCCGCGTCAAGGTAGCCAGAACGTGGCTTTCGGCCAGCAGCGCAGCCGCCCCCGCCCAGCCCTCGGTCATGAGCCGTTGCGGCAGCAACCAGGGTCGCCCGAGCAGGCTGGTTTCGGAAAATTCGTCGTAGCTAATGCTTAAGTCCCACAAAGCGGCGGCCACCTTCGACGGCGGCGGGAACCAGCGGCTGCTCAAAATCCCTGCACCGACCAGCAATTCCCAGGCGAGCAACAGCAAGATAGGGAAGCCGAAGGCCAGACTCCGCTCGTAAAGCGGGCGACACCAGGGAGGAATGATCCGCCCAAGCTGCTCGCCCAGCAATACAATCAGAAAGAAGTTGCCAAAGACGCCGACCCACCAATACGACATCCACAACCCCAGCAGCGTCATCAGCAGGTTCCAGATCAGTAGCCCCCCGCCAATGAGCAGCAGGCTACGCCGGGGATTCTGGTCTGGTGCATTGATCATCGTTGCGCCTTCATCGCTCGCATTACCTCGCCCTGGAGCGACTCCCAGATGGCGTAGGTCAGGTCATTGTAGGCTGCGGTGCTGGTAGTTTTGAGCGTGCGCGGGCGGGGTAGGCCAACCGGGAACGTGGCTTTGTGTGTGCCGGGATGGGCAGTCATCAGGACGACGCGGTCGCCCAGCAGCACGGCTTCGTCGATACTGTGCGTGATATAGACGACAGTTTTGCGATTCTCCTCCCAGATGCGCAGCAGTTCTTCTTGCAGCACGTTGCGCGTTTGGGCGTCGAGCGCCCCCAACGGCTCGTCCATCAGCAAGACTTCGGGGTCGTTGGCCAGGGCGCGGGCAATACTGACGCGCTGCTTCATACCGCCAGAGATTTGAGCTGGGTAGTAGTGGGCGAAACGGCGCAGCCCGACCCGCTCCAGCCAGTCGAGCGCAATCTCGATGCGCGTCGCTTTGCTCACACCGCGCATCTGTAAGCCAAATGCTACATTATCGACCAGCGTTTTCCAGGGGAAGATCGCGTATTCTTGAAAGACAACGTTGTTCAGCGGCTTGGCCGGATCGTCGCCAGGGATAATCGTGACCCGCCCCGACGAAAGCGGCTCCAAGCCGGCCAAAATGCGCAGAAAGGTAGACTTGCCGCAACCAGACGGGCCAACGATACAAACAAACTCGCCCTCCTCGACCTCGAGGCTGAAGGAGTCGATCGCGGTCACCGGTCCTCTGACGGTGGCATATATTTTGTTGACGTTGTGGGCGATGATTTTTGAAGCCATGGAGCGCTTTTGGTTTACAATTGTTGATTATTACTGCGCCTTCGCGTCGTCGATGGCGCTTCGCGAAACGCCCCTACATCGCCTCGTCGCCGCATCCTCTTCAACCTCGTCGCGTCCTCGCCGCATGGCTCACTGGCTATACTCGCCCAAGGTTTCGCGGGCCTGTTCGGTGAATGTCAGGTCGATCACAGCGCTTAGGTCAACTGGCTCCTCGTACTCGGTGCGGCCATTCTCGCGGTGAACCCGTTCGACATCGGCCAGCCCCTCGACCGGGATGACCTGGTTGGGATCGTAAATCACCGGCTCCCCACCGCGGATCGCGTCTTCGGTGGCATTGACGTATTTCAGATAGGCAGCCATATTTTCCGCCGAGAGGTAATCGTCGCCCTGCATCAGGCGGGCGGCTTCCATCAGCGCCAGCACGAAGCTCTGGGCGGCTGCGGGCCGCTCATTGACAAACTTGCCTGACCCGACAAAAGCGACCGTCATTAGGCCCGGCGTCAGGTCGGTCGCGAGGGCCGCGCCAAAGCCGCCGTTGATCACTGCGTCGGCATAGGGCGAGCCGAGCACTCCGGCATCGATGGAGCCATTTTCGAAGGCGGCGGGCATATCGGCATTCCCGAGCTGCACCGTCTCCACGTCGCGGATGGTGAGATTGCCCCGCTCCAGCGCCTTGGTCAGCAGATACTCGCCGCCGCTGCCGGGGCCGCCGGCATAGGCGACGGTTAAACCGTTCAGGTCGGCGACCTCACTCACCGTCCCCTGGTCGATCAAGTCTTGGCGCACGACCAGCTTAGTTGGACTGTTTTCAAACGGCTCCAGAGCGCCCGGCGCGATCACCCGCAGGTCCAGCCCCTGGCTCCAGCCATTCCACAGCGAGGTGACAATCGCGATGCCGCCCACATCGATCACGCCTTCGGTCAAAAACGCGATCGCTTCCGTGCCCGACTTGACGCTCTCGATCTCAACGTCGAGGCCGTATTTTCCGAACAGCCCCCGTTCTGCCGCCACGTACATAGGGGCAAATTTCATAATCGGGACATATGCAACGGTGACGGGTTCCGCGGCGTTTGGCGCTTCGTTGCCGGATTCCGGTGTGGCAGCGGGCGCCGCTCCACAGGCGGACAACAACAAAGCAAAGACGAGCAGCAAAATACCTAGCGAGACAACTCCTCTGTTCGTGCGCATTGCCGTTCCTTGAGTTTACGATTTCGATTTCGATCTGCTAACGTTCATAGGTCGCGATAATTGTTGTATCCGTAACCGACTGTTCAAAATATTGTCGTCTGATCTTGAGGTATTGATCATTTGAAAAAAATGAATTCATCGACTCTGCGTCCGAAAAATAGATGGTAAACACTCGATTGATCGGCGCCACTGTCTGAGACTTAAGAACCGCAGAAACCTTGAAATCATAGCCAAATCCACCGCCATAGCCCTGCAGAATGGGCGTCATCTCATCGCGATACGATTGATATGCCTCGTCGTCTATGATATGTAGACCCACTAGCATTTCTACAGCCATCTCATTACTCCTGCGTTGCATTCATTCATAGGCGCGCATCACCGTTCTTTGAGTATACGATGTTGAATGGCGTGACAATTATACAGGGGTTTGTGTGATCGGCAAAGCGGCAGGGGATGGTGAGGCGATGAACGGTGAAATGGTGAGGCAAGGAGATGCGGAGGCAAGGCGACGAGCTGATGATGAGGATGAGGTAAAACTTGTATTGCTCGCCACGGCTATGGCTGAAGCCTTGCCTTCATACCTGACCAGGAAAACACAAGCCGCTGCTTCCGACCGTCTTGTATTTACAATGAATGTCTTGTATACTTATAATATGAATGATAAATTGGAGGAATAGATGCAAACAGCGGTGACGAAACGCGGCCAAACAGTTATTCCGGCGCCCATTCGGAAACGGTATCATATCCAAGAAGGTGATTATCTGATGTGGATCGATGATGGCGAGACCATTCGGGTGATACCGATTGCCCGCGATCCGATTCGGGCATTGCGCGGCAGCGGGCAAGGCGAGCATTTAGTGGAGCGACTCTTGGCCGCACGGCAAGCGGATCGCCGCCATGAGTGAGACGCACTATCTCTTAGATACCTCGGCGCTCTTGACACTGATCGAGGATGAAGCCGGGGCAGCACGGGTAGAAGAAGTATTGCGCACGCAGTCGGCAATCATCACCTGGATGAGCTTACTCGAAGTGACGTATATTACGCAACAAGAGCGCGGTGTTGCGGAAGCGGAATATCGCTACGCGCTCTTAAAAGCGTTGCCTGTAACGTTGCTTTGGCAGGTCGAGGAGGCTACACTCCTAACGGCTGTACGGCTGAAAGCTGTCCATCGCTTATCGCTGGCAGACACGCTTATTGCTGCCTATGCGATGCAGATGAAGGCGACTCTGCTGCATAAAGATCCGGAATTTGAAGCGCTAACGGAACAGGTTGACTTAGAGGCGTTGCCTTACAAAACAGCATAGGCCTGGCAAGAATAATAGCCTGACGTAGTATTCGATGCGTATTGGAAAAAAGGTGTTGCGCCCTCGCGACCTCGCTCTATCACAATGTAATCTAGGTTACTTGATTTATGCGTGTGTCACACATATAATTAAGACATGGACACGACACGAACATCCAATTTACTTGGAGCCCTAGCCCTGGCACTGGCCGATGAGGTGCAGCAGGTCACGGCCCAGGATACTGGTCATGGCGCGACTGCGCCTGCTGCGTTGGTAAGCATTGGAACGTATCCCGGCCAAACCATCGACCAATTGAGCGGCGTCCTGCGACTCTCGCACTCGGGGACCGTGCGCTTGGTGGATCGACTGGCCCGTGATGGCTTAGTCGAGCGCCGCGCTGGGACTGATGGGCGCACAGTAGCGCTGTACCTCACTACGACCGGCGAACGGGCTATGCACACCCTGCTTGCCGGCAGACAGCATGTATTGGAGCGGGCGCTCCAGGGCCTCACTGAGGCGGAGCAAACCCAATTCACTGTACTGCTTGAAAAGGCGCTCACCAATATTGTGACCAGTCGGTCGCATGCCGACTATATTTGCCGCCTATGTGATGAAACAGTCTGCCCCGAAGCGCAGTGCCCGGTCGAATGCGCAGGGAAGCGCCACGCGGCATCATAGGGGGTTGGATGACCTGAATGAGCGTCTTTGGCCCATTTATATGTATGATACACACATATTAAAAGGAGAATTATGCACATACAGTCACTCTCTGCATCGGTGCGGCATGTCTTCTGCCGCACGACAATTCTATCGAGCGCGGCAATTCTATCGGCGGCGTGTTGGGGCTTAGGAACGGTCATGAGCCGTGCTGTGCTCGACACTCTACCGCCCTTTACGCTGCTGGTGATCCAACTGGGATCGAGCGTGCTCTTCCTGTCGCTGCTGTCGACCATATCTGGCAAACCACCGATCACAAGTGTCCGCGAGCTACGCGCGGGTCTGTCTGGCCTACTTGAACCTGGCTTGGCCTATCTGCTGGGTACGCTGGGGCTGGCATTGACAACGGCAAGTAGTGCATCACTGATTGGTGCAATCGAACCCGTGGCGGTGATCGGCTTCGCGTGGCTCTTCTTACGCGAGCGGATTACGTGGCGGATCGGGCTCCTGGCGCTGATTGCGGTGATTGGCGTCGGCTTGGTGAGCGCGAGCGACGGTGCCGCGAGTCATCGAGGTTCTGTAGGCGGCGACTTGTTGATTCTGCTCGGCACGTTGGCGGCAGCGCTGTACGTTGTAGCAACCCGCCGGCTCCTGGGTGATCGCGAGCCACTAACGCTCACGCTGGTGCAGCAAACCGTTGGCCTCTTTGGGGTCGCGGCACTGTGGCTGGCGGCGTCCTTCTTCCAGCATCCCGTCGCAGCGCTGCCGCCCGTGGCGCCGAGTATCTTCTTGCAGGCGATCATCTCAGGGATTATCCAGTATGCGTTAGCGTTCTGGCTCTACTTGATTGCACTGCGGGGCTTGCCCGCCAGTATTGCGGCATTCTACTTGACGCTCATACCGCTCTTCGGCGTCGGCGGAGCGTCTGTCTTTCTTGGCGAACGACTCACCTTCTGGCAGGGCATAGGCGCGGCGTGTATTCTTGGGACGCTGATTTTGCTTTCAGCACGACGGCAAGCTGAACATCAAGAGTACGAGGGGTGCTAGTGCAACGCTCTCTGCAACGATACGACGGCTATCCTGATGGACGGTGCGCTCGATGAATGCGTTGTCTATCGTCGATATGGGCAAATATGGGCTTCTGCTATCGTGTCCAAAAGGAATGCGCTATTGCGATCAAGCGATCGAAGGTGGCTTCAATCACCTTGCGGCGCTCTGCCCGAAACGCCGGGTTAGGTGCGAGATCCTCAATCTGGTCATCATAAATCTGGAGATAGGTTCTTTTCCAGGTCTGCGCTACAGCCTCAGCCGGCGGGATGCCATCGCAATGTTCACACAACACAACAAGCATCGCCACGCTGGGCATTAGTTCCGCTTCGCCGCCTTCGTCAAGCGCGTATCCTTCTTCATGTTCAAAGCATGCCTCAACCTTGTCAATAAGCTGATATGTAATGGAGTCACGGTAGTCGCCGGCGCCATCGTTTTCGAAGTTGCCCGATCCCCAGGTTCCCATCCTGCTATTCTTTCGATGTGATCGATACTGCGTTCTTTTTCATCCGCAGCTGCAACAGATGTCCCTGCGGGTCATAGCCGATGCATTCGTGATTATTGACATCGATAGCTTCGATATAGCGTTCCGCGTTTGGTACTGACTGAAATGCGCTTACATCGCCATGCTCGTCAAGAAAGATCGGGACTTGTAGCTCTGGCATCACTTATCATGCACCTCCACTGCGACCAAAGCATGAAGATTGGCGGCAAACACCATACAGTGTGCTATGAGAACGATCATAGCACGATATCTTTAGAACACGCACAGTCGTCAATACAAACGAGCAGTATCGCTGGTATTCAAAAACAAGAAGCATTGATGGAGCGCCGCCCAACTCCTATCTTCCGCCACAAAACTGGTCTCACGACGCAACATCTTAAATATGCGGGTTTTTTCCATAATGCACCGGGCATCTGGAAGACTGACACCGCCGTGTACCGGCCAAGCAGCAGCGTTCAGCCTGTTTCGTTCAGCGTCGCTTCGACCCGCGTTTCCAACACCTGCGTTGCGCCAGCCTGCCGCAATGCCTCGGCTACCCGCTCGCGGCTGCTTTCGTCGACCAGGGCGAGCATCACGCCGCCCCAGCCGCCGCCGGAGAGTTTTGCGCCCAACGCCCCAGCATTGCGCACCGCCATAATCAGGTGTTCCAACTCTGGTGAGGAAACGCCAAGCTGTTCGAGCAACGATTGGTTGGCGTCGAGGAGTACACCCAGGGCGGCAAAATCACCTACGGCGAGCGCGTCGCGCACACGGGTCACCACCGCGCCAACCTGGTCGAACAGTGCCTCGTACGTCGCCTGGTCAGCCTGCCAGCGCCGTCGGACCTCCCCTACCGGCAGCCGCGTCTCGCAACGCATGCCGGTATCGCCAATGATCACGGTGAAAGGGGCAGCGATGGTAATTGGCTCGATCGTAGCGTTGGGGCGCTGGAACCAGATTGCCTGCTCATACGCGATCACCGTGTTATCGATTCCGCTAGGCGTGCCATGGTAGCGCTGCTCACTGGCATACACCAGTGCGGAAACCTCGGCAGGGTCCAGCGCCCGACCCAAGAAGGCAGCCAGCGCCCGGACCAAAGCAGCGCCAATCGCTGCGCCGCTACCCATCCCACTGGCGATGGGGATCGTCGACAGCATAGTCAGGCGCACATCAACTGCTCCAAAACCGAGGTGCAGCAAGGTCGCATGGGCCAGCTCGCAGAGCGGATCGGCGGGCGACTCCGCCGCGCTCCAGATCCGATCGAGGTCAGGCGCAACAAGGTGCAGGCCAGTTCCTGGCGGCCCGGCGGCAACAGTCACCTGGGCGCGGATCTGGCTCAAGGGCAGAGCGATTGCCGGGCGGTTATAGACAACAGCGTGCTCACCGCAGAGGATGAGCTTGCCAGGGGCGCTTGCGGACGCGGAACGCGGAGCGGAGAATGAGGAACTCGATAGCGCATCGTTCCTTGTTCCCGCCTGATCATTGATCTTGGTCATAGCTATTTGGAAGGTAAGCGCAGTTCATCCTAACATTATGAATTAGCGCCTTCTCGCTCAGAAGAACCCTTTAAGGTTTTCCCCAGCGCATGTCATTGACATCATAGCCGCTTACCGGCAATTCTACAGCTGCGCTGCCATCAACTGGCAGCCAGACCAGCACTGGTGTGGTTACTTCAATCCGCATCACCACAGCTCCGCGAGCAGCTTCATCCCAGAGCACAAAGCGTAATACATCACGCTCGTTCCGTAACGCTTCAAACTCACCTGTACCACCACCAGACGCACGGTACATCGTATACTGCAACGGCGGGGTGTATGTCGGGTCGGGCGTTTGGGTTGTGCGGCTCATAAAAAAGTAGATCTGGTCATCAGGGCCTTGCTTGGGTGCAGTGATCAAGAGCGACTCGCCCTGATCTTGGCCAGGAAAAATCTGCTCAGATCCCCCCGTTACAGCATCAGAACGCCATAAGCCTGGTATCAATACTGTTTGGCCAATCGGTTGCATATTAGCATAGAGGGATGAACTATCCTGACTCCACACCGACTGATTGCAGGCTGTTGTCATCGCGTCGGCATCAGCCGGGGCTAGTGGGAACAAGTGATCTGTCGCCAAATCTTTGATCAGCGCCTTGCAAACATGCGCAAACTGATGTTGACCATCTAGCAAGAGGCGGTTCCCATCTGGCGACCAGGAGTTTGGTGCATAGGCAAACGGTGCTGGATTTACTTCGAGATCGGACGAGTCATCAGCCGCTAGGAGTGTATAATTACTGCCCGAAACAACGACTGGCAATATCACACGATTCGCTTCACTCTCCAACGTTGGTGACACTGTTTGCGTTGTCGTTTGCGTTGCCGCAATTGCATAGACTCCGCTAACCAGATTGATCTGCGTATCAGGATCAGGCGAAAGCCGCACTGCAATCTCGGAACCATGCGGCGACCAACGGGGATGGGAGATGGCGCCATTGGGCAAGGAAAAGAGTACATGGCGACTCTGCCCCTGCAGGTCGGTCTGTACCAGCACACTGCCATCAATTTGCTCGACCACATAAGCCAATGAACCATCAACCGGCGAAACATCGAGGGCTGTCACAGCTGCTTGATAGCGACTCGCTGGAACCTCATTGGTGATCTGGGTAATAGTCTGTGCATCAACCTCAAGCCGCTGAACCTGTCCTGCATCGATGAAGTAGAGTGGAGCAGGCAGCACTTGTGAGCGTGTTGGCATAGTAGCCAGCGCTGTTGCGGTAGGCTGATTACTTGCCAAAGGCGTTGCCGATGCTGCTGGTTCAGGAGAAGTCGCTGTTGTCGGCATCATGAGCGGCGGTAAAGGTGTAGGCCGCTGGATCTGTAAATCACCGCTACACCCGCTCAGAATAAACAGTATCACAAATACACTGAGCCAATGTATCCTCTTCATCACTCCCACTCTATCGTCGCCGGCGGTTTCGAGGAAATATCGTACACCACCCGGTTCACTTGTTCGACTTCGTTGACGATCCGGCTGCTGACCCGCGCCAGCAAGTCATAGGGGAGCCTGGCCCAATCAGCAGTCATATAGTCTTCAGTCGTAATGGCGCGCAGCGCAATTGTGTCCGCATAAGTGCGCCCATCACCCATCACCCCGACACTCTGCACCGGCAGCAGCACGGCGAACACCTGCTGCGTTGAGCGGTAGAGATCCGCTGCCCGCAGTTCTTCGATAAAGATCGCGTCGGCGCGCCGCAGCGTCTCCAGCCGTTCCCAGGTGACCGGTCCAAGGACGCGGACGGCCAGTCCTGGGCCAGGGAAGGGATGCCGCCAGACCCACTCTTCGGGCAGTCCCAATTCCAGTCCGGCAGCACGAACCTCGTCTTTGAACATATAGCGCAGCGGCTCAACCAGGGTCATCTGCATATCCGGCGGCAGTCCGCCAACATTGTGGTGGGTTTTGATGGTCGCGCCCTTCTTGCGGTCGGGAGCGCTGCTCTCGATCACGTCGGGATAGAGCGTTCCTTGCGCCAGGAACTGCGCATCATCGAGATGGCGCGCCTCACGCTCGAAGATACGAACGAACTTCTCGCCGATAATCTTGCGCTTGCTTTCTGGGTCGGCCACTCCCTCAAGCGCCGCCAAGAACTCCTCGGCAGCGTTGACCGCCGCCAGAGGAATATGGAAGTGCTGGCGAAAGGTCGCAATCACCTGATCGGCCTCACCCAGGCGCAGCAGTCCGTTGTCCACAAATACACAAGTCAGCCGATCTCCAATTGCCTTGTGGATAATCAGCGCCGCAACCGCCGAGTCAACCCCGCCGGAGAGCGCACAGATCACGCGCCCGGCGCAAACGCGCTCGCGCACTCGCTCAACGGCCTGAGCAACAAAGTTGGCGGGTTGCCAATCGCCGGTACAACGGCAGATAGTGTAAAGAAAATTGCGCAAAATGTTGCGTCCATAGGTAGTATGAACAACTTCGGGATGAAACTGGACACCGTACCAATGCCGGCGCTCATCGCCCATCGCCGCAAAAGGGGTGTTCTCGTTTTGAGCCAGCGAATGGAAGCCTGGCGGCAGCGCCTCGATCCGGTCACCGTGGCTCATCCAGACTTGCTGCTCGTGCGGCGTAGCGGCAAAGAGCAGGCTATCACTGGCTACGGCGATCACAGCAGGGCCATACTCCCGCCGATCAGGACGCAGCACCACACCACCCAGCGCCTGACTCTGGAGCTGCATGCCATAGCATATCCCCAGCACGGGCAGCGTTGTCTCGCGCAGCCAGTCGGGCAATCCCGGCGCCCCCGGTTCATAGACGCTGGCTGGCCCGCCCGACAGGATAATCCCGCGCGGGTCGAGCGCCAGCACCTGCTCGACGGGCGCGTCGTGGGGCAACAACTCGCTGTAGACGCCCAATTCGCGGATACGGCGCACAATCAGTTGTGCGGTTTGAGATCCAAAGTCCAGGACGGGAACACTACTTGTTGTCATAGGAAATCTTCACGTGTTTGCTTACAGGTTTAACTCGACAGGTTGGCGCGTTGGAACGTTGGCAAGTCAGCAGATTAGCACGTTGGAACGTTGGCAGGTTGGCTCATCTGCTCATCTGCTCGTTCGCTCGCGGCTTGGCGCTGATCACCCATCACTGATCACTCCTTTATTATATATGCAATAGGGCAAGTGTGAAACTTACCCATCTTAATCCCAACGTACGCATCACATCGCGATTTTTATCACGATGTTGACATATAAATTTAGTGAGTATACACTACCCCCATGGAACACACACCTGCTAGCACCCATACTCGTCTATCCGCCGAAGAGCGTCGGGAGGCAATCCTAAAAGCGGCCATTCAGGAGTTTGCAGTATTGGGCCTACACGGCGCATCGACGGATTCTATCGCGGCACGGGTT
>JAKSDJ010000347.1 GCA_022360155.1 Chloroflexales bacterium | reverse complement strand
CTGGGCGGGCAGGAACGTTGTTGTCAGACCGCAAATGAAACAGTGTGAGCAGGGTTCGACCTCGCTCACACTGTTTCGTGTGTATCGATGCAGCGACGATGCTGCTTGTGAGTCGCGCGCCCGATTGGCCACGCAGTGACAGCTACATGTTTTTCGTTATGTCGTTATCGCCGGGTGCGTCGCCAATCGGATGTTCCGCGCCGCCGTTCAGCAGCGCGTGTGCCTAGCGTAGCGAGCTAACGATGCGATGCATCTGCGTCGTGGGAGCTGCTGCCGCTGCTCGATACGTAGTGCGCGACGGCCATGCCTTCTTGGCCAGTTGGTTCGGGCAGTTCGATAGCACGACCCGTAGTGCGACTACCAAAGGTGACAGCGCTTTGGTAGCCGCCGGCCAGGTAAATATTGGAGCTATCCTCGTCTACCGTGATGCGGTTGGTATTGAATCGCCCTTGAACGATCTGCCCGAACGATGGTGTAAAGACACCTCCATCGACACTGATGGCTGTAAGATAGGCGGTACGACTGCTGGAATCGCTCTTGTCCAACCGGATAGCGGTCGACCCTTCGCCGATGATGAGTTGTGGGCCGAAGAATGTGCCTGAAACGAAAATGTTGCCATCTCGCCGATCGGCGTTATCGCCGTCTAATCCACGCAGAAAGTCGATGTCATTGCTGCCGATTTGGGTAACACGCTGTACCGAACCATTCAACGAACTGATACGCGCAACATACGTGTCATTTTGCCCACGGCTGGTGAGCCTAGTCACCCCGATCGTCGTCTGGTTGAAGAAGGAGCCAGCCACATAGATGTCAAAGCGTTTTTGAACAACATGGACAGCGGAGTCCGAGTCTGGGCCGGCAATCTGCGTCACGAAGCGCAGTTGTCCGTTGTCGTTGTAGTTCACTACGAAGCCGTCGTTTCCGTCCTGGCTGGTCAACTCGGCTTGTTCGCGACCGTTGCTGTCCCGGAAGCGAATCGTGCCCGCAAAGTCGCCCACCACAGTAAAGATATTGTCGTCTTTGTAAACGCCAAGCCCTTCTGCGCCATTGCCGCCAGCCTGTACGGCAAAAGAGGTCTGTCCGACTTGGCTATACAGAACGGCGAACATATCTTCACCGCCAGGCGTGAGCGAGAGCAGCGTCTCCCCTGTCTCGAATTGACCGGGGAACTCGGCAATCCCTCCAAATCGCCCAGTAAGCACGACAGTGCCTGTGGCGCTGATGTCGCGTACGATGACCGGTTGGTTGCCGCTAATGATTTGGTTGACCCACTGGACGTTGCCCGTTTCTGGGTCGAGTTGTGCGATGAATCCGTCGGCATTTGCGCCAGAGGACAGGCGCTTGGAACCCACGTCGAGCCCGCCCCTGAAGTCGCCAGCCACGTAGAGGTTGCCGAAGAAATCGTCGAACTCGATGCCCGCGGCGTTGGCGCTGGGCAGCGCGCCGCGTACCGATGTCTCGAATTCTTGCACCCATAGCAAATTGTTGCCAGTATCATACTTGGCTATGAAGAGATCACCGTCTGTGCCGTTGAGCGACTGCCCGTTTGATCCCTCGCCAAACTCGACATTACCGTCAAATCTTCCAAAAACGTAGCGATTACCTGCCTCGTCAAGCGCGACTTCTTGCGCCTTGACGCGGTCCGTATCGCTCTCTTCAACGATCACATCGTTGATTACAAACGGGTCGTTGTTCTCCTGCGCCTGGGTGGCGCCAAAGGGCAGCAGCCCAAGGACGACGGTCATGAGCAGCGCTGGCGCAAGGCGGCGCATGTAGCTGCTGCCTCTGCGCGAACCGTTTGACCAAAAACTCGTCTTACTCACCATAAACCTCCTAATACTTGTAACGAAATCCAGATCGAACCAAAATCCACCATTCGAGCCAAAACACGCGCTTTGTTTGTTGCCAACTGGCACGAAGTCGTTGGTCACAGCACTCAAGTGCGTGTGTACTCTAGCACGGGCAAGCTGGCGAGTATATCCCTGAGATTAGGTGTTTTGGGCGAGCAATTGTCACCCCCTGAGATCAGGGGATGACAATTGCTCGATGTGCTTTGCGCTCTACCTGCTAAGGAAATCCCGTAGGAGCTGATAATCAGAAGGTCTGATGCGCCACAAGTAAGAAGTTCGGTAAAGTACATCTGATCATGTGCGTCTGCAGATCGCAGCCTTATAACGAAGCGAGGAGGTGTTTCTTGTTGACGAGCGTCCTGCGCCAGAGTCTTACGACCTTTGTCGGACGGGAATGCGAGTTGAGTGAACTCACCCGGTTACTAACCGCTGCTCGACTACTGACGCTCACCGGCACAGGCGGGATTGGCAAGACACGGTTGGCATTGCAGCTTGCCAGCGCCAGCAGCGCCCAATTCCCCGATGGTGTCGTCTGGGTTTCGCTGGTCTCCCTCAGCGATTGGGAACTTGTGCTGCCGACTATTGCCCACAGCCTCGGTATCGGCGATGGCGGCCCGCAGACGATCTGGGCCAGCGTGTGCGCCTACCTGCAGCCGCGACGGATGCTGATCGTTCTGGACAACTTCGAGCATCTCCGCGAGGCTGCCCCTCAGATGGCCGATCTGCTGGCGGCGACGACGCAGCTCATCCTGCTGACGACGAGCCGGGAGTCTTTGCAGATTGCAGGCGAACAGGTCTATCCGGTTCCACCCCTGGCATTGCCGGACCGCACAGCACAGTCGGCGCCGGACGTCTTGGTGCAGTCCGAGGCGGTTCAACTGTTTCTCAGCCGAGCTCAGGCTGTACGGCCAGATTTTGTCGTCACGCCTACGAGCGGCCCGGTGGTGGCCGAGATTTGCCGGCGCCTGGATGGGTTGCCGCTGGCGATTGAGTTGGCCGCTGCCTGGGTGCGCTCCTTGCCCCCACAAGCGCTGCTGGCGCGGATCGATACGCAACTGCTCCATCTCATGAGCCGAACCCTGGGCGCACCCGAGCGTCACCAGACGCTGCATGCGGCCATCAGTTGGAGCTACAACCTGCTCGATGCAGCTGAACAGCAACTGTTCGACCGCCTGGCAATCTTTGTCGGAGGCTGGACGTTGGAGGCGGCTGAGGCGGTATGCATCGTCGATCCGGCGGAAGCGGCAACGTTTTTGGAGCGCCAGGCAGCATTGTTGGACAAGAGCCTGGTGATGCAGCCACATATCGAAGGGGAGCCGCGGTTTCAGATGCTGGCGACGATTCGCGAATATGCCGCCGAGCGCCTGGCCAAACGGGGCGAGTTCGATACGCTGCAGCAGTGTCACGCTCGCTTTTTCCTGAAATTGGCCGAGCGGGCCGAGCCGGAGTTACGCGGCGCTCAGCAGCAAGCCTGGTTTGCCCGATTGGCGACCGACTACGATAACATCCGGGCGGCGCTTCAATACCTGATCAAACGCGGCGATACAGAATCAGCGCTGCGGATAGCGGGAGCGTTGGGGCGCTTCTGGTGGATCCAGGGCCATTTGGATGAGGGCCGCCAGTGGCTCGACAGAGTGCTGGCGATGCCGTTGTCTGCGCCAGATGAAGCGATACTGGCACTGCGCGCCAAAGTGTTGACTGTCGCCGGAGCATTGGCCATGCGCCAGGATGATACGGCTGTGGCTCTGCATTTGTTTGAAGCAGGACTGGCGATCAACCAACAGATGGAAGATCATCCGGGGATGGCACGGCTGTTCGCCAGTCTAGGGTTGCTCGCGATGGCGCGCGAAGACTACACAGCAGCCCGCACCCGCTTCGAAGCCAGCCTCGCGATCTGGCGTGATCTCAACAATACCTGGGGTGTCGCCAGTAACCTTGGCAACCTGGGCTATGTTGCACTGCTGCAAGGCGATGATGCAACAGCGCAGTCGCTATTGGATGAAAGCCTCGCGCTCCTGCGCCAAATCGGCGATACGTGGAGCATAGCAAACGCGCTTACAAACCTGGGCGATGTGGCGCGGCAACAAAACGATTATGTGCAAGCTCGTCGCTACCTGCACGAAAGCCTGCACCTCAAGTCGATGTTAGACAGCCATCAGGGGATGGCCTGGTCGCTTGAGGTTATCGCCCAACTCGCAATGGATCTGGGGCAGACGCGGCGCGGTGTCCAGATTTTAGGGGCCGCTACTGATCTGCGTACAGCGATTGGATCGCTCCGTATACCGGCTGAACAAGCTCGTGCCGCTCACATCATTGCGGAGGCCCGCGCCAGTTTGGGCGAGCAAGCCTTTGCTGAGGCGTGGGCGGCTGGACAGTCGCTCACCTTGAATGAAGCTATCACATTGGCGCAGGAAGAATTGTCAGCGCCACCCGCTCCTGCTGCGCCCGCACCATCATCGTCGCCAGGAGCGCTTGCCGACCTGACCCCGCGTGAGTTGGAGGTCTTGCGCCTGGTGTCCACCGGCATGACCAACAAGGAAATCGCGCGGGAGTTGACCTTGAGCCACTATACGGTGCAGGACTATGTGCGTTCTATTCTGGACAAACTCGATGTAAGCTCGCGTAGCGCCGCCACGCGCTACGCGGTTGCGCATGGTCTGGTCGCTGTGCAACCGGCTGAGGCATCGGGCGATCAGCCGGCAGGCGGGTAATGCTTGCCTGGTCGCCAGCACGCCAGCAACTTCTTCACCGGCAGCATCCCATAAGAGTTCCTCGGCAAAGCAGTAGTAGTCTGCTAGATGATGCCATCCGATTGATCATGCCCCAACCAGATCGGCTCATTCGACAGCAGATGTCCCATACAAGATACAGTGATCACTGCCCCGTTGAGAGCAATCGGTTGATGTAGCGAGCGGCGTTACCTGGGGGCTGCTGAACATGTAGTCAATCCGCAGGAGCTGGAGGATAGCGTTCGATTGCCGATTGGCACTTGAGTGCGGGCCGAAGCTGTAAATGCCCCAGGTTACGCCCAATCCCCATCCCGCCTGGCGATGGGCGTCTTGCAGATTTCGCGCTAGATCACGGTAACCGGGTTCCCATTGCGTCACGTTCAAATCACCAACGAGCAGAATATGTTCACCCCGTTCCAAGGCCGGATCAATCAGGCTCCGCGCTCGCTGGAACAATGCATCGCGGTCGCTCGGATCATAACACGTGGGAAACCGGCAGTCTGAGCGATTAGACGTGTAAGGCGACTCCGGATGGGCCGCGACCACCAGCATTTCTTTTCCGCAGGATCGTGTAGATAAGATCGCAAATAGCGAGCACAGCGAGAACAATAAAGACTGGCATGGCTTATGTCCTGTGTAAATGCCGAATTGTTTCTGTTTTGACGTGGAGGATGGGAGGCTTGTTGCGGGCAGTTGGACTACATGGTTGTGTTAGGTGAGTTTGGGGTTGGGCTTCGCGCTCCGTGGTTTCGTTTCTTCGCCAGCGGAGGTGAGGCGGTAACGGACAACCTTATTCGGGAGGAATTTCGCGCGGGATGCCCGCATCTTCCTGTTCGAGTTCGACTTTCTCATAGACATCTTCAAGGGCTAGTGTACACTGTATCGACTCAAAGACGATATGATTCTCTCTTCCGGCCACTGCCTGAAAAAGCCACTGTTCGCTATTTTGTCGTGTATAGTGCTCAATAGAACGACAGTCTTGTGCAATAAGCAGATAATCGCGTAACGTTTCAATGGTGCGATAATGATGGAATTTCATTCCGCGATCATATCGTTCAGTCGATGGCGACAATATCTCAATGATCACAGTTGGGTTGACAATCGTATCAAGGGCGTCATCAGTAAACTGTGGTTGTCCACATATAATCATAATATCGGGATAGGTATATAATCCTGTCTGTTGTATCTTTACGCGCATGTCACTTGGATAGACGCGACAGGATGTGTGACGTAGTTGACTGTGAAGCGATGCAATCGTATTGGTCGCTATCAAATTATGCGGTTCGGAGGCGCCGGTCATTGCATAGATCTGACCGTGATAATATTCATGCTTTGTCATACTGGCGCGTTCAAATGCAAGGTATTCATCCTCGGTAACATGAGGTTTGGGTTGTGCGCTCATGGCTGTCTCTCCGGGTTTCGCTTCAGCGGAAGCTGTATTGAAAGTACGACTTTATCTAGTATTACAACGAGACATGCCATTCTGAACGTAGTGAAGAATCTACTTGTCACAGATGTGAGGCCCTTTGCTGCGCTCAGGGTGACATCCTCAGTGGCGTTCCAATAAGCTGTGTTTGGAAGTCTCGTTGTAGTACTAGTAGCATCTATTGTATTATTTTTGTTTCCTGTTCTTATCCAAATGGTGCTTATATGACTTGCGGCAACGCATGACATATTCAGAGTCTTCTTTAATCTTATCGAGGACAAAATCGATAAAAGCCTCGGAATAACGATGTGTCTCTGGTTTCTCAATGAAATGGTAATAAGGGCTTGATTTAGTTTTTCGGACTTTTTCTTTAAAGAGTATGGCTTGGAAATCATATTGAGTGAAAGAAATTGTTTCTATGCCTTGGAGGTTCTGTTTTATTTTTTCTACGGCATCCACTTGTCTATAAGGATGTGTTTTATCGATATCACGCGGAACCTCAATAAGAATGCCCATAGCATTGCTACTCCCAGAGGTTAGTGTAATATCTCCTGGTTGAGAATTTTTACTCAAAGTGAGCTTATATTCAATGGGGATCGCAAATTCAGCACTTGACAATTCGGTTTCCTCTCGATGAAATCGCTCTATGAAGTCGCTAACTTCCTCAGCAGTTTTAGGATCATATACTTCTTTCAAAGTATCTGGGGCAAACTGTCCAGGATCGATAACAAGGCTAATTAATCCAGTACCAAGTTTTGATGGCAAATTTTCACCTGTGATTGAGTTATAACGCTTTAGATAATTAAAGACACTAGCTTGAAACAGGCGTGATACTTGTTCTTGAAGTTCTGGGATAAGAAGGTGAATGGCCTTATCGCGGAGTTCGGTAAGGTATTCGATATTTCTTCTAACCGGATCGCGTTCATTGGTGATAAGCCGTTTTAGAGCATCGCGAATGGCAATTGTCTTTGCGGGTTCTTCTTTGTAAAATAATGCAGATTCGTCTTGGCTACTTGCAATTTCTGCCTTAAGCAATAATTCCCATGCATTGATCATCATTATACAGAAACCCTCTACTCTGTTTGACTGTATTGGCCTGTTATACAACTCGATAGCGAGAAAATATGCGTCAAGACTACGTCGTAGCAACCGAGGTGCGAGCCCTTGAGCAGGCGCATCAAGCTCCGGACTTCTTTGACTCATGTGCCTTACGAAAGAGGCTTCATCAAGTGACAGAGCATCTTTGATAATGAAACGACCTTTCTGCGTCGACATCAATACAAAGCCTTTCAGTTTTTTGGCAATGTATGTTTTCATTGACGAGAGCTTGTAGCCGCTCGCCTGAGCCAAATCTTGGGCTGTAACTTCAGCCTTCTCCCGTTCAAGTCTTTTCAATACTTGGAGGAGGCTGCGAAATTTTTCATCGCTATAACCGCCTACTTTACTCATCAATTACCGTCTCCAGTATATAGAGCTTCATGATTGTTCATTTTAGCAGGGTTCAAGTGATCTGTCTTCAGTGGTGTTTGTATGCATATGGTCATCTAAAGCAACTGAGTGGCAGCAACGTTAACCATTGATATCGTGCAAGAGTTGACATCGGCGCACCATTGATGGAAGTTAGAGCATATTTACTCAAAAAAACCTCTTGGCAAGCGCTTCTTGCACTGATATACTCAGGCATCCTCTCTTCCCGACCGAGTTCTTGATTCCCGCGCCTCATCGCGCCCTCAGCTCATCGTCTCCTGTATTGTGCTGCTTAGCGCCGTGCCTTTTACCCGCTCCACGCTGTTGGGGCGGGATTTTTGTTTGGTGATGCGCTTTCACCAGGCGTATCACCCGGCTTTGTCGGGGCTTGATTGTTGCACGCTGTAGATGAAAGGAGGCGACTGGTGGACAACCGATAACCTTGCTCGACTGTAAGTTTCTTGTTACTTCATTCGTATGGATAAGGAAGCGCTTCTATGGGAACACCCGCATCTTCTCCGGTGATCGTGCTACGCCGCCTGTTCGATGAGGTATGGAATGGCGGTGATATGGATGTGGCCGACAGCATTTTCGTGGACGCGGCTCAAGCGAAGGCGTTTATCACGGGTTTTCGGGCCTGCTTTCCCGATATCGTTCATATCGTCGAGGAAACCGTGACTGAGAGTGATCGAGTCGTGATCTGCTGGCGAGCACAGGGAACGCATCAGAAAGCCTGGTCTGGCTTTGCCTCCACCCATCGCGTAGTCGCCTTTACCGGGATCACGATGGCGGTCGTCCATGACGGCAAAATTCAGCAGCACAAAACGGAGTGGGGCAAAGCCAGTCTCTTGGAGCAACTCCGCTAGCCCGCTGACGTGACGGCGCGCTGAGGCGCTAAAACAATGACGCGCTGAGGCGACGAATTGTTGGTAATGGGAAAGGTTCCGTAGTGCCGCCTTCAGGCGGCTTGAAGGCAGCACAACCGCCTGAAGGCGGCACTACGTCAAGACTCTGCGGTTGATTATTTCATTAGGCGTTTGCTCGTAAGCCTTGAACTGTGAAGCTCAGGCTAAGAACGGAAGTGCGCTTTAGTGCATTGCAAGCGAGTCGGCTTCGTCCGACTTTGGCTGTGAGCCCGCACCCGTGGGCAGGGCCAGCCCCGTCACCCCGCACTTCAGGGGCGGACAGAACGTTTGGGCGAATTCGGTATTTGAGGCGTTGGGATGCGCGGTATTACCTCTCCCCCTAACCCCCTCTCCCGCCCCCCCTTGATCCCCCCGCACGCGGGGGGGTATGGGAGAGGGGGAACAATCCGCATCAGGAAGCGGCACATCTCGTTTCGAACATGGGTGCTGTCCGCCCCTAAACACCCCGCACGGGACGTTGCACCTCCGTGACCACCGTATGTGAGCCCAGAAGCGGTTCATGCGCACCGTGGCGCATGCCTCCGCACGCTGCGCGAGTGCAGATGCCACTAGATGCAAGATCGCTACGGGTACTGCGGTGCGGACGCCTGCCTGCCGCGAACCTTCCTCCTATCGTACCCATACTAACCCGCGCAGCGGAGGTATGCGCCGCAGCCGGACGGAGCGCCGACCACATCTCTGCGGGACCACACATCGGGGTGGTGTAATCCTTTGCACGCAGGCTCTTACCTAGCGAAGGAACGAAGATGTGACAACGCGAGACTAATCATTCAGGAGGCTTCCTACGCTGGAGACGAGCGGGGATGCCCCGCGTCCCCGCTCGATGCACGCCAATCATAACGGAGACGGTTGGCGGCATTTGGTCAAGCGCATTAGGACGCTAAGCTCTTTACGCATTTTTTATAACATGTTGCTCGTAGCGCGGATTACTTTATGGTATACTTTCCCTACCACACCAATGCGTGAATAGAGCTGTCAGTACAAGCACCCAGGTAAGGAGCGTGTCCAATGCAGGGCCTGATGATGGATTACCAGCTCACCCTTGACCGCATCCTCAAACATGCCCAGCGCATGTTTCCGCACAAGCAGGTCAGCACCAAACTTCCTGACGGGACGCTGCACCGCTACACCTACGCCAACTTTGCCCAGCGCACAAAACGCCTGGCGAACATACTGCGTCAGTTAGGCGTGCAGAAGGGTGACCGGGTGGGAACATTCGCCTGGAACAACTATCAGCACCTCGAACTCTACTATGCTATTCCGGGCTGCGGTGCAGTTTGTCATACGCTGAACATCCGCCTCTTCCCTGACCAACTTGCCTGGATCATCAACCACGCCGAAGACAAAGTTGTCTTTATCGACGGCACGCTGCTCCCCGCCTTTGAACGGATTGCCTTGCAACTCAACACCGTGCAGCACTATGTTCTCTTCAACGCCGACCGGAGAACGGAAACGCAACTGCCCAACGTCGTGTTTTACGAGGACTTGATGGCTGAAGCTGACGACGACTTTAGCTGGGCGGTGGACGACGAGCAGACGGCGATGGGCCTCTGTTATACCAGCGGCACCACCGGCGACCCCAAGGGCGTGCTCTACAGCCACCGCTCGATGATGCTGCATACTTTCGGCGAGAATCAGGCGAGCGCCCTGGGACTGACCGAAGAAGACGTTGTCCTTCCGGTCGTGCCGATGTTCCACGCCATGGCTTGGGGGCTGCCCTATTCCTGCACAATGGCTGGGGCCGACATCGTGATGCCCGGCCCGCACATGACTCCTGCCGCTCTAGCCGACCTGATCGCCGAAGAGCACGTCACGGTCGCCGCCGGCGTGCCGACGATCTGGACCGGCTTGTACCACGAACTGAAAGCCCGGCCCCGCGATATATCGAGCATTCGCGCCCTGGTCGTCGGCGGTTCGGCTATGCCGCGCGGCCTGATCGAAGCCTACGAGAAAGAGTTAGGCGTCAACGTGGTCCACGCCTGGGGGATGACCGAAATGTCGCCGCTGGGCACGCTCTCGAAGCTGCAGAGCCATCACCGCCATCTGCCCGACCACGAGAAGTGGGACATCAAAGCGCGGCAGGGTTATGCGCTGGCGGGCGTCGAAATGCGCATCGTCAATATGGACGGTGAAACGTTGCCCTGGGATGGGGTGACGATGGGCGAGTTGCAGGTGCGCGGTCCCTGGATTGCCAAGAGCTACTATAAGGTTCCGCCCGGCCCCGAACACTTCACCGCAGACGGCTGGTTCCGCACCGGCGATGTGGCGACGATCACTTCAGATGGCTACATGTGCATCACCGACCGCACCAAAGACCTGGTCAAGAGCGGCGGTGAGTGGATCTCCAGCGTGGCGCTCGAGAATGCGCTCATGGCCCACGAGAGAGTCATGGAGGCTGCCGTCATTGCGACGCCGGATGCACGCTGGGGCGAGCGGCCTCTGGCCGTGGTCGTGCTGACGCCAAGTGCTGGAGCTGTAACCGTGGCCGAGTTGCTCGAACACCTGGCGCAGTCGTTCGCCAAATTCCAGGCGCCCGACCGGATCGTCTTCGCCTCCGAGATCCCCAAGACCAGCGTTGGGAAGTTCGATAAGAAGGTGCTGCGCCATCGTTATGCCGAAGGTGAACTGGGGTAAATCCAGTCAACCGTTCAAATAGTCAAAAGCTTCGATCTGCGGGTCCAATCCAAAGAGTTGTTGAGGATTTATTATGGAACGCAATATTTTTGAGACGGAACATCACATGTTTCGTGATGCCTGTCGTACCTTTTTGGAACGCGAGGTTATCCCTTTCCACGAACAGTGGGAGAAGGATAAGATGGTCTCGCGCGAGGTGTGGCAGCGCGCTGGGCAGCAGGGTTTTCTCTGCATGGACGTGCCCGAGGAATATGGCGGCGCCGGCGTCAAGGACTTTCGTTTCAACATGATCGTCGGCGAGGAAACCTGGCGTGTCGGCGCAACTGGGATCGGGGTTGGCTTTGGTCTGCACTCCGACGTAGCGGTGCCGTACCTGATCCATTATGGAACCGAGGAGCAGAAGCAGCGCTGGTTGCCTAAAGTCGCCAGTGGCGAGGCGATTACTGCCATTGCGATGACCGAGCCAGGGGCAGGCAGCGACTTGGCCGCCGCGCGTACGACTGCGATCCGCGAGGGCGATCACTACATCCTCAACGGACAGAAAACCTTCATCACCAATGGCATCCTAAGCGACCTGGTCATTGTCGTGGCCAAGACCGCGCCCGAGCTGGGACGCAAGGGGATTAGTCTCTTGGTCGTGGAGCGGGGGATGGAGGGCTTCGAGCGTGGGCGCAACCTGGAGAAGATCGGCTTGCACGCGCAGGACACGGCAGAGCTGTTCTTCCGAGATGTGCGCGTGCCGGTGGCGAACTTGCTTGGCGAAGAGGGCAAAGGCTTCAACTATCTGATGCAGCAACTGCCCCAGGAACGGCTCTCGATTGCAGTCAGCTCGATGGGTTCCGCTGCGGCTGCGCTGGATTGGACGGTCGCGTATTGCCGGGAGCGCGAGGCATTTGGCAAGCCGATTGGCACTTTTCAGCATCTGCGCTTTAGCCTGGCGGAAATGAAGACCGAGGTGCAGATCGGGCAGGTCTTTGTCGACCGCTGCGTGATGGAGTTGAACCAGGGCGCCCTGAGCACCGAGGACGCCTCGATGGCGAAGTGGTGGGCCAGCGACCTGCAAAAGCGGGTGGTTGACCGCTGCTTGCAACTTCACGGCGGGTACGGCTATATGCTCGAATATCCGATTGCGAAAGCCTATCTCGACGCCCGAGTACAGGCAATCTATGGCGGCACGAACGAGATCATGAAGGAAATCATCAGTCGCTCCTTCGGATTCTAGGTCTGACTCCAAACCGTATACGGATGGCGTGGATACAACCTGGTTTGATCATTGTGGTATTGGCGAGGCGTCTGAAAACATATGTCTTTCAAATCACATAAGGATGTTACTTGCCCCTCTTCCCGCCAACCCCTTTCTCCCACGCGGGGAGAAGGGGGAGCCGACAGGCTTCTTGCTATGCACTTCTCTCTCCTGATGGAAGAGGAGTGGACAGCAGAAATGTTCGCAAGGACAATCGACCGTCATTGGAGGCTACAAACGCGCGCGGGAGAGGGGCCGGGGGTGAGGGTTAACCTGTGCATCCTAACGTCCCAAGCGGTGAGTCTGCTCTATCTGCATCATCTGTAGTCTATTGCAGGACTTAGGCTGCATCCGCGAACCATCGTAGGCGCACACGAGGTATTCTATGCGATTGATCGATCTCTCAACCACGATCACCAACAGCCCGGAAAGCACACCTTCGTTCATTCGCACCGATATCAGTTACAACGACCATGCCTTCGGCGCAGTACAGATCCAGTCCATCTTGAAGGTGCCCGCCAATTTGTTGCGCAACGGCGAGGGCTGGGCGATCGAGGAGTTCACCCGCTTTGGCACCCACAACAGCACCCACGTCGATGCGCCCTGGCACTACAACAGCACGATCCAGGGCCAGCCCGCTCAGACAATCGACGAACTGCCCCTGGAGTGGTTCTTCAACGACGGGGTTGTGTTGGACATGACCAGCAAGACCGACGGCGACGCGATGACCGTCGCCGATGTCCAGGCCGAACTGGAACGGATTGGCTATGCGCTGAAGCCGCTCGACATCGTGCTGGTTCGCACCGATTGCGACCAGTTCTATGACCAGCCGGACTATATGTTTCGCGGTTGCGGCGTTACGGCGGAGGCGACGCGCTGGCTCTTTGCGCAGGGTATTCGGGTGATGGGCATCGATGCCTGGGGTTGGGATGCGCCGCTGAATATGCAGGCCCAGCAAGCCCTGACCCGTCAGGAGAAAGACATTTTCTGGGCGGCTCACCAGGTCGATCTGCCCTATTCGCAGATCGAGCGCCTGGCCAACCTGAAAGCGCTCCCGCATATTGGGTTCAAAGTTGCGTGCTTCCCGCTCAAGATCAAGGGCGGCAGTGCTGGGCCAACGCGGGCGGTGGCTCTCCTGCCGGATTGATACGGGGTTGGCATCCTTTGGCGGCGCTCAAGACAGGGGTTGGCATCTTTCGGCGGCGCCGATTGGCATTTTATCTTTGGTATCAGCGTGCCATTGCAGGTTGGGACGTTCGCAGGTTGGCAGGTTAGAATGTTCGCATGTTTATCGTCGACTCACGGCTGATCGTTGACGGCGTAGCGGCTTGTCACTCGTCACTCAGAACTTATCACTGGTATTCGTAAGGTTCGAAGGTTCGAAGG
>JAKSDJ010001047.1 GCA_022360155.1 Chloroflexales bacterium | reverse complement strand
TGAGCAACTCTAACTGTCTTTGTATGAGTGTTGGATCTGCTACCGCACAATCGATCACACCCATACGATTTGAGCAACTCTAACTGTCTTTGTATGAGTGTTGGATCTGCTACCGCACAATCGATCACACCCATACGATTGGCATATCGATCAAGCCAAAGCCAGAAAAACCGGGCCGACGCTGACCTGACCAATCCAAATATCGTCAGGAGCTAGGAATGTCTCAATCTCGTGATGAATACGCGCTGCACCAAGCTATTAGCGCAGCGCTCCAGGATTGCATCTTCGACAATCGAGGGCTGCTCCTGCCGACCCAACTGCACCAGATTGCCACAGAGCTCCTGCAGATCAGTCAGCTGACCGGCAACGGCAACGTTCCAGCCGGCTTTGGCCAACACCTCAATGACTGCGGTTTAGCTTTCTCCTCGCTAAACCACGCCAGCACAGCAATGGTGCAGACCCTGATGCAACAAAACCAGATCGAACGCACCAGGACGACTATGAAAAACCTGGAGCGGGTCGTCAATGACTACTACCAAGCCGAACTCAAGCGCGTTCGTACTGAGCAGAACCAGATGCAGCAAGCTGTGCAAGAAACTATCGCCGAGCGCGAGCTAGAGGCCAAACAACTCCAACAGGAAATCACCAAGCGCAAACAGATCGAACTGGCGTTGTTGGGCGCCAGAGACGCCGCCGAGTCCGCCAACCAGGCCAAAAGCGAATTTCTTGCCAACATGAGCCACGAACTACGTACGCCACTCAACACCATCCTGGGGTATGTGCAGATCCTCCAACTGCAGGCCGACACCCATGGCCACACCAGCATTCTGCCCACACTCGAAAAGATCCGAGTCGCGGGCAACCATATGCTCGCATTCATAAGCGATATTCTTGATCTATCGAAAATCGAAGCGGGTAAGATGGATCTTTACCCAGAAACCTTCGAGATTGGCTCTTTCGTCGCCGATCTTGTCACAACGGTCACACCGCTGATCGAGCGCTGTGGGAACAAGCTTGTCGTCAATATGTCGCCGTTCATCGGGACAATGCACGCTGATACCCATAAGGTGCGGCAGGTGCTACTCAATCTACTGAGCAATGCGGCGAAGTTTACGACCCACGGCGCCGTCACGCTGGATGTTCTCCGCGAACAGCAGGGAACGGGCGAAAAGATCACGTTTGCGGTCACTGATACCGGTATTGGGCTACGCACCGAAGACCAAGAACACATCTTCGAGCCATTTACGCAGGTTGACCCGGCTATCGCACGCAAACACGAAGGGAGCGGACTCGGCCTGGCCATCAGTCATCGGCTCTGTCAGATGATGGACGGAAACATTTCGGTGGTCAGTGCATTGGGGAAGGGGTCGACGTTTATTGTCACATTTCCAGTCAGAATAACATCTGCTACTCACTAAGGCGAAGGCGCCGATTCGTGTTCATCCGAGCCGCAACGCTGGAACAACAACTCCTTGACCTTACCAACCAGCACATGATAGTCTACCGGCTTGGGAATGTAATCATCGCAACCCGAGGCAAAGGCGCGCCGAGCATCCTCGACCGTTGCGTAGGCAGTGACCGCAATAATCGGAATACGGGCAAGATCTTTGTGTGCTTTGAGTTGCTCCGTGGCGGTCCATCCATCCATCACGCCCATTCTCATATCCATCAGAATGAGATCGGGCTGTAGTTCATTAGCAAGCCGTAAACCCTCTGCTCCATCGGTGGCGACAACTACTCTCTGTCCGGCGATTTGTAACATTGTAGCCAATACATCCTGATTGTCAGGATCATCTTCGACAAGGAGTATTAGGGCCATCTATGCCTCCATCCTATGATTTTCTCCTCTGCGTGGCGGGGTCTATCAGCCTGCTATATAAAGTTTTTGAGTATATATACAGTATACCTACATCCGTAAGCCACGCAAGTCTTCGATTTAATAGTACGACAAGCGGTCGTTTGATGGATGCAAGCAGGCAGCTAACAGTCGCAGAAATCGGGCTGCCTGCATTCGCCAAACAGCGCTTCCGGCAGCGCGCAAGCGCGCGGTGGCGCCGCGCCGCCGGAAGCATGATAGCGCCGTCGTCATCTTTCTTCGCGTCCAGCGAGGGTGCGCTTAGCATCGGCATAGCCTAACTCGAAGAGTTGGCGATGGTTGGCCTCTTCGTAGTCAATAATCCATTCCAGCGGCATAAACTGCTGGGGCGCAATAACCGTCGGCAAGGTAATCGGGCGCGGGATAGCGCCCGTCATGCGCAACGTATCGTCGGTCAGCATGCGCGCGGCAAGCTCTAGGCGCGTAGCAGCCTCGGCCAAACGATTGCGCATTTCCAGCGCTTGAAACGCCGCACGATACGACGCCAACAAAGCCCAGTCCAAGGTCAACGTGAGCGCTTGAACGAGATCCTGGGGCATATTCGACGGCGCGGGCAGGGCTGCCGGCGAGTCGGCGTGCCATGGCGTCATCATCACTACCAGGATGTCACAGTCGCTGTCGCCGGCCAAGCTAATCACCGGATCAAGCGGCGTGTTAGCGAGGACAGCACCATCCCAGTAGTAATGTGTGTCGATTGTTGTCCAGGGATAGACGATGGGGATACTCGATGAAGCCATCAAATGATCGATGGTCAACTGCTCAGACGGGGAGCCATCGTGCGGGCGATTACAGAAGATGCGGAGCGCGCCGGTGCGTAGTTCGGTGGCAGCCAGAAGCAAAGCCGGCGCGGCGGGGCTGTTGATCCGCTCAAAATCCATCCAGGCGCTCAGGGTTGCGCGCCAGGGCGCCGTACTCAAGAGACTGCGGAATGGGCGGGTTTGGAACAAGTTCCGCAAACGCTCGCCAATACCTTGCATACTGAGTGCGCGCTCTTCGGCGGGCAGGTCACCGCCCCCGCCGCCATGCGTCTCCGACGTTAACACGCTGCGCAAGATCCAGCGCAGGAATGGTTTGCTCAAAGCCGGCAGATCGTCGGAGAGGCGATGCACATCCTCGGTGTGCATCCGCAGCCAGGCGGCTTCCATGTCGGCGACAGTTCGGCCGCTCGCGATGGCTGCCGCGTTGATGGCTCCGATCGATGTTCCGGCGATGATTTCCGGACCGACTCCATCCTCCATCCACCCAGACTCGACGAGATAGCGCAACACCCCAACGTGATAGGCGCCGCGGCCTCCGCCCCCAGATAGCACTAACGCTTTTTTAAGCGACGGCATAGCATCCTCCTGCATGAAAATGGCTAAAGTTCGAGCTTGCTACACCCAACAAGTATAATGTCCTGTATTATTTGTCGCGCTAGGGTGATTGTCAAGACATGAAGCCGCCAATAGAGGGCCGCGTCACAGCGAAACATCAGCCGCAGATTGTTACAGATCGAGAGCTATCTGCGCAGATGTGCATCATATGCATTCTATTGCAGGAATCGGTTGTGACCCACATCAACGATGCTGGTCAAAACTATCGAAACATGGTACATTCTGCTCAGTTCAAGAAGCACACCCCTACCCTATCGCTTTCTGATCATTGGGGTGTGTCACTCTTCATCTGTGGTTTCTTTGATCATACCGCACAAATACCTTAAATTCTTATTTGCAATCACATAGGAGGATTCAAACGAATGGCAGCAGGCTACTATCGTTTTCCGACGATCCATCACAATACCGTTGTTTTCGTTTGCGAAGACGACTTATGGACCGTCCCGACAGCCGGCGGCATCGCCCACCGACTGACGTCAAATCTGGGTCAGATTGTGTGGCCTGCCTTCTCGCCTGACGGAACACAGTTGGCATTCACCGGCAACGACGAAGGGTATCCAGAAGTGTATGTGATACCCGCGGCTGGGGGGCCGGCGCGGCGCCTGACCTATCTCGGCGCCACCTCACTCGTCGCCGGTTGGAGCCGCGATGGTCAATCCGTGATATTTGCCAGCACGACGGCCCAACCCTTTAACGGGCGCTATAAGCTGTATACGGTTGATCGCGCGGGCGGCGAGCCCCAACTTCTGCCGACCGGTCCGGCAACGAGTATCTCGTACGGACCTGACGGCGGCGCTGTCATCGCCCGAAACACAACCGATCTCGCCCGCTGGAAGCGCTATCGTGGCGGGCTAACCGGCGACATTTGGGTCGACCCGCTTGGCGATGGCGAATGGCGGCGCCTGATCACACTGCCCGGCAACCTGGCGATGCCACGCTGGGTTGGCGCGCGCATCTATTTTGTCTCCGATCACGAAGGCATTGGCAACCTGTACTCATGCTTACCGACCGGCGAAGACCTGCAACGTCACACCCATCACGACAAATACTATGTACGCCACCCATCAAGCAATGCCCAACATATTGTTTACTATGCAGGAGCGGATCTGTATCTCTTTGATCCGGAGACAAACCAGAGCCGCATGATTGACATTGAGTTCCATAGCCCACAGGTGCAACGCCAGCGCAAGTTTGTTAATACGGTACGGTATTTGCAGAGCTACGATCTCCACCCGCAAGGTCGTTCGGTCGCCATTACGGCGCGCGGCAAAGCCTTCACCATGAGCAACTGGGAGGGCGCCGTCTTGTCACATGGCGACGAGGGCAGTGCGCGCTGCCGGCTCGCCACCTGGCTCCACGACGGCAAACGACTGGTGTTGGTCAGTGATGTCAGCGGCGAGGAAGCCCTGGAGATCCACCACACCGCCTCCAGCACACCAGCGGAACGGCTGGAGGGATTAGACATCGGACGCCCGTTGAATCTGATCGCCTCCCCCAAGCAGGATCTCGTCGCCTTGAGCAACCAACGGCACGAGCTCATCCTGGTCGACTTGGCAACGAAGACAATGCGGGTGCTCGACCACAGCCGCTATGCGAATATCCACGGGTTGGCATGGTCGCCCGATGGGCGCTGGATCGCCTACGGGTTTAGCAACACTCAGCAGACATCGGTTATCAAGCTCTGTCAGATCGAGAGCGGTGAGACCTGGGCGGCGACGAAGCCAGTTCTCTTCGACATGAACCCATCTTTTGATCCTGAGGGGAAGTATCTCTATTTTCTCTCGGCACGCGACTTCGATCCGGTCTTTGACAGCATGCATTTCGATCTCAACTTCCCGCGTAGCATTCGCCCCTATCTGATCACCCTGCGCGCGGATCTTGCGTCGCCGTTCATCCCCACGCCGCCCACTCCAGACACGCCCCAATCTGATGCTCCTTCCCAGGAAAAACCAGATACACTGCCGGAGTCGACTACGGAGCGCCATCAGGATCAGGCGGAAGGCGCGACGGAAACCAGCAAACCAGAATCCGAGCGGAACAAGCCTATCCAGATCGATCGGGAAGGGATTAGTGATCGTATCGTTGCCTTTCCCGTAGCTATCGGGCTCTACAGACAGATCCGGGGCATCAAAGGCAAAGCGCTGTTCAGCTCCTATCCCATCGAGGGTCGACTGCACGATCCGGCTATTCCCAGCGGCGCCCCGGCTGCCCGAGGCATACTGGAAGTGTATGACTTCGCGGAGCGTAGCCGCGAAACGCTGATCGAGCACATTACCAGCTTCGATCTCTCGTTGGATGCCCAGACGCTGATCTACCGCTCGGGGTACCACCTGCGCGTGCTGAAGGCCGGGGAGAAACCCTCAGAACATCGCGGATACAGTCGTAAATCGGGCTGGCTCGACTTGGATCGGGTGCGGATCGCGGTGCTGCCGCCACAGGAATGGGAGCAAATGTATCGTGAGGCATGGCGACTTCAGCGCGACCATTTCTGGACCAGCGACATGTCCGGCATAGACTGGCATGCGGTCTATGAGCGCTACCTGCCCCTGCTCCAGCGTGTCGCCTCGCGGTCCGAATTTTCGGACTTGATGTGGGAGATGCAGGGTGAGTTGGGTACATCGCACGCCTACGAAATGGGCGGCGACTATCGGCGCGCCCCGGACTATGAACAAGGCTTTCTGGGCGCGGATCTGCGTTATGATCCAGAGAGCGAGAGCTATGTAGTCACCCATGTCGTGCGCGGCGACGGTTGGGACCAGTACGCCAGCTCACCGCTCAGCCGGCCTGGTGTGAATGTGAAGCCGGGAGATCGTCTCGTGGCGATTAATCAGCGCAGGATCAGCCGCACCCTGTCACCCCAGGAATTGCTGCTCAACCAGGCCGATACCGGGGTGCTCCTGACCTTTGCCGCCGACGGCGCAGAGGAGCGCACCGTCACGGTTAGAACCCTGGCCAACGAGATGCCAGCGCGCTACCGCGAGTGGGTCGAGACAAATCGCGAGCGCGTCCACGCAGCAACAAACGGGCGGATCGGCTACGTCCACATTCCCGACATGAGTCCGCGTGGCTACGCCGAATTTCACCGCGGCTATCTGGCTGAAGTTGCCCGCGAGGGGCTCATCGTCGATGTGCGGTTTAATGGTGGCGGGTTCGTCTCGCAGCTAATCCTAGAGAAGCTGTCTCGGCAGCGGCTTGGCTATGATGTTTCGCGCTGGAGCGAGCCGGTGCCTTATCCGCAAGAGTCGGTGATGGGGCCAATCGTCGCGCTGACCAACGAGCGCGCCGGTTCAGACGGCGACATCTTCTGCCACACGTTCAAGCTGATGAACCTAGGACCGCTGATCGGCAAGCGGACCTGGGGCGGCGTGATCGGCATCAACCCGCTGGACACGTTGATGGACGGCGGCATGACAACCCAACCGGAATTTTCTTTCTGGTTCAACGATGTGTCCTGGCAAGTCGAAAACTACGGCACAGACCCAACGATTGAGGTAGACATTCGGCCCCAAGACGATGTGGCCGGGGATGACCCGCAACTGGAGCGAGCCATCGCCGAGGCGCTGCACCTCCTCGCTGAAAATCCGCCCCAATTGCCCGATTTCAGCCAACGGCCTCGCTTGGGCCTGCCGACCTTACCGAAGCGCTGATGGGCATTGGCAGACGACAACGTGAGCGGGCGGTTTCATGCTGCGCTGTGCGCACTGCGCTGGAACAATGAACGTAGTCCCGCCTTCAGGCGGTTGTGTTGCTATACAACCATCTGAAGGCGGCGTCTTTGTCGTTACCGGTTTTGAGGTCGCATTTCACGAGGACGCACTGGAAGGTTGCAGCGCACAAACTGCTCATCTCCGCGCCTCACTGACATGCCTCTCCAACGTTGTATGCAACAGCGGGCATCGCCAGTTGCCTTAGCTCACTGCTTACTCCAGATCCGCGTGTTCAGCTTCAGATCGGCGACAATATCCTCGGCCAAGCGCAGATCTTCAAAGTAAGACGCGATATCGTCCTGGGTCAGTTCGCTGCCCATGCGCCAGATTGACGGCGGCTCGAAGTAGTTTTTGCGGGTGGAGATCGCGATGTACATATTCGAGTTCACAAATGAGATCGCCACCGGCATGCCAAGTTGCGCCCGAAAACTGAGGAGGCGCTGCATCAAGCTTGTCGAGAGGATATAGCGCGCCTCGACCTGGTCGGTCGAAACGACAGCAAATGCCTGCTCGAACTCCGGGTCTTCCAGGTGGACCAGGTCGCCGGGCCGATCATCAAGCTTGCTGACCCAGTCTTGCAGCATCCGGCCAAAACCGCCGAAAGCACGTTCGGCTTTATCGGGCAACACAAAGGTCTGGCCATAAAAGTGTTTATTGAAATCGGCGATGAAGAAGATTCCGCGGAAGATCGTATGCCAATGAGTGTTCTGGCGGCCCTTCGAGTCGGTCGTGACGGTCTTGTACTCGGCATGTACTTCTGAAAAGCGAAACGCTGTCGCGCCAACATACCCACGAAACAGGTCTGCGGCGGCATAGCGGTCGATCCCCTGGCGATAGATTCCGCTGTCTCGAAAAGCCGCCCGATCGATTCCGTGATCCTGTACATAGATTAGGTCCGGATCGACCGCATACGCTAGGCGAGTGATCACCTCTGATTTGAAGAAGCTCCGATATTCTTTCAACGCCGCATTGACAAAAAAGCGCCACGCAATCAACCCGAATACGAGCGCGAACAGCAGTTCGGTCCAGTGCGGAGTCAGCACAATTAGACCAAGCGTGGCCGGCAAGAAAACGGCGACAAAAATGATCACCCGCTGGCACACCTGTTTTCGCCGTTGTTCCAGCTTGCCGAGGATGGGCTGGAGTTCAGTCGCATACAGATTGGTCAGGGTCTGCGTATCGGTAGGCATAGTCTTCCTTTAGCGTTGAAACAGATTACGGACATCTACATTCTGGCGTTCGGCGGCGCTCGCCTCGAAAAGCGCACGGCACTGAATGCTCATCAATCCAGCGAGGAGATTACCGGGGAACATCTGGACCGCATTGTTTAAATTGGTGGCGGCTGCATTGTATGCCCGGCGGGCTGCCGAGATCTGCTCCTCGATCTCATTTAGGCTGGCTTGAAGCTGGAGGAAATTCTGACTGGCCTTCAGGTCGGGGTAGTTCTCGACCGCTACCATCAGCCGGCCTAGCGCTGAGCCGATCTGCTGCTCTGTCGCCGCGCGCTGTGCCGGAGTGATATCGCCCTCGAGCGCCCGGCTGCGCAGCTCGGTAAGCTCGGTCAATAGATCATGTTCGTGCTGCATATACTGCTCAACCGTCGCCACCAGATTCGGGATCAAATCGTAGCGCTTCTTCAGCATGACATCAACGGATGCAAAGGCCTTATCGGCCTGATTTCGCTTGCCGATCAAACTGTTATAGATTCCGAGCAATACCGCAAGGATCGCAACTACGACGACAATCAGCACCACCGTTTCCACAAACGCACCTCCTGTTCTCAATAATCTGAAATCGAACGTTCGCCACGACACTCTCCCAAGGCGCCAATCCGAGATAGATAGCGCTGGGTTTTTGTGTCGCATTACCCGATAACCCGCGACGCTGCCGGTTCTCAACACACTCGCTAGCGAGGGAGTGCGGCAACGCCTCCATAGATAGATACGTTGAAACGCGGCGAAAGGTTGCCGCACCTGGTGAGCGATTGTGTACGCTTGGCAAGGGTTGATAACAGAATTTGAGGTTGTGAGCAGCGGTTGGAGGTTCAGGAAATGCTTATCCAGCGCCAAGCTCTCGACGTTGTTGACGGACTGGCGCGTGCTCACCGGCTAACCCGCCAACCTCAATGCGGGCGGAACTCCTCTCCTACTCCATCCAGAAAGAACTCAACCCTGCCGCACCGCGGACAGACATACACGTCGAAATGCTCACGATTCTCGAACAGCTCCGCGAGGTCGCCAAAGACACCCCACTGCGTACCCTCGTGGAATTTCTTCGTTCCCTGGTAGAGGAGCCTCCGATTACAGCGCAGACACGTTAAAGGATCGGACATGTTATTGCTATGCATCATACATCTCCATTATATTATAGTTGATGAATAGCATGCGCACCAAGCGCGCGAGATAAATGCAGCCATTAGTGATACCAGGCGGCGCGCCTTCTTATTCTGTACCTCCACACCTCCTCGTTTCCTCGTCTCTTGCCACAACAACTTTCCGCCTGCTCCTGCGCCGCGCCGAACGGCATGCGCCCCGGTGCGCCCGAACCGCCACTGACCCAACATGCGGGGGTCACAGGGTGCGGCGCCCCAGGCGGGGTGACGGAGCTGGCCCCGCCCGCGGACGCGTAGCCCCGCGCGGGCGTCCGCACACCAAAGACTGTGGCTGAATTGGACGCACTGATCGCATCGGGTTACGCCTCCTCGATACGGGGCGTGTCGCAGATCTGATACCAATACAACATGAAACATGTCATGCTGAGCCCCTCGGCTGCGCTCAGGATACACTCCGCGAAGCATCTCGGCTGGCTGCTGCCGAGACCCTTCGCTTCACCCAGGGTGACCGGATGTCGAATTGGCATGAAGGGCTCCGACCCGCACCCTCCCCGTAAGGGAACCCTGACGGTTCCCCGCGCCCCCTCCGCAATCCCCCCTTGGTCCCCCGCACGCGGGGGAAGTGACGTGGTCGGCAATTCGTACGATTGAGGCGCACGCCTCCGTTGCGAAGACTGCATGGCTGCAATAAGAAGGACGGTTCGCGACAAGCAGGCGTCGGCACCGCCGCGTCCGTCGCGATCGTGCAGCTGATGACATCTGCACCCGCGTAGAGGGCGGAGGCATGCGTCCCGGTGCGCCCGAACCGCCACGGGCCGCACCTGCGGAGGTTCACGGAGGTGACGGGTCTGGCATAACCAGCTCATCTACCGGCGGGAAATCGCTCCAGTAGGTCCGTGTCATCATCTGCCGATTGACGATACAACCACATACTGCCCGCCGGCGCATCACCGCGTAAGTACGCCGCCAGCGGCTCGCGCATCGCACGCCATGGCAGCGCATCGAGTTTATCAAGCGCATCGGCAAGCGTCAAGAACGCCGCAGCTTGAACCAGGTGATCGGGATCGATTGAATTGAGCGTGCCGTACCAGGTATGAATATCGAACACGAACGCGATGGATTGGATGGCCGTTGTAGGGTCATCCAGTTGAGCGACATACGCAAGCTGCCGGATGG
>JAKSDJ010000104.1 GCA_022360155.1 Chloroflexales bacterium | reverse complement strand
GTGGTGAGATTATACAGAGATTTTGCCGCAGGTTTGGCGAGTGATGGGTGATGAGTTCGGCGCTGGCGCGCCTCGCATCTGCAGGTTTGGCGAGTTGATGGGTGATGAGTTCGGCGCTGGCGCGCCCCGCACCTGCAGTGGGTTCAGCCATAGCCTGTGGCGCCCTCATGCCCGCGCGGGGCCAATAGCGGTTCGCGCGCACCGTGGCACATGCCTTCCTCAGCGGCGCTGGCGCGGTATCCGATACAAAGCCGTCTATGGTGCAAGGTCGTCTCTACGCTTCCACATCTCCGCGCCTCTTCCGAAACGATCTTGCGCTGCCAACAGACCGTGCGCTCGTCTTCCACTGCATCCTTCGCAGCGGATGCCTCTGCCACAGCAGGTTTGAGGCTACTCAGCCAGGAATGCTTGCACTTCTTCAATGAACTGGCTTCGGCCACGCTCCGCGCGATCAAGATGCACAAAGTGCGTTGCTTGCGGTATCGTCACGATCTTGAGCCGTGGGACGCTGACCAAATGCTCGATGAGTTTTTGTACGTCTTCAGGCCGCGACCAAAAGTCCCGCTCGGCGCGCACAATCAGGGTTGGCGCCGTGATCAGCGACGCATCCCAAAGTTGCCGCCCCGTGGCAAGGTAAAAACTGTCCTCTATCGCACCAGTTGGCGCGCGAAAACTGGGCGGATCATGCATCATACTGGTCGGGTCGCTGGCCAACGCTGCAACGCCATAGGCCTCCGCCACTGCCGGATCACGCCATTGCGTCTTGTCGTCGATTGGAATACTCTGATCCCACGATGGAAAGAGTGATGCCACGGTATTGAGTCGATATGCTCCGCGTTCGGCGCGATTGAATTGCCCTGGGTTTTGCGGATCTTCATTATTGGACCCGCGCCCGAGTGTGGGATGTCCATCCGTACCGCCATACAAGCTGTTATAGAGAATGAGATGACTCACCTTCGAGGAGTACAGAGACGCATACTGCCCAACCCAATGCCCGCCGGTCGCCCATCCAAGCAAGCCGACCTGCTCCACATTATTCCGCGTGCGCACCGCCCCCACCACGGCATCGATATCGCGCACCACCTCGTCTGAGCGCACCAATGGCCCAGTCGCCTGACGAGGGCCGTCCATCTGCGGCGGGCGGGTCGATCGACCGTAGCCCCGGGCGTCCATAATGTAAACGGTGTGCCCCGCTGCCGCGAGATCGACCGCCAGTGATCCTGCAGGAACCTGAAGGTCGAACGATGCAACCCCTGGGACACGCGCCCCATGCACAAGCAGGACCGGCCCACGCTGTGCATCGCGTCTATGCGGATCGACGACTTCGCGCACATAAATCTCGACGCCAGGATCGCTGGTGACCGCGAACTCATTGCGTATGATTGTTGAGTCAACGGCAGCCCCGCGTAACTCCATAGCGCCCACCAGCGATGGAGTGACCACAAACGCGACGGCAAGCATACAGAGACGTATCAATGTTTCCTCCTTTACTCAGCGCTGTAACTTTCCTTCGATGCGCTATTGCTCATACTGACACTTTACCTGACACAATAGCCCATGTCTAATATAATAATAATGGCGCTGTAATATGGAGGAAATATTACTCATGGAATTTCGCCATCTGCGTTATTTCATCGCCGTTGCCGAGGAGCTGCATTTTGGGCGCGCCGCTGCCCGGCTCCAGATGGCGCAACCGCCGCTGAGCCAGCAAATTCGCCAGTTGGAGAACGAAATTGGCGTACAGCTTCTGCATCGAACCAAGCGCCGCGTCGAGTTGACCCACGCGGGGGCCATGTTTTTAAAGGAGGCGCAAGCGATCGTTGCGCACGCCGAACAAGCGATCCAGGTCGCCCAACAAGCGAGTCATGGCAAAATCGGACGGCTAGCCGTAGGCTTCGTGGGTTCGGCGATGTATAGCGTGTTGCCGCCCATCTTGCGCGCCTTTCATCACGAAGCGCCAGAGGTGAAACTGACCCTGGAGGAACTGACGACAGCACAGCAAATCGACGCGCTGCACAAGCAGCACATCGATGTTGGCTTTCTCCGCCCACCGATCCGTGATGCGTTGCTCAGCACCGAACCGTTGCTCCACGAACCCTTGATAGTTGCGCTGGCCGATACCCATCCGCTGGCCCAAGCTTCGGTTGTGTCTATCCACGCATTAGCGGCAGAGCCGTTTATTCTGTTTCCGCGCTCCTATGGGCCTGGTTTGTATGATCACGTGTTTGATCTGTGCTGGCAAGCCGGTTTCGTTCCACAGGTAGCGCAAGAAGCCATCGAGATGCACACCCTTGTCAGCCTGGTAGCGGCAGACCTTGGGGTGGCGCTCGTGCCTGCGTCACTGCAACAACTCCAACGCGTGAATGTGGTATACCGCTCGCTACAAGAAGCCGTCCCGATGATCGCATTGGCGATGGCTTGGCGGCACAACGATACAACTCCAGTGCTGCACCGTTTTCTCGATCTGGTCAAAGCCCAACATAGCGCTTCGTGACATAGAAGATGCTCACGCAGCAACATATGCGCATAAATACATTTCAAGCGAGGAGAACGGCATGGCTTCCGAGAAAGAGTTTATCCGCAAACGCCTCGAAAAGGTGATGCAAAATCTTCAAGCGGAAGACAGTAAGATCATAAGGGCGTGGCAGAGGGCGCAAAACAACAGTTGCCGACGAGGTCAAGCAGGATAACGCCTACAAGCGTGAGGCTCGGCTGCTGTATCATGTCAACAAACACGTCGCAGAGGGCCAAGTCTACGTGGCGCTACGGCAATGGCGAGCCAAGTTTGGCGCATATCTCGCCGAACATCGCGAGCGCCACAAAAAGATGATTGCAACGTATGACAGCTGGTGGACTCTCCCCTACGCAAAGCGCGCACGTATCTCCCAACCGGCGCGTCCGCCGCAAGCAACCTACACCGACCAGGCAGGCGATACCTGGGTGATCGACGACAAATTCCTTTTGATGCTCGATGATCTGACTAGCAACCTAGAAAAGTGGCTCAGGGAAGGTTAGTGTTTCGCCGGCAGGCATGCTGCAACATCGACGTTGTGGTGCTGAAAGATACGACGAGGCGGTGCGGCGCGGAGACGCTGAGGCTCAGATAGCGAACAGCAGCTCAGCGCATTTTAGCAAATAGGATAGTGATCGTAAGCCGCATCTCTATGAGGCGAATTGTCCATGGTTTTTGAGTGTTCGCTCTGTGTAACTGGCACAAACTGTTAGGTGAAGCGCCGAGGAGATGTTTTCCGAGAGGCTGACATGACCAAACGCCACGTTCATCTCATTTCGATTCTGGCATTCCCGCTCACACTGTCGGTTGGCATCGTCTTGATCCCGGTAGTTTCAGACTATGCAGATCATGCTTTAGCGGCGCAGGCTGTCGCACAGACCGGGCGTTGGTTCCACAGGCCACCTGCTTGCTGCCGTCGCCTTCGGCCTGAGCATATGGGCGGTTAGCGTGATCATCGGGGAGCTGAGCAGCCACGGCTACCAGACGCCAGCCCTAGTCCTGCCGCTGATCAGCGTGGGGGCTGGGTTATACGCAGCAGGACTCGGAGCGGATGGCATAGGCCCGGTGGCCGTACAGTCATCCAATCTGCCAGTGGCGAGTTTCTTCGATGCCATCCGCGGCGGGCTGCTCACCGGAGTATGGCGCTATGTAGTCTTTATCTCGTCGCTGCTACGAATAGCAGCGACGGCGATCCCATCGGGCTGGGCGCTGTACGGGGTGGTGATCGCATCGGTCGGCGTGTTCGCGCCAATCGGGATTTCGCTCGGGCGCTCCGCCTAACATGTCGCTGAAGCTAGCCTGCGTCAGCTACGTTTCATTGCAGGTTGGCAGGTTAACACATTGACACGTTAACACGTTTCTATGCTGCGCTGATCGACGCACATCTGCGTTATCTGCGTTCTATTGCAGGACTATACTACCGAATCCCTTCGGGAAGTTGACAAATTGGGCGCGCTGTGGCATCCTTCACCCGCCCAACAGGGCGCTGTAGCGACTTCCGCAAACCACATCCCGCTACGCAAAGAGTTCGGCTCCACTGAAAACCAGAGACTTGGGCGACTTGGCAATGTGACCCGTGACCCTATCCGGCAATATTCTTGATCGAGATACGGTTTCCGCATTCAGGAGGTTCTATGACAGTTGATTCTCCCGCCCGTTCTTCCGCCCAGTCTTCAGCATGGCTGCTCGCCAATATCGCTGGCGGGGCGCTTGCGCTGGGTTGGCTTGGCACGCCGCTTGCACCTGTTACTGAAAACGGGATGCTCTCACTAACCGCGTTCTTACTGCTTCCCTTGATTCTCCCTAGCCTGGCCTGGTCGATACTCCAGTGGCTCGTTTTGCGCCAGGCGCGCTCCGGCATGACGGCGTGGTGGATGGTGGCGGTTTGGATTGGATGGCTGCTCAACATGCCGCTCATCAACGGGATCCAATCGTTTCCCAATCTCTCTTTTCAAAACGCACTCGGGATTGCCAGAGATATCGAAATCGTCGGTCCAATTGGGGTTCAAATTGTGGCGGCGTATCTGTTCATCGTGGCGGCGCTGACCTTCTTTACCTTCTTGGCGAGCATGCTGCTCATATTGCCTCAATGCCTTGTACTGCTCGCGCGATCACAAACCCGCTCCCTGGCCCAGGCTTGGTTTGGTCGCGGCGTCTTCGGATGGACCATCGGGGTCGTGGGCGGGGGCGCGATTGTGAGCCTCTGCACCATCGTGAGCACCGGCGTCTTCGGCGCGGGCATGGTGTTGCCCGCGTGGCTCGCGCTGGGACTCATTGGCGGTAGTGCAGGAGGATGCTATGCGTGGTACCTTCAGGATTTAATACAGAATTATCAGGGTGAGATATTGGCGCCGGTGTGACTCGTTTGCTCGCGCGGGGCAGGAAGGTCATTGGTGGTGATCGTTGCGCGTATCAGGATGGGCAAGCGCAGGCAGACCGCTGCGACACCGTGAGACCCTAAAGGTTTAAAAACCTTTAGGGTCTTGTGCAGAGCATTGCCCTGCGCTGAAAAGGCAGCGCGCCGTCACTCCTTGGCGAGAAGCGCGGATGTTCGCCCAAGACACAGCGGTATGCACCCCTCGCAGCGGAGGCATCTGCCCCAGCCGCACGCACGGACGGCAACGTCCCATGCAGAGGGGTCGAGGGAGACGAGGAGATGATGAGTGATGTTTGTGGGGAGCCCGTAACGAAGAAGCGAAGACGCGAGGAGACGAGGCGTACCGACGGCCCGCGCGGGCAGATAACGCCCGCGCAGGCGCCAGATCAACCCAACTCCTCAAACAGCCGCATCAGCGGCGATTTGGCGACCTGCGGCACTAGGGCTGCCGCCGCCATCCGAATCTGCGGCAGATGTTTATAGACATTCTCGCCGGGACAGACGGTGCGGATACAGCTCTCCCCCCGGCCCCAATCGCGGTGGCCCGAAACCCGATAGTTACTGAGCTGGGGCCGGCACCAATCGGATGGCTTGGGATACAGATGCTCATGACGGGGATCGAACTTATGATACGCCGCTTCGAGCGCTGCCAGCATGGTAGCGCTGGTCAATGCCTCGCGGGTCGGATCGACGGCAGGATAGGGCACATCGGTAGCGCCAGGATGGAATTGCCCCAACAGCGAAATACCGCAGTTGTGATGATTGTAGCGATAGGCATGTCCGCCCACGGTGCTATCGCCCCCGTCGCGCCCCTCATAGACATTGCCGTACTGGTCGATCAAGAAGTGGTATCCAATGTCGCCCCAACCCAGCGTCAGCGCGTGATAGTACCAAATCGCGCGCACCGTCGCGAGCGGCTTTTCCGGATTATTCGCCCCAGCAGTGTGGTGGATCGTCACAAACTCGAACGGGTACATGCCAGGAAGCGGCGGCCAATACAGCGGCGAATCGGGAGAGATATAGCCCGGACCCCAGCCAAGTGGGCCATCACGTGGAATGAAGCGCGTCGAAGGCGGATCGGTCTGTTCGAGGGCGAAAGGAATGGGGCGTCCCCGCGCATCGAGCTCGGCCAGCGTCGGCGCATCGAGCGCATCGATCTGGGTCGCAGTCACCCGCCGCACCGTCGGCGACAGCGCGGAATCACTCGTGGAGAGCGTAATCCGGTACTGCATCGCGCGGGCGCGGCCCAACTCGACGGCATCGGTAAAGGTCTCTTCGGCGGCAGCGTGGTCGAGCCCCTCACGCTGCAACTCGTGGCCCACCGGCGTCCAGGCGCTCCAGGTCAGCCCATCGCGGCTGCTCCGCACCTCGACGGCAATCGTCGTGCCCGCGGGCAGATTGGCTGCCCAATGCATCCCGACCATGTTGTACCAACCAGAAACCTGATGCACGGCGGAAACAAAGATCCGCTGCGGCTGAAAGGAACCATCGGCGTTGCGCAGCAACTGTAAATCACCGGCCAAATCAGCCGGCCCAACGTCGACCGTCTGCCCATCGTTGCGCGGCGCGGTATGCCAATCATTGGCGCGAATACCCGCCGTCTGGGCAGCCTGGAGTAAATCCGCACGATGGGGCAGCCCAAGCCCCAGCAGCGCACCCGCCGCCAGCGTCCCTTTGAGAAACGAACGGCGGCGCAGCAAGGAATGATGATCGCTGGACATCCTTACGTTCTCCTTAGCATGAGCAATGTTCCGAACAGGATAAATGGCCCGCTCCGATAATCGCATCGATCTGAATGTCATACTTACATGGAACAAGTCTATAGTACCAGACATTTCGGGAATGCTCAACGTCGTCATTCTGTTTCTTCCATAATAATTCGGCAGACAGCGGTCCGGAACAAGGATGCAGCCGCATCGTTCCAGACCGCCGTCTGCTCTGGTTTCATTCTACGTCAAAATGTCTAGCGTCATGTGCAACCCATAACAACCTCGGTATGTTTTTGTGGGTTGCGCTTGACACAGGATGTCGCCTAGCGCGACATCCACACGAGAGCTTTGTTCGAGTACGCAGAGTTGCCATCAGCATTATATGCGCGCACGCGATAGTTGTAGAAGACACGCGGTCTCACGGTGGCGTCCGCATACGATGTAACGTCCGCGTCCACAGTTGCAATCTCGACGAAACTTCTGCAGAGCAGGCCAGTACAACGTTCGATCCGGAAGCCATCCTCGTTGTTCGCGTTGTCGATCCAGGTGAGATCGATCTGTTGCACCGAGGAATCCGCTCCACTCAGGTTGCTCGGCGCCGCGGGAAGCGTACCAGAGCCTGGAGTGGGCGTGGTGGGCGGCGACACGGTCGCCGGAGGCGTGGTGGGCGTGGTGGGCGGCGGCACGGTCGCCGGAGGCGTGGTGGGCGTGGTGGGCGGCGGCAGCGTTGCCACAGGCGTTGCCACGAAATCCAACTCACGCTCTTCATACCCATAGTAATGTCGCCAGTAGTATTGCTGCGGCTCAAAGACGTAGCCGTCCTTCTCCGCCCACACCGTCACCATTTCCTCACCGGGGATGTATGCGTAGCCCGAATCATAGTACCCATTCGCGTCGGTAACCGCGACTTGGACCCCTGGATAGGACGCAAACCTGCGATAAATCGTCACGTTTTCCAGGCCGGGTCCATTACTATTATGCAAGCGGACATGCCCGGTGATCACCAGCCCCGGTTCGGTGGTTGCCGCCTGCGAGTTAATGTTGGGATCTTTCACTAGAGAGGCGCTGTTAGCCGGTCCTACAAACATCAAGGCTAATAACACCGCATAAAAGCGCGACGGTAGCCCCCGGACTAAAGTCCGGGGGGAGGAGGAGCGCCGCGCCGCATGGAGGAATCGCACCATGACGATGAGCGGCGCGAAAACCGCACGCTGTTTGCTAAAGTCCTTGTTGTATGTTATAATAGACTTATGCAAAGAACTATT
>JAKSDJ010000259.1 GCA_022360155.1 Chloroflexales bacterium | reverse complement strand
GTCGAGCAGCCGTTCAACCTGTTGCCCAACCTTGGTATTGCGCTGCTGGTGACGCCGCTCCCGGGACGCGAAGGCTTCGGTCCCAACTTTCTGGACGCGCTGGCAGACAACGATAACTTTGGCCAGATTGACATTGACGAGCAAGCCGAGATTGTCGAACAACTGATTGCCTGGGGCTACACATCGCCGGATCGGGTTGGCATCACCGGCTGCTCATATGGCGGCTATTTTGCTAGCCAGAGCATCGCCAGCTATCCTGAACTCTACGCTGCTGCGAACCCGCAGTGTTCTTTGCTCGATTTGTTCGACGAGTGGGAGACGGGCTACAAACCATATCTTGGCTACCTCATGGGCCGAACGGCGGATGAAGATCCGGCGGAGTACACGCGTGACTCGCCGGTGCTGAACGCCGAGAAAGTGCGCACGCCGCTGCTGATCTTCGCCGGTACGTTCGATTTCCTGCCTTACACCATCTCCGAGCAGTTCCACGACGTCGTGGCAGAAACTGGTACGCCGGTCGATTTCCTTGTTTTCAAGGGCGAAGGACATGGTCTGTCCCGACGTAGCCAGTACGTCGCCGTGGAAGCGCAACTGCTCTGGTTCCGCCAATACCTGGGCTCGTAACTCCAACGACGCCCATACGCATACTTACGGGCGGCAGGGGGTGCTGCCGCCCGTGCTACAACAAGGGCTCTGTCAACCGGCGCCAATCGGCGCCAGTTGACAGAGCCCTCAAGCTGGATTACCCTACGTCGAGCGTGGCAGCCTTGGAGGCAACGCTGATGATGGAACCAACTATGAACTTCACCGGCAAAACGGCGCTGATCACCGGCGCATCGCGCGGGATTGGCCGCGCAATCGCCCTCCGTCTGGCCCAGGGCGGCGCAGACATCGTGGTCAACTTCTTCCGCAATCGCGCCGCTGCAGAGGAAACGGCCGCCGCAGTCCGCGCGCTGGGGCGCAAGGCGCTCGTCGTCAAAGCCCACGTTGGCGACGAGAACAAGGTCGCAGCGCTGTTTACCACGGTGCGCGAGGAAATCGGCAGCCTGGACATCCTGATCTGCAACGCGGCCAGTGGTTTTCTGCGTCCCGTCGTCGAGCAGGATACGCGCGGTTGGGAATGGACCATGAACGTCAATGCGCGCTCGGTGTTGCTCTGCGCCCAGTACGCCGCCCCGTTGATGGCCGCGTGCGGCGGCGGCGCCATCGTCAGCCTCAGCAGCCTAGGCAGTACGCGGGTTCTGCCCGAGTATGTGGCCGTGGGCGCGAGTAAAGCCGCCATCGAGACCCTGACCCGCTATCTCGCCGTGGAGCTTGCGCCGCAGAACATTGTGGTCAACGCGGTGAGCGGCGGCATCGTCGCCACAGATGCGCTGATACATTTCCACAGCGGCGCCAAAGCGATGCTCGCCGCTGGGCGGGAGCGCACCCCCGCCGGTCGCCTGGCCACGCCCGAGGACATCGCCGATGTTGTCGCTTTCCTCTGCTCACCCGCCGCCCAGATGATCCGCGGCCAGACGATCATTGTCGATGGCGGCTATTCGTTGATGATGTGAACGCTGTGCTCTAATTGACAGGATTACGCGATCACCGGTCGGCAGGGGGGTTTGGAGGGCAAAATCCTTTTTCTCGCCGCGACAGCGGCGGCACCGCCGCCGCTGTCGCGGCGAGAAGGATTTTTCGGGGAAGCTTCACCTCCCCGATCTCCACCACCGCGTAAGTCCTGTAACTGAATTTTGACAACTAACGAAGGAGCATGTGACGTAGTGCCGCCTTTAGACAGTCTGACGGCAGCACAACAGCCTAAAGGCGACACTACGAGGCTCTTATCGATTTTGATCGTCAAATCTCATGAAAAGACCGCTTCTTTTGTTAGGTTCATGTGGTGCGGGCTCGCAGGTCGAGTTCGTATGTTTTGAGCAGCGTCAGCCGATCAGAGGACATATACCAATCATTGATGACAACATCGAGTTTTATCACGGTCGATGTTCCGAATGCCACGTGGCGATAGGCGTGTAATGTATCGGCAAAGCGGGCGGAGTTTTGTAGCGGTGCAGTAAAGCGGGCAATCGTGGAATGCGCGGTGCGAAGGCGATAGCGTTGGTCGAGGCCGCTTCCGAGTTGCTGCGCAGTGAGTTGGCGGCGCAGAGTATCCCGAATGATGTTCAGCGTTGCGTCGTGGGGAAACCCTTGCACCAGCACCGCACCCCGCGAAAGCGTCACGCCAACCGTATCGAGCGCAAAGGTCGGCATCGATGTTAGTGCAGTTGTTACCGCCGCGATATATGCATCGGCATTGGCAAGACAGGGATGATACCGATCCGTCGCCGTGAAGAGCGAGAGGATGGTCAGATGTAGATCTGCGCTTGGGTAGTAGTATTGCTGTGGCTCAATCGCGTGTAATGTCGCCAGAAAGTCGCCGATCTGGCGGACCACATCTGGATCGAGTCGGGCAATGACAGTTAACCCGCGACGCTGATCACGGTCTTTGCACATCACTAGCTGATCACACTCGACACGTCCGCGATGGATGTCTGGCCAAGCCGCTTGCCAAAGCGCTTCATAGTCGTTATACAGTTCGTGTTGACGATGATTCAACGAAAGATGTCCTAGTCTAGTTTACCAAAGGCTTCGATCGATATGGGTGTCATGTGCGCGACCGCTTGAGAACGCTGAGCCACTGGCGCAGAATCACAGTAGGAAAGCTCACCAGATTACGTGGATTCAGCACGGCCACTCTCGCCATCTCAAGCTTTGCCTGGCGCACGATAGCTGGGTCAGCTTTGCTCATGTGTCCAGAATCGAAGGGCGGTTGTGGATCATATTCGATCAACAACTGAGCAATTTGCGCTTGTTGGGGACTGAGAAGCTCCGCCACGAGATAGAGAGCGAGATCGATGCCGGCAGAGACACCGGCTGCTGTAATGATTTTTCCTGCGCAAACGATGCGTTTGTTGGGCTCCGGTTTCGCCCCAAACTGCTTGAGGCCTGCGAGACCCGCCCAATGCGTGGTGGCAGGGAGACTCTTGAGGAGGCCGGCGGCGCCTAGAATGAGCGCGCCGGAGCATACCGACGCGGTAAATGTTGTGCTTGGATGGAGTGCTTGCAGCCATTCCAAAACTTCGCGATCCGCCATCAATGTCAAGGTATCCACTGCCGACCCCGGTACTAACACGACATCGCATCGTGTGATTTCACTCAGGGTATGGGTAGCGCCTAAGACCAGCTTCCCACTGTCGGTCACGACAGGGCCGGCAGTTTTCCAAGCGAACTGGATATCAAATCTGCGCAAAGAATTGAATACTTCGTAGGGACCAATTGCATCCAGTGCGGTCATACCTGGATAGACGAGAATGACAATCTTCATCTGCTCGCTTTGCTTTCGCTATGATCTCCGATGACTAGCCTCAGAGGCTGCCTGAAAATTCGCCTCGCCCTATACAGCGGCCCTTAGCGCTGTTACTGCGGCTCATGGCAGGATTGCCTGTCCCATGACGTCGAATGCCGCTATCTTCGCCGTTGCTGCTGGACTCGCGGCATATTCGCTGCTCAAGAGGGTCCAAATCATGCAATCCTGCAGCGTCCCATCGCGGAGGGGAAGACGCTGGCGCAACGTGCCTTCGTGGGTGAACCCGAGTTTGCGCGGGACAGCGGCGCTACGCACATTCTCAGCGGCACAGTGGATTTCGATGCGCTGCACCCGGTCGATTTCGAACCCCGCCTTAACCAGGGCCGCGCTCGCTTCCGTAGCTAGACCCTGGTTGAGATAGTTCTGGTGAATCCAATAGCCAATCTCTCGCGCCTCATCCCCGACCCGCGTGTGCAAGCCCGTTCCGCCCAGCACCTGAGTCTCATCGGTATTGAAGATCCCATACACAAAGTCTTGCCCAAGGTCGAACAGCCCGCGAAAGCGGCGCAGGCGCTCCAGCACCGGTTGCAGATCTTCCGGCTCGTCCGGCGCCCACAGCATCCAGGGGCGCAGATGATCGCGGCTCTGAGCGACAGCCGCCTGCAAGAGCGGTGCATCAATTGGATTCCAGCAGCGGATCACCAAGCGCTCGGTCTCGATTCGGTAAGCTGGCCCAGGAAGTGGCGCGGCCATCATCGGTTGCCTTTCGTCGCGGAATATAGTGCGTAGTGTATCACATCCCGCAACGCCTTATGAATTTTGGCGATTCCAAACCGGGAATGGGGAAAGGTATTCGTCGTGCCGCCTTCAGGAGGCTGTGCTGCTATAAAACCGCCTGAAGACGGCACGACGTTGATGACCTTGATTGTCAAATTTCACAAGGCGGTACTGCATTGGCTGCACATATCGGACAGGAAGTCATTTCCTGCCCTCACTGATAAGAGAGGAGAAAGTCTTGAAACTGCCTGTTCATTTCTACAAGCCGCTTGCGATTGGCGCGCCGCAACCGCTCCGCGAGCTGCCGGTCCGCCCCGAGCGCATGATCCATTTCTTCCCGCCGCATATCGACAAGATCCGCGCCCGTATCCCCGAGACAGCCAAACAGGTCGATGTCTTGTGCGGCAATCTGGAAGACGCGATTCCCGCCGATGCCAAAGAGGCGGCCCGTGCCGGGTTCATCGAAGTCACGCGCGCGACCGATTTTGGCGCCACCGCGCTCTGGACGCGGGTAAACGCCTTGAACAGCCCTTGGTTCCTCGACGATATGAATGAAATCGTCCAGGCAATCGGCAATAAGCTTGATGTGATCATGATCCCGAAGGTCGAAGGTCCGTGGGATATCCACTTCGTCGACCAGTATCTAGCGCTGCTCGAAGCCAGGTACGAGGTGAAGAAGCCCATCCTGGTCCATGCCCTATTGGAGACCGCTCAGGGTGTCAGGAATGTAGTGGCGATTGCCGGTGCAAGTCCGCGCATGCACGGCTTGAGTCTCGGCCCCGCCGACCTCGCCGCTTCGCGCGGGATGAAGACGACCCGCGTCGGCGGCGGTCACCCCTTCTATGGCGTGCTCGCCGACCCCGAAGAGGGTAAGGAGCACCGTCCATTCGCGCAACAGGATCTGTGGCACTACACCGTCGCCAAAATGGTCGATGCCTGCGTCACGCACGGGATTCGGGCGTTCTACGGGCCGTTTGGCGACATCAGAGATGAAGCGGCGTGCGAAGCCCAGTTCCGCAACGCCTTCCTGATGGGCTGCACCGGAGCGTGGTCGTTGGCCCCGAATCAGATCGCCATCGCCAAGCGCGTGTTCAGCCCCGATGTGCAAGAGGTGCTGTTTGCCAAGCGCATCCTCGAGGCTATGCCGGATGGCACGGGCGTGGCCATGATCGACGGCAAGATGCAGGACGACGCGACGTGGAAACAGGCCAAGGTCATAGTCGATCTGGCGCGGCTGGTGGCGAAGAAAGACCCCGAGCTCGCCCAGGCCTACGGCTTTTGACCAGACAAGGGAGGCTGCGATGAGTTTGAAAACGAATCCCGGCAACTACTTCGAGGATTTTCGACTGAGCCAAGAGATTGTGCATGCCACGCCGCGAACGGTGACGGAAGGCGATGTCGCGCTCTACACAGCGCTCTTCGGTTCCCGCTTTGCGGTTACCTCCTCCGATCAGTTTGCGGCCGACTTGGGGTTGCTGCGCGCGCCCGTTGACAGTCTGCTCGCTTTTCATATCGTTTTTGGCAAGACTGTGCCCGACATCTCTCTCAACGCTATCGCCAACCTCGGCTATGCGAGCGGGCGTTTCGGCCAGCCGGTCTATCCGGGCGACACCCTGTCGACGACATCGACGGTGCTCGGGCTAAGGCAGAACAAGGACGGCAAGACCGGCGTCGTCTACGTTCGCTCGGTAGGCGTCAACCAGCGCGGCGAGATGGTGGTCGACTACATCCGCTGGGTGATGGTCCGCAAGCGCGATCTGAACGCGCCCGCGCCGGAGACGCACGCGCCCGAGCTGCCCGCTGCGGTCGAGGCCGGTGAGTTGGCGGTTCCCTTCGATCTGCACGCCAAGCCGTATGATACGGCGCGGGCCGGCAGTCCGCATCTGTGGGAAGATTATCAGATCGGCGAGCGCATCGATCACATCGATGCCATGACGGTCGAAGAAGCCGAACATATGATGGCGACCCGCCTATACCAGAATACGGCGCGGGTCCATTTCAATCAGCATGTGGAGCAGGATGGTCGTTTTGGGCGCCGGATCGTCTACGGCGGACACATCATCAGCCTGGCGCGCACGCTCTCTTTCAACGGGTTGGCTAATGCGCTGAATGTGGCGGCGATCAACGGCGGGCGGCACATCAGCCCGATCTTCGCCGGCGACACGGTGTACGCCTGGTCGGAAATCCTTGACACGATCGCGCTGCCTGGGCGCACGGATATCGGCGCGCTGCGCATCCGCACCGTCGCCGCCAAGGACCGTTCGTGTCATGACTTCCCCTATCAGGATGCCGAGGGCAAATACGATCCCGCTGTCGTTTTGGATTTCGACTACACCGTGTTGATGCCGCGACGGGCCTAGTAGAGACTTTTATGAAACGGCATATTATTATCATTGGCAGCGGATTCGGCGGCCTTAGCGCCGCGATCCGCTTGGCGGCGCAGGGGCATCAGGTCGAGATCTTCGAGAAGCGTGACCGGCCCGGCGGCAAGGCCTACGTCTATCAGACCGACGGCTATACCTTCGACAGCGGTCCGACGGTGATTACTGCACCGTTTATGTTCGACGACCTGTGGCGGGCCGCCGGCAAACGACGCGAGGATTATTTCCAACTCGCGCCCTGCGATCCGTACTATCGGATTTTCGACCACACCGGTCGCTACTTCGATTACAACGGCGATGAGCAGGCGCTCCTGGCTCAGATCGAACGGTGGAATCCCGCCGATCAAGACGGCTACCAGCGCTTTATGGCGACAACGCAGGCTATCTTCCAAAAAGGCTTTGTCGAGCTGGCCGATAAGCCCTTCCTCCACTTCACCGATATGCTGCGGGTCGCCCCCGACCTGATCAAACTGCGCTCGTACCTGAGCGTGTACCAATATGTTGCGCAGTTCATACAGGACGATTTTTTACGGCGCTGCTTCTCGTTCCACCCGCTGTTCATCGGGGGCAACCCATTTCACTCCTCATCGATCTATGCTATGGTTCACTACCTGGAGCGCCAGTGGGGCATCCACTATGCGGTGGGCGGAACCGGAGCGATTGTCGCAGCGATGGCGCGGCTCTTCGCGGAGTTGGGCGGGAAGCTGCACCTCAACGCCGAGGTGCAGGAAATATGCGTCGATCAGCGGCGCGTCGCCGGGGTGCGCCTAGCCGATGGAAGCGTCCACCGCGCCGACATCGTGGTGTCGAACGCCGACGTGGCCTACACGTACCGCAATCTGATCGCTGAGCAGCACCGCCGCAAATATACCAACCGCCGCCTCCAGCGTCTGAAGTACAGTATGTCGCTGGTGGTGATCTACGTCGGTACGAAGCGGCGCTATACCGATACAGCGCTGGTACGGCATAATGTTATCTTCGGTGAGCGCTACAAGGGCTTGCTGACGGATATTTTCGAGAAGCAGCAGGTCGCTGCCGATTTCTCGCTTTATCTGCACATGCCGTCGCTGGAAGATCGCGCGCTGGCCCCGGAGGGCGGCGAGACATTTTACGTGCTGGCGCCGGTGCCGCATCTTGGCTCGGGCGCGGACTGGGCGCAGCTCGCCCAACCCTACCGCGACGAGATCATCCAGTTTCTGGAGGAACGCTACCTGCCCGGTTTGCAGCAGCAGATCGCGGTTGAACACATCATCGATCCGCGCCACTTTCTGCACATCCAGAACAACTATCTCGGTGCGGCGTTTGCGATACAGCCGACACTGCTGCAATCGGCGTGGTTCCGCCCGCACAACCAATCCGAGGAGTTCGTCAACCTCTACTTTGTGGGGGCGGGGACGCATCCGGGGGCGGGGCTGCCCGGCGTTCTGTCATCGGCGATCATCGTGGAGAACCTGATTGACGCGGCGTAGAGCGAATAGATTCGTTTGAAGGTTGGCGTCGGGATGCGGGTGGCGGCCTTCACCCCCTCGCCCCAATCCTTTTCAAATAAGACCTTTCAGGTCTTGAAGCGATGCTCGCGGACGCCTTCCCCAAGACCTGAAAGGTCTTCCATCGCGCTTATCTGACAAGTATTGCCCTTCGCCCCTGTTCCCGTTCCCCTTGATCCCACCGCGTGCAGGGGGTTGTGGGAGCAGGGGAACAGGCCTCAGCAAGAAGCGGCACATCTCGTTCCGGCCATGGGGCTGTCCGCCCCTGAACCCCACTACGTGGGGGGCGCCGATCGGAGCGAGCGCTGTCCTGCAGACTCCCCGCGAGGCAACCCTGACGGTTCCCTCACCCTCTCCGCAGGTGACCTGGTCGGTGTGCGCAAGCGTGGCGGCGGATGCCTCCGCTGCGCGGGGTGCATGGGGGCACGGTGCGAACGGCCGGCGCCAAGCGTGCGGCTGTCTGTGAGCCATCTGCGCCTCCGCGGCTCTGCGGCTCTCCAGTCCCTTCCGCAGGTGACTTGGTTGACAGCAGCGCGAGAACAATACACCCTCAACCTGTGTCGCTCGACGTCATGGGCAGCGCCGGCGCGGGCGCAACGCCGCCCAGGGGGATGCCACCATGACCCACCATGACACGATTGTCACGTTACGATTACGTTACGGTTACGTCCTCTTTTTGGCATATATACTATACTCCCTGTCATCGTACCTTAAATACCGCTTCAACCGAATGACCGGGCGTGGTCCGCCGCGTGTGCCGCCTGCCGATACCCCCCGGCTGATCGCATTGTCGGTTGCCCGGTTCCCCCCTATCGCCTTGGGTCTGCAGGGTGTTCGTGCGATTCGGCTCGACGCTTGCATCGCTTGGGCGACCGTGCGCCGTTAGACCCGGCGCGGCTCGCTTGCGGTGCGGTGCGCGAACACCCAATGACGGTGATCTGCGGCCATTCCCGGGCAACGCAGACCATTGCGGTCTTGAACCGGCGCTTTGCGCAGCCCGTCGCCCGACCGCAACAGTCTGATCGCGCGCCGATCCACGCTCCGGACCGGCGGGAGCGGCTTGGTGCGCTGTGGCCGGAATAGCGTGTGACGGTGATCCGTCCGCGCATGACGGTGTCGGTCTGGTGCGGTCTGGTCTGGAACCCTTGCGGCCGCCCTGATCCGGTGGCGTGGTGGACTGAATTGAAAGGATGAAGAGCATGCGTCGTCGAAGATGTATGGTGACGTTGGTGGTGCTCGTCGCGTTGCTCGTCCCGCTCTGGCCGGTGGTTCCCCCGGCGCGCGCCGGTGCGGTTGGAACCGCCGGTGGCGCCGCGCCGGGCCGTGACCGCGCAGGAGCCCCAACCGCCCGCAGTGTTCACCGTTCCGCCCCGGGCGGACCCCCAACTTCCTCAGCTGACCCTCCACCTGCAGGTGGCTCCCGATCCGGTGGTGCTGCATGCGCCGGTGACCGTGACCGTGACCATTGCCAACCAATCACCACATCCCGCTCACGAGCTTCGCCTGATGCTGCCGACACCCGCCGGCGCTGTGGCCAATCCTGACCCGGCCCGGCTCGCTCCTGACGCCGGCTGGCGCTGGGAACTGGGGACACTGCCGAGCGCGCAACAGGCCACGGTGACCGCCACTGTGCAGCTTGTACGTCGCCCGCCAGGCGATGCCCTGGTGCTGCATCCCCAGGCCACCGCCCGCGGGTTGGATCAGCCCATCGCAGCGCGGGGCGGCGCTTTACTGGCCGAACCCCATCCAGCTGGCGCCATCCCACCCGCGTCCGATCCGCCAACAACCGATTCGCCAACAACCGATTCGCCCCGCCCGGCCCCGCGCGGACACGGGGCGGCGCCGCCGCCCATAACACTGCCGGTGGAGCCGGCGCCAGCGGCGGCGGACCGCGCCCCAACGGATGCACCCGCACCCGCGGTGACTGATCCCGCGCCAGGAGCGTCCGCCGCAGTGCCGGCGCCGACTGGGCCTGGGACGACCACCGGGGGAACCGCCACCGAGGTCATCTTCACGCCCGGCACGCCCGTGACGCTGCGCAGCCCGGGCGGCCGGATCGAGGTTCAGATCCCCGCCCATGCATCGGACCGGGTGCTGCGGCTGCGGCACCGCTTCCCCGCGGCCCAGGAACCACTCCTACGGGCGACGGGTGCGCCGGCGCTGCCGCCCATCGCTGGCCTGAAACGCGGCTTCGGCGCCTTCTACCTCGACGCGGTCGATGATCAGGGGCAGGCCGTTCACCAGTTCGCTACGCCGCTCACCTTTGTGGCCCACTACACCCCGCAACAACTCGACGCATTGGGGATTGCCCCCGCCGACCTGCAGTTCTTCTGGTTCGACCCGGATCAGCGCGTGGCGCGGGCTGATGGCTCGGAGATCATTGGCCAGTGGACCCCGCTGCCCACGGTCGTCGACCCGGAAGCCCGCACGGCCACCGTCCAGGTTGATCACTTCAGCGCCTTCCAGTTGAGTGATGGCTCCTCGCCGTCGGACGCCTATCTGCCTTCGCTCCAGGGCTGGCAGGTCAGCGCCTTCACCGGCGCGGCCAGCTTCCGCTACCCGCTGGAGCTGCCCGCGGGGCCAAACGG
>JAKSDJ010000823.1 GCA_022360155.1 Chloroflexales bacterium | reverse complement strand
GTACACCAAGTAGAAAAAGCTATAACGGCAGCGGGGCATCTCTACCGCATACTTTCCCTCTCAGTGGCGGGTCTGGCTTATCTTCATGTACGCTGCTACTGGTACGATCAAACTCCGAAGGGCATTGCGGGTTGTAGTTTAGGATGCATTGTTTGTGTATCCAGTATTGCTATTGACAGCTTTGCACTTTTTATCTGTCGTCAATAGTGGGTGATCGTTGTGATCGTTAGATCAAAGAAGCCTTTCGACCGTGCTCGTTAAGACATAATTACTGAACGTTTCCTCGTTGCTTTTGTACTGCTTTCGCTTGTGAGCGATGGCATGTTTATGCTGTCCCCAAACTCCAGTGAATGTGATGGCGGAAAACTGTAAGGAATCTTTCCCGCTTGTGGTGTACGCTCTACGATGCCTCCCGATTTGGTCTTGGTCAATGCAGTCGATGAGTGCGGATGGCGCCGGATTATACGAGTATTGTGAATGTAGGGTAGGGCCAAGCAACTCCTGGGTTGGACACAAGGACAAGAACGCATCCATCCCGGCATAGCTGTACAACAAAAGGAGACAGAAACATGAGTGTTCAACAAAAACGTGTCGCTCGTCAGGGGCGAATCTATCGCTTTACCATCGATGGGACGGAGTATGCCGCCTTTATCTGGCAGGCTGGCAGTCAGTTCTGTGGTCGTGTTGAAGAGAACCCGCAGGTGCCGCAATGCAAAGCTCGCACGGCCATCGCTGTGCGAGACGCCCTCTCTGCATGGCTGACTACTGCCAAAGCGAAAGAGCAATCGGCGTAATGTGCGTTGCCCGGCCCGCGCTGTAGAGAGCAGCGTTGTTCTAACCTCAATACCGTACAAATATAGGTCACAGGCCTGACAGACCTCGGCTTATCCCTTTAGGAAGCTGCTACAAAGGCCTGTCAGGTCTCGGTCGGTTTAGATCGGGTCATTCCTGTTTGAAGTTGTCCTCCGGAGATGGGATGCGATGCGGCGAGAGTCGCATGGCTTGGCGCATCGCATTCTGCCAAGCTATTAGTCCACGGCGAATCCTATCTTACGGCATAGCGCCCAGATGGGCGAGCATCGCTGCACCGGTCTTGATCCCCATAATGAAGCGGTCGATCTCCATATTCTCGTTCGGAGCGTGGTTCGCCTCGTCGGCGTTGGCGTAGGGCACGCCAAAAGCTGGAATACCCAGAATCTTCGTAAAAACGTAGTCGGGCAGGCTGCCGCCCAACGCGGGAACCAGCAGCGGCGTCGCGTTTTGAGCCAGCGTAACGCCCTGGACGATCGGCTCGGCGTAGGGCGAATCGATCGGCGTCTTCGAGGGGTCCATACCGCCGTGCCAGATGACCTCGACAGAAGGGGCGTGGCGCTGCACATGGGCCTGAACTTTCGCAAAAATCTCCTCGGTGCTCTGCGCCTCGACCAGGCGAATGTCGCACTTCGCGAATGCCTCGTGGGGCAACACGGTTTTCGAGCCGGGGCCGGCGTAACCGCCGTGCAACCCGTTTATTGTCAGGGTTGGCCAGGCCGAGAGCCGCTCGAAGTAGCCACGGTCATGCGGTGCATCGAACTGGGCTATGTCGAGTGAGCGTTTGACCGCTTCCGCATCAATCGGCAGGTTTGCCAGCGCCTGACGCTCCAGTTCATTCAGCGGCAGGACGTTATCGTAGAAGCCGTCGATTGTTATCTCGCCCCGATCGTTTTTCATCGTTGCCAGCACATGCACCAGCGTCCAGATCGGGTTGGGCGTGACGCCGCCCCAGTTCCCCGAATGCAAGTCGCGGTTAGCGCCCCGCGCCCGCAGCTCAAAGCTGACGATGCCGCGTACGCCCCGCCTGGTTGAGGAATTG
>JAKSDJ010000287.1 GCA_022360155.1 Chloroflexales bacterium | reverse complement strand
GGATCGTATTGGTTACGATTGTTTCAACAATCTGCGACTTGGTGATGAGCTGGATCGCAGCGGCGGCAAAGATGCTGTGGGTAGCGCAGGCGTAGACGGCGCGAGCTTTGCGTTCAATGAGCGCATTGGCGGCTTCGATGAGTGTGCCGCCGGTAGAGATCATATCATCGATAATGATTGCTGTTTTTCCTTCGACATCGCCAACCATCTCGATAACCTCAACAGTGTCAGGTTCAGGCCGATGTTTCGCAATGATCGCTAGCCCAGCGCCGATTCGCTCACGAAAGCGATTCGCCCGACCAACTCCGCCAACATCGGGTGAAACAATCACCGGATCGGGTAAGTTGAGGTCTTTGATATAGTCAGCCAACAACGGTCCTGCCTGCAAGTGATCGACCGGAATGTCAAAAAAGCCCTCGATAGCCGGTGCATGCAAGTCCATGGTCAAAATGCGATCGGCCCCGGCGGTACAGATCATGTTCGAGACAAGCTTCGCCGAAATCGGCTCGCGACCGGTAGTTTTTTTTTCCTGCTTGGCGTATGCATAGTAGGGAATAACTGCGGTCACACGCGCAGCAGACGCGCGACGTAGTGCATCAATGATCAACAATAACTCCATGAGGTTATGGTCGACGGGGCTACATGTTGATTGTATGACAAAGACATCGCAACCGCGAACATTATCTTCAAGTTTGATGCGAGTTTCACCGTTCTTGAATGAGCCCACCAGCGCTCGCCCCAACCCCATTCTCAAGCACCCGGCAATGTCCTGCGCAAGCGCACGGTTGGCATTGCCACTGAAGACCAATAGTCTTCCATCCATCTCTTTCACCTAACCATTATTGCGGCTTTTTTCGCCCTGCAACTCGGGTAGATTCAACCGAACCCACAAAAAAACAGTGAAGCATGGCTTCACTGCACAGAAACAACCACCGATGGATTTATCGGGGACAGTATGGATATGTAGTTTGCTGATCAACACCATGTTATCAGCAGACACTCACTATTTCCTGACAAATCTAGGAATGGCTGCCGGGCCAGGACTCGAACCTGGACAGACGGATCCAAAGTCCGCCGTGCTGCCATTACACAACCCGGCATTATAGAGAAGCCACTTGACAGGCATTATACCATGCCCCGACAGTGTGCTGCAACCGCGCCAAATACTAAGCTTATCAGTATTGTATCAGCTTTTTAACAAGTAGGCCATGTTATAATCAGTATTGGCGGACTGTTTTATACCATCACGATCACATAAGGGTCATAACATATGCTGGCGGTCTACATCAGTCGTGTGTTTTCTCGATGGTATTGTCATACCTGGATGAGCGACTGAATATTATTCGGACCGGCATCAAAGGAGAAACGTTGTGCCGAGCTGGAATGATCTTGGCAACGTTCTAAGCACAGTGCGCGAGATAGATGTCAACGCCATTCGTGAGGAGAGCGAACACCCAGTTTTTGTTGCTTGCGTCGGCGACAGCGAACAGCTTGAGACGTTCTCTCGCGTCCTGCATCGGTCAGGTAGCCGGCGCTATGGCCCGACCGGTTCGAGTCCGCTGTTCAACTATGAGCACATGGCTTCGTTACCTCTTGACGAGTTGCGTCGTGCAGATATGTTGGTGTTGGTTTGTGATGGGCGGCGTCCCTGGCCATCAGCTATGAGTTCAGTTCTGGACGAGCTTGAGGATTTGCTGTTGCCGTTGTTGATTGTGGTCTTGTATGGCACCGACCAACGCGAAAGGTCAAGAGAGTTGCCGGTGGCAACGATCACCCGTGTTGTGACGATTGCCGATCCAGAGTTGCCTCAGGCAGCCGATCAGTTGGCGACCGCACTCCTTGATCGATTGCCTGGTGAGCTGCATCTTTCGGTAGCGCGCCGTGTGCCGGGTTTGCGGCCATTTGTCGCGCGTAATCTAGTCAATAGCACCTCCTTTGTCAATGCTTCGTATGCGTTAGCCTCCGGCCTCCCCGCGCAGATCCCCATTCTGAATATACCTTTTGCCGCCGCCGATATTGTGGTGTTGACGAAGAATCAGGCCCTTATGGTCTACAAACTTGCACTAGCCCATGGCGCCCCGCCCGAATTCCAATCGCGGATCCGCGAAGTTGCGCCTGTGCTTGGGGGCGCCTATGTCTGGCGACAGATTGCCCGTAGTTTGGTAGGATTGATGCCGGTGTGGGGGCTTGTTCCCAAGGTGACGATTGCGTATGCCGGAACGTATACCACTGGTATCACCGCCTGGCGCTGGTATGCAAATGGCGAACTAGTGTTAGGTGAACAACTCAAGCGGATCTCGCAGGAAGCCTTGGCACAGGGTCGTGCGCGCGCGCGAAACTTGTTGGAGCAAGCGCGCCAATCAGGAAAGGAATCTCCAGGACTGTTACAACGCTTCAAGGCCCGATTATCCCAGATGTTGCCGGGCCGTCGTAAGAAACCAAAGTTGACTGCACCTACAGATGATTTAAAGCAATCGGAGTAAGTTAGGGGAGCTGGCCAGCTCCCCTTTTTTGACAGCGCCAACAAGTATTAGGAGGAGTTTTTTGTGGACCGGTTTGTGATTGAAGGTGGACGCCAACTATCGGGCAGTATCAAACCCTCTGGCAATAAGAATGCGGCCTTGCCGCTTCTGGCTGCCGCTTTGCTGACGACCGAGCAGTTGGTGTTGCACAATGTGCCGAATATTGGCGACGTTCATATCAAGTTGTCTCTTCTTGAGCAAATGAAGGTGGAGGTAGAACGACTTGCTCCGTATAGCTACGCATTGCGGGCTAGCACAATTCATCCTAATGATCCCAATACGCCCTTGTGCCGGAAAATACGGACCTCGCCATTACTAGCCGGACCATTGTTGGCGCGTCGTGGTTATGTGACCCTGCCCCGCCCCGGTGGCGACGTGATTGGCCGACGACGGCTGGATACGCACTTTCTGGCGCTCCGTGCTCTGGGCGCTTCGGTCGAAGTTACGCCGACGAGCTATGTGTTGCATGCCGATCGCTTGCGTGGTGCTGATATCTTTCTGGACGAGATGAGTGTCACCGGCACCGAGCAGGCCGTGCTGGCCGCTGTGCTCGCCGAGGGCCGCACGACTATCGGCAATGCTGCATCAGAACCGCACGTACAGGATGTTTGTCACTGTCTCAATGCTATGGGTGCGCGTATCAATGGAATTGGCACCAACCTGTTGGAGATCGAAGGCGTGTCTGCGCTCCATAGCGCTGAATACACCATTGGCCCCGATTTTATGGAAGTCGGCTCGCTGATCGGGTTGGCCGCTGTGACCGGCAGCGAGATCCGAATTGTTGGCGCGTGTCCAAAGGAGCACCGGATGTCACGGATGGCTTTTGGCCGTTTGGGGGTCGACTGGCATAGCGAAGGCGGAGATATTCTTGTGCCAGGTGATCAGGAACTGGTGGTGCAAGACGACCTCCACGGGGCGATCCCGAAGATTGACTCGGCGCCCTGGCCCGGTTTTCCCACAGATCTAATCAGTACAGCGCTTGTGGTGGCGACACAGTCGCGCGGCACCGTGCTGATCCACGAGAAGATGTTCGAGAACCGTCTCTTCTTCGCCGATCGTCTCATTGGTATGGGGGCGCGGATCGTCCTCTGTGACCCGCACCGGGCGGTTGTTGTTGGACGAGCGCAACTCTATGGCGAGCCAGATGGTTTGCCTAGCCCGGATATTCGCGCGGGAATGGCCCTCTTGACTGCTGCGCTGTGTGCGAAGGGACGTAGCGTCATCTACAACATCGGGCAGATTGATCGCGGCTACGAGCGAATTGATGAACGCCTAAAAGTTCTGGGAGCGCAGATCGAGCGCGTAAGTGAATGAAAACAGCCTCTCGGCAGTTGACAGCTGGCTCTTGCCGTTGTTCACACTGGCAAGTTGGAGCGTGCAAGCGTGCCAGTCTGCAATTGAACGCTGATACCGCTGATGGTCGCCAATCACCGCAGATCGAACATGCTAACGTTCAAACGTTCAAACATTACTAACCTTCCAACGTTGTTTGGCTTGTTGCCTCAGGGAGGTGCGCTTCCGCCGGTACGGATGTCCGGACCTCCCCACGCTGCACTTTGATCATCAGCGTCATTGCAATAATCAGCATCAGTGGCGCATAGATGAACATGGTGCGGTAGTTGCTATCTAGAAGGTCAAGAACTCCGCCGACGAGCACCGGTCCAATTACCTCTGCTGATTGGGAAGCGACGTAGTACAGACCGGTGTAAGCGCCGATCCGCCCCAGCGGCGCACTGTCGAAGATCATAGGCAGTGAGTTGACGACGATCATCGCCCAGCCAATTCCGCTCAGAATGAGCATGAAGCGAATCAAATTGAGGTTGGATAGGGCGCTGATCGCTGACAGAGCTACCGTGAAGATCGCTAGACCGAGCAGAATGGATCGTTTACGTCCGATCCGTGCTCCAATCACTCCGGCGGGTAAGGCAAAGAGGACAATCGTTAGCGAGAAGAATGCCAGTAATAAGGCTTCTTGCCCACGGGCGACCCCCAGCGAAACGGTTGCGAACGAAGTAAAAAAGACTGTCAGCGCGCTGTAGGCCAGGAACCAGAAGAAAATGGCGCCGAGCAACAACAGCACCGAGCGGTCGCGATCGCTAATGACTGTACGGATATCTTGGCCAATACTGCCTCCCTCCTGATTGCGAGCCGCTTCGCGAACGCGCTGCCACAAGCTCCCTGGAGTGCGCACTTCATCGGGTTCGCGAGGGACAGAGACAAAGAAGACAACGATGGCACAGGCGATCAACGTGGTTATAGATCCGAAGAGAAATGGCCCAGTCGGCGACATGCTGTACAGGACACCGCCAATGACGAAGGCCAGGGTAGCCCCCAAGCCGCCCATCAAGTTGATAATGCCATTGGCCTGTGAGCGTAGCGGCGATGGTGTAATATCGGGCATAAGCGAGATGACCGGCGTGCGAAAGATGTCGACCGCCAGAATGAAGATGACCACCACCAGCATAAACAGAGACAACGGCAGGCCAAGCATAAAGGGAATACCAGCGAAGGCCAACACTGCCAATGGTGCGCCAGCAATGATGTAAGGTTTGCGCTTGCCCCAGCGACTGACTGTCACATCGGAGAGTGCGCCAATATAAGGCAGGATGAGGATAGCGGCGAGGTTGTCGAGAGTCATAATAAAGCCGGTGAGTGTCGCATTCAAACCAAAACCGCCTGCGACCGGGTTGATCTCGACAAAATCAAGTCGTCCGGACTGGAGAAAGATTGGCACGTAGGCGTTATAGACGGCAAATAGAGCCTGGATACCCAGGAACGCAAACCCCAACAGGAACGTTTGCAGATAGTTCAGGCGCATGGTTCATTTCCTTTAGATCATCTCGACGGTAATAGTGGATGACGTTATGATACCCGATCCCGCAATCATATGTGGCATATCAGCCGTGTGGTTTGTGGAACCTGCGCACAAACTGCATTCGAGTGCAGTTTACCATATGTAAGCCCTGCGTGAACTAGTGGCATGGTTAGGTATATATCCGAATTCTTGAAACCGCATCAGCGTTTGACATATTGTTAGTCAACCTCCTCACCTCATATCGACTTCGACAAAACACCGGGACTCAAAAGCAGTAATAATCTCGCCTAGATGCCGGATATCTCGTTCACTCAGGCTCAGATATAGCGGTAGATAGACGACCTGGGCCATAGCGCGGACAGCTTGGAGCGGTATCTGTGCAGAGTGTTGCGGCGATGGCGGCACAACATAGAGACTGGAAGCCCGCTGAGTGGCATCAAAACCCGCATGCTGGAGCATTTGCAGCAACCGGGTCGGATCATGCGTCTGGATAGGCAATACCCAGTGTGTATGTTGCTTGGCGTGCGCTCCTAGGCGTGAAGTCAGCGGTAGATAGGCGTTAATCTGTTGCGCGTATGCGCAGCGTTTTGTAATTGTCGTCTTTGGGGACTGTTGCAGGCGGCGACGGAGTAACTGCAACAGAGGACGGCATGGCTGCTGGCGGATGCGGCGCATAATCTCACCGCCCGCGAATCCGCGTAGCGCCCGATAGAGCGCCTGATCGTGATCAATGCCTCTCCATCGACATAGTGCGAAGAAGATCTGGAGTGGTAATGGATGGGCCAGAAGTTTCAAGAGTGCAAAAAGTCCCAGTCGGCGCAGAAAGACCGAGACCGGCTGGCGAGGATATCTTGCTGTAATGGTGCGCACTTTGTCCAGCATTTCATGGCTCTTGAAGCGCAATATGGCTCCGCCTAGCGTTGTGTGTGTTTTAATCGGGCCGAAGCTGAACATACACACATCGCTGGCTGGGTGGCCGCGATATGCCTCGCCTGCATAGGCTTGCGCACAGTCTTCGATGAGGTGCAAACCGTGCTGGCGGGCTACTTGTACGATGGGCTCCATCGGCATCCGGCTGCCGAAGAGATGCGCAATGAGGATGGCTTTGGTTTGGGGCGTTATAGCACGCAGCAGTGATGTTTGATCCACAGTCAGCGTCTGCATATCGATGTCGATCGGAATCGGTACGAGCTGGTGGTGTTCGAGAATGGCGACCATGTCTCGAATCGTGATGGCCGAGACAAGCACTTCGCTTCCTGGCGAAAGATCCAAGGCTTGTAAGACCAGATCAAATCCACTGCGTACGGATAAGCAGGCCAGGCTATCGACGGATGACGACCAAGCCGCCTCGGCTTGCGCCTGAGCCTGGCAAGCGTCGGCGGGCCATACGCAGCTCAGCAGACCGTACAGGAGATCGTTCCATCCAATGTCTGGGACGCCACGCGGGATCATAAGTCCTCCTTCTGCGACTGGTCTTCCTGATATCGCGTGCTTTCACAGCGCGCACGAACCCATGGAAAACGAGACAAGCGCTTGTCGGTTGGGCTTTCGAAACAGTATACCGAAAGCCCAGCACTTTGGAATGGGTCAAAGGGTTAATCCAAGGGTGAATGATCCAGGGCCGGTTAGGTAGATCAACAGAGACTGGTAGAGATCCTGGCGGAGACTGTATTGCTCCCTACGCCAATGGCGCGATGCACTGCGGGGTTTCGTTTGCCGGTTTATTGACGACGGTGCTGACCGGATAGGCGCGCATTGCCGCAGCCGGATAGGGCTGAAAGAGATCTTGAAGCGGGTCGGGATCGTGCAAGGAAGAATCCAGCCACAACCCATAGTTGGCAGGATCGATGATAACCGGCATCCGGTCGTGGATAGGTTGCAGCAGATCATTGGCGCTGGTAGTTAGAATTGTACACGTTTCGACAAGGCCGTCTGGCCCTTTCCATCCTTCCCACAGGCCAGCAAAAGCGAAAAGTTGGCTATCGTCAAGTTGAAAATAGAATGGTTGTTTTTGGCGACCTTTGCCTTGCCACTCGAAAAAACCATTAGCCGGTATCAAGCAGCGGCGCTGTTTAAAAGCAGCCCGAAAGGACGGCTTCTCGGCGGCAGTCTCGGAGCGGGCGTTGATCATGCGCGCGCTGGCAGAAGAGTCCTTTGACCAGGACGGGATCAATCCCCAGCGCAACATGTGGAGCGTATTGCCATTAGCTGATGCGCGAACAACCGCAACTGGTTGAGTTGGCGCTATATTGTAACGGGGCGTAAGTTCAGGAACCTCGATGAGTTGAAATTGTTCTGCTACTGCAGCGCCGCTTGCTTGCAAACTATACCGTCCACACATGCTTCAACCTCCTGGAGCAATATCAAAGTCCTGCACTAATCACAGGTGCGGCTGTGCAAGAACGAGACACATCCAGCGCCAGCAGAATGGCGCTGATTTGCGATTCGCCAGCGGTATCTTCTTGATTAACGTTATGATATGGGCATCATCATTTCGATGTATCTTGAGTTTTATTATAGCATGCTTGTTCTGCTTTTTGTTCGGTCTTGAGAGGTAATCGCAGCGAGGAGAAAGGGAGGCGAGACAAGAAGCGCAGAGAGTGCAGACTATCACTATCGTTACCCCGAGCAGATGCTCAATTGCTCTACATCGGTTAGCGACTTTATCTGCACCCTCCGCCTACAGTGAATCTTATGGTTGCTTGTCAGGATCAAGCCGAGTGGTCTCGCCGGTGGCGGGCGATGGGTCATCATCAATTGGTACGTTTTGAGCGCTCGTACTGCTTGTATCTGCGCCACTGCGGGTGCGAACGACAAAATTAGCAAGCTGTTCGTTGAGTTGGGCGACACCACGCGCCAGAGTGTCCTGAAAATCCTTGATCTGCGGGCTCTCTTGAACCTGGTTGATTGCCTGCTGACCGCGCTCGGACAATTCCTGCATACGGGGATTTTCCCTAATGGCGTTCAATGCATGCTGAACCTGGTTGCCAATCTCGTGTAGACCCGACGAGATGTCTCGCTGAATCGTCTGTGCACGATCACTCTCCAGGGTTCCGCGTAATGCTTGCTCGATCTGTTGGCCGAGCTCGCGCAATTCGCTGGCTAGATCGGGCTTTTGAGTTTGATCCGGTTTCTCATGTTGCTCGCTCATCGTACTCTCCTTGGATAATTGAAAGACTCAAATCGATATAAAGCTATGCTACAGGAATTTCTAGAACGGAGTCATGCAAGAAAAAGTTCCTGCGATACGTTTAATTCTGGGTAATACCGATCAGAAGAGCTCCTGTTGCTCTTCATATGGTAAGACGTTCTATACTACACTGAAGTTGCGTCCAGAGTGGCGTCTGAGGCGATGCAACTAGGAATGTACATCCGGAGATTGGGCCGTGATCGGCTGGCGCCGCCAAAAAAACCAGAATCCCCAGATGGCAACTGCCACCCCAGCTCCCAAAAAGGCCTTACGGGGCCAGAATGGCGCTGGAGTTGGAATGTCGTCAACAGCGGCTGGGCGGTGCAACTGAAGCCATAATCGACCTAGCTCCCGGAATGAGCGATGAACGCGGTTGGGTTGCAAGGCCCCAATCCGTCGGCTCATATTGAGGCTCACCTCGACCACAGTCACATTATGACGGCTGGCGCGGAAGTAGAGCTCGATCAGGCTGTGGGGACGCGATGCGTCCAGGTTAAGCTCATGCAAAAGGTCGCTGCGGAACAGGCTAAAATGACAATGGCTATTGTGGAGATCGAGACCAAAGAAGGTGTTGACCAGCCGAGTATGAAGGCGATCACTGATACTGAGGGATTGCAAACAGTATCCGTTGATGATGTCGAAACGACCGATGAATGGCGCGAACCGAGAGAGTTCGCTGATGCTGATCGGGCTGCTCGGATCGAGCACCAAAATATAATCGCCGCGGGCGGCGCTCCAGCCGCTGATCAGCGCCCTCGTATAACCCTGCGGTCGCGCGTGGCGTATCACCATAACCGGGTCATGGTTTGCAACCAAGTCATCGACAAGGGTCGGGATTGGATCGCGGTTTCCATCGTCCAACAGAATGATCTCATAGTCGGCGAAGAACCGTGGTACAACTGCCAAACATTCCTGAATAATGACTGGTAGATTGGCCGAACCATCGTGGATAGGGAGGATGAGCGAAATGATTTTATCATTCACGGATACGATCTCCGAGAAGAATAGATTAGCTAACCATAGTATAACATAGGCGCACGAACAATGTAAGCGTTCGGATCGGCTATTCAGCCGCCGGAATGCCGTCCAATCCACAGCCGCATATTCCAGGCGCGGCTTCGTCCGGCATGATGCTGAGAGGCTGTTTGAAAAGTTATCTGAACTGGCAAACGACAAGCGATGGTTCAAAGAATGAGATTGCAGACAAGATGAAGAGTATTGGATTATAGATGTTAATTACGGGACTTACGTGGTGGTGGAGGTTGGGAGGCGCAGCTTCCCCAAAAACTCCTTCTCGCCGCGACAGCGGTGGTCCTGCCGCCGCTGTCGCGGCGAGAAAAAGGATTCTTGGAGGACTGCAAGTCTTCCAAACCTCCCTGCCGACCGGTGACCGCGTAAGTCCTGTTAACTATTGGTTAATTTAATCTGATTTAAACGTATATTGTAATCTTGGGCTCATTGTTTGACAGGCGCTCACCTTGCCCTGCTCATTAGCCCCTTGTATAATGTGAGCAGTTTGCGTGCATTTGTGGCAGTGAAATAGAAGATATCAGACTGACTTGCTCAGGCAAATATAGCGTGGATATTCGACCCTCCTCTACTCATTCCTCCGAATCTATCTCCCAGGCGCGAGCCGCCTCCCGTTCCGAAGCGATCGATGCGCTGGCGCAATCGACGCGACCGTGGTGGCGTACCGCGTGGGCGACGCGCCTTGTGCTGATCCTGATTTTGCTTGTTGGCGCTTATTTTCGGACGCTGAGTTTGCATACCTGGGATGGAGGCACCGGCCAGCATCCCGACGAGCGCTTCTTTCGCGACATCACCTCAACGGTTAGCCTGCCAGCCAGCCTTGGTGAATACTTCGAATCGGCGCGTTCACCGGCCAACCCGCGTAATTATCCCAACGGCGGGTTCTTTGTCTATGGCCCGTTCCCGGTTATGCTGACCCGGTTTGCGGCAGTCACCCTGACGCCCAATGAAGCATTGCCCGAAGAGATGCCGTCTATTCTTGGACCACCTATACCTCAAACGAACACCGGGCCGCTGATCCCTAATCCGGAACGGGCAATTCCCAAGCTGACCCTGCTCCACCCACTCTTCAATCCTGATGGTCGAAACCTGACGACATATGGTGAAATTGTTAAAGTGGGGCGTTCGCTCGCTGTCCTCTTCGATCTAGGATCGATCGTGTTGGTCTTCCTGATCGCCCAACGGCTCTTTGATCGCCGGGTGGGGCTGTTGGCCGCGTTGCTCTCGGCTCTGGCGGTGATGCAAATCCAACAGTCGCACTTTTTTGTCGACCCGATTTTTTCGACCTTCTTTGTCTTGTTCGTGCTCTATTGGGCGGTACGGACGGCGCAGGGCGGCGGGATTGGCAGTTATACGCTCCTGGGGGTCAGTGTTGGCATGGCGATGTCAACCCGGATCACGCTGGCGACGCTGGGGCTGATCGCGATTGTGGCGGCTGTTCTGGCAGCGCTGAATGCCTGGAGAAGAGTGAATGGCGATCAGAGGCAGAACGAAGCCGAGTCAACGAGCGCTGGTCAGCAATCTCCAATTGTGTTCTTTTTCACACGAAGCTTTCCATTGCTCTGTCTCGCCGGCGCTGTGACGCTGCTTACCTATCGTTCGCTCCAACCCGATGCGTTTATTGGCTCGACGCCTACGTCGCCCGTTATTCCTGGCGAGCAGGCGATGCCGCTTGATGTTATGGCGGGATGGGGTTTTTTCGATATCCGCCTCGATCCACGCTTCCTCAACAATATGGACTACATTCGCCGCTTGGTCTCAAGCGAGGCTGATGCGCCGCCCTCGCAGCAGTGGGTCAGCCGCACCGACTATTTGTTTCCTTGGCGGAACATGGTGCTGTGGGGAATGGGGCCGGCCTTGGGGCTGACTGCGTGGTTCGGCTGGGCTTATTTTGGGTTACGCACGTTAAGCCTTGGCTTGATCGCCCGCCGACGCGTGGCGGATATTGCCCATCCGGCTCTGCTGCTTTGGCTCTGGATCGGCTTCTATTTTGCATGGCAAGGGGCGCAGTTCGCGATCACGATGCGCTATTTGCTGCCGATCTATGGCGCGCTAATCATCTTTGCCGCCTGGTTGTCGGTGCGCTTCTGGGACTGGGGCAAGAAGCAACGCGCTGTCGCCCGTAGACGGCAATCGGTAGAGAGACTGCGCCTGAAAACCTTCGCCTATCTTTCGCCGTTCCTTGCGCTTGGTCTTGTTCTTGCTACCCTGGCTTGGGCTTATGCGTTCACCCGTATCTACACCGAGCCGCACTCCCGGATCAAAGCAGCGCAGTGGTTGCAGGAACATGCGCCGCCTGGTTCTTATATCACCAATGAAAAATGGGATGATGCGCTGCCTGTGTACGTGGATGGTCACCACTCGTGGGGCGTGATCTATGAGGGTATTCAGACTTCGCCCTATGATGAAGACGATCCAGGGAAATATTTCGGCTCGTTCAATGTGGAAGGCCAGTATCAGCCCGGCCTGCTTGACCAACTCGAACAGGCTGACTATATCACCTTGACCAGCAACCGCGTGTACGACTCGGCGACGCGCTTGCCGATGCGCTACCCGGCGCTGATGCGCTATTATCACTATCTCTTTACCGGCGAGTTGGGCTTCGAACTGGTCGCGGAGATTACCTCTTACCCGAAACTTTTTGGCATCCCCATACCTGACCAGGTAGCCGAGGAAGCGTTTAGCGTCTACGACCATCCGCGGGTGCTGATCTTCGAGAAGACTGCGGCGTTCTCGCGTGAGCGCGCCGAAGAATTGATTACTGGCGATGTAAACTGGAGCGAGGTCTACAAGTCGCCGGTAGGTGTGGCGGATCGTGCGCCGACCGCTCTGCGCTTGACCGAGAGCGTGTGGCCGACTTATAGCGCCGGGGGAACATGGTCAGCGCTGTTCAATCCCCAGGGTCTTGCGACTCGATTCGCGCCCCTCACCTGGCTCGTAGTGCTGTATAGTATCGCGTTGGCGACCTTTGCACTGCTGTTCCGGCTGCTTTCCTGGTTGCCCGATCGGGGCTGGGCGCTGGCGCGTCCAATTGGCGTGCTGATCGTTGCTTATCTTGCCTGGCTCTTGGGCAGCATACAGTTCATGCCCTTTACACCGGCAACGGTCTGGCTCTGTGCGCTACCGCTACTGGCTGGCGGTGCGTGGGTGGCCTGGCGTTCGCGTGCCGATCTGCTGGACTTTTGGCGGGAGCGGCGTGCGGCTTTGCTTACAGCGGAGGCGATCTTCCTCGGCTTTTTCGTGCTGGGCTTGGCGCTGCGCTGGTTCAACCCGGATCTGTGGCATCCGACGCGCGGCGGCGAGAAGCCAATGAATTTTGCTTATCTCAACGCGGTGCTCAAGAGCGCCGCCTTCCCGCCCTATGATCCCTGGCACGCCGGCGGCTACATCAATTACTATTATTTCGGCTTTGTCATCGTCGGTGCGCTGATCCATCTAACCGGTGTTGTACCCAGTATCGCCTACAATCTGGCGGCGCCGACGCTCTTTGCCCTCACCGCCGTTGGCGCCTGGGGCGTTGTGTACAATCTGATTGCGCCGAAGCGGCTAGTGGCGCGCGAGCAGTGTTTAGAGGCGGAAGAGGCAAAACTCATATATCGCAAGCCTGCACTCTTTGCCGAGCGGCGGGCGCGTATCTCCGCTTTGCTTGCGCCGATCTTTGTGCTGTTGCTGGGCAATTTGGCTCAGGCGATCTGGTACATCACTGGCTACGCTGCACAGCAAATGGAACAAGGGCGGGCCGAGTGGGCCTTCTGGGACGCAACTCGGATCGTGCCCGGTGCAATCAACGAGTTTCCCTTCTTCACTTTCCTGTTCGCCGATCTGCACGCCCATATGATTGTCATGCCTTTTGCGCTGGCGATGCTCGGCCTGACTGTTGCCCTCGCGCGGCGCACGATGGGCAATCAGGCGGCGGTTCCGGGTGCGGTGCAGGAGCCGGTGTTCAACTGGACATCGTTGCGGGTGTGGCTCACTGCTCATTGGCCGCTGATCGGCGTATTGCTGCTTTTGGGCTTGCTCGCCGGTACGCTGCGGGCGACGAATACCTGGGACTATCCAAGCTATGTAGGCTTGACGGTGGCGACGCTGGGACTAATTTCGTTTCGCCACATGGCGCTAGCGCAGTGGCGATACAGCGCCGGTGCGGCTGCGTCGCCGTGGCTGATCGTTGGCCGCGGCGTGTTGATCTTTATCGCGCAGACACTGATCATCATCGTTGCCGGTAATCTGTTCTTTCTGCCCTTTATCAGCCAGTTCGCCACCGAGTCTTCTGGTGTCGAACTGCTGCGCGATGGCAGCCGGAACAGCTTGCTTGGCCAGTTGCTGTTCGCCGAGCGCAGCTCAGTGGGCGATCTTCTGCTGATCAATGGCTTGTGGCTCTTCATTTTGACGAGCGCCGGGCTTGTATTGATCAGGCGCTGTCTGGGTCGCCAGAGCAATTGGGCCTTACCGGCAGGATTAGCAGTCATCCTGTTGCTTTTTGTATTGGTTGGCCTGGCGCTGGGCCTGGCTGCGCCGGTACTGCTGATCCCGCTCGCGCTGGGCTCGGCTTGGCTGGTCTGGCGCTTGCGTTTCCTGCCGACGCGGATGTTGCTGCCCTTGCTGTGGGGCGGCGCGGCGCTGGCGCTGGCGCTGCTGGTCGAACTGGTCGTGGTAAAGGGCGATGTTGGGCGCATGAATACGGTGTTCAAGTTTGGTCTGCACGCCTGGACGCTCTTCGGGCTAGCCGCAGCAGTCGCCTTACCCTGGATGTGGCGACAACTGGGGGTAGGGCTTCAGGTTTGGAAATCAGCGGCTCGGCAGCGAATAGGCTCCAGCCTCGTTTGGATGTGGCGCGGTGCGGCAATGCTGTTGGTCGCTGCGTCGCTTGTCTACCCGCTCACTGCGACGCCGGCGCGCATTAGCGACCGCTATGCCGAGAATCTGCCCCGTACACTTGATGGTGCGGCGTTTATGCAGTATGCGAGCGGTAGCGAAGCCGGATATACTTTCCCGCTCTCTGAGGATGCCGAGGCAATCGCCTGGCTGCAACAGAATGCCGAGGGAACGCCGATAGTGTTGGAGGCGCATCAGCCATCGTATCATTGGGCGGGCCGCATTGCCACATTCACCGGCCTGCCGACGGTTTTGGGATGGGAATGGCACCAGATCCAGCAGCGCAACGTTGCGGGTGCGACGCCGGTCATTAACCAACGCCAAGAGGTTGTCGCTTCGATCTACAACAGCAGTGATCTGAACGAGGCGCTGCAACAGATCGAGGCGTATGGCGTCGAATACGTCTATGTGGGCGGTGTCGAGCGAGCGATCTACGATCCAGCGGGGCTGGCGAAGTTCGAGACTATGGTTCAACGCGGCTATCTCGCAGCGGCGTTTCGCAGCGGCGAGACCACAATCTACCGCGTGATCCAGCCGGGCGCGCCGACGATGCTCACCACCGACCTGCCGGTGGTTCCGCCCCAACTCCGAACGCCGCCGCGACTAATGCTTGATCAGCCGGTCAACGCGCTGCCTGCTGTCGGCGACTACGCCTGGAATAGCTGGGCTAGCTCCAATTCCTGGGTTGCGCTGGTAACCTGGTTGGTGATTCTCTATGCCTTGGCGCTGTTGGGGTTGCCGCTAGCTGTTCTGATGTTCGGGCGCTGGCGCGATGGCGGTTTTACTTGGGCGCGCTTGATCGGCCTGCTGGTGCTGGGCTACGTTGTCTGGCTGCCTGCTAGCCTGGGCATCTGGCAGTATGATCGCTGGGGACTGCTTGCGGGAGTCATTCTTGTGTTGGTGTTGAATGCAGCGATCCTCGTCTGGATAGGGCGCGCAACGCACGATGATCGCGTAACATCCGCTGCTGGAGTTGAAGCCAGTGATGATGCCCGACGTTCGGCATTGGCCCGAGGTTTGCGGATTGTGGTTGCGCGCCTGCGGGCGCGCCGCCGCGCTGTCCTGCTTGGTGAAGGTTTGTTCCTCGGCGGCTTCGCGCTTTTCACGTTGTTCCGCGCCTTCAATCCCGACCTGTGGCAGCCGATCTGGGGCGGTGAGAAGCCGATGGAGTTCGGTTTCCTCAACGCAATCCTGCGCAGCCCGGTGATGCCGCCCTATGATCCGTTCTTTAGCGGCGGCTACATCAATTACTACTACTACGGGATGTACCTCGTTTCGTTGCCGATTAGGGCTACCGGCATTGCGCCCGCCCTGGCGTATAACCTGGTCATTCCGACGCTCTTCGGGCTGACTTTGGCGGGCGGGTATGCCATCGTGGCCCAACTTACCGGAAGAGTCCGTTATGGCTTGCTCGGCGCCGCGTTCCTGGCGCTGTTGGGCAACCTGGCGAGTTACTTTGCCGCCGGCTGGTCAAACGGCTTTAGCCCGGTGTTGGAGGCGCTGCGCAATGGTGACCTTGCCACAATCGGCGAGCGCCTCGACGCATGGTTTATTGGTCCAAGCCGGGTGATCCCCAACACGATCAACGAGTTTCCTTTCTGGTCGTTCCTGTTTGCCGACCTGCACCCCCACCTGATCGCACTGCCTATCGCGCTGCTCGTAATCGCCCTGGCCTACCAGATCTTAGATATCGCTTGGGGGCAATCCACGAGCGTGTTTACGTATGCGCTAACCGCTCTGACGCTGGGTGCGCTGGCGGTAACCAACTCGTGGGATTTCCCGACCTATGCGTTGCTGATTGCTGCAGCGCTCGTCGGGGTAGCGTGGCGGTCCGCAGCGACGAATGTCGGCGCCCGCGCTCTGCATCTTGGGCGCGCAATCCTGCTGACCCTAGCAATAGCCATAGGCGGCCTGGCGCTGTATATGCCCTTCTTCGACCACTTCTACGCTTTCGTCTCGGGTATTGGCAGGGTGGAGGATTTTACCAGCACCACAGACTATCTGATTCTGTATGGCGTCTTTGTGGCGGTGTTGGTTCCGGTTGTATTTGGGGCGCTCTGGCGTGTCATCGCACACAGAATCAGGAACAAAGAGCAACGGGTCAAAATCCTTGTGCCTAGCTCGCTCAGTGTAGTTGTGCTGCCAATTGGTATCATGATCTTCTCGCCGTCGGTAGGCTTGCGAGCCTGGTTGTTCCTGCTGTTGGTCGCCTGCGCGGTTCTCCTGTTGCAACGCTCTCTAGCTAGATCGACCTGGTTTGCGGTGTTGCTGGTCGGTCTTGGCTGGGCAGTTTCGCTCGGCGTTGAGACTGTCTTTATTCGTGACCATCTTGCTGGCGGCGATTGGTATCGCATGAATACCGTCTTCAAGTTCGGTATCCAAATTTGGACGCTGCTGGCTCTGGCGGCGGCGGCAGGCTTGCCGCTGTTATTGCGCGGCCTGTATCGCCTCGGCGGGGTCGCCGCCCAGGGAGTCGGCCTGGCGCTGCTGGCTGTGCCGGTCGTCATCGCGGCGATCTTTCCGCTGGTTGGCCCGCCCAGCCGGCTTGCCTATCGCTTCCCCGAATCGCCGCCGGGCCTGACCCTCGATGGATTGGCCTTTTTACGTCAAGCCTCGTTCACATATGACTGCCAGTCTTCCAGTAGTTGCGAACCGGGTGTAGATCGGGTAACGGTCGACCTCAGCGGCGATGCTGATGCAATCGCGTGGTTGAACGACAATATCAGCGGAACACCGATTGTGGTCCAATCGAACCTCTGGTTCTATCGAGCTTATGGTGTGCGCATCGCCGCGAATACCGGCCTGCCGACGGTGATCAGCGCGTTGCATACCGATGAGCAGCGCGATCCTTTCGTGACCAGCATCCGCAATTACGAACTCGAAGAGTTCTATCGCACGACCGATCTGGAAACAACGCTACGCTTTTTAGCGAAGCATCGGGTCGACTATATTTATGTGGGCGGAGTCGAGCGGGCTTTCTACAATGAGGCTGGGCTGCGCAAATTCGAAGATATGCGCGACACCTACCTCAATACGGTTTACGACGCGCCACAGGTGCAAATCTACAAGGTGCGCGCCATTCCTGACAGCTATGCCTTGCCAGAACCGTTCGACTTTGCCGCTGAGGCATCGTTTGAGCCATCGCGCCCGCTCCCCGAGCAGAGTACCGACATCCCAGCCGGTCTGGAAGAACTCGAACAGGCGTCGTCTACGAACCCGACCGATGCTGCGCTTGCCTTTGGTCTGGCCGAACAGTATCGCAGCCTGGGGCGGCTCGACGACGCGGCGCAGGTGTTGAACCGGGCTTCCCCGTCCAACCCGAACGATATTGGATTGCACCATTTGTGGGGCGATATTCTCAGTGATGCGGGGCGCACCGCCGAGGCGGAGCAAGCCTATACTCAGGCGGCGCGCACTGAACCGACTGCGGGAAATTGGACTAAGCTGGGCGCCGCGCTGCTCGAATGGGGTGAATTGGACAAGGCTGAGCTTGCGCTGAACCAAGCGATCACTATTGATTCTACTGTGTCCGAGCCGCACTACCGCCTCGGCCAGCTCTAT